>CAJUNQ010000057.1 GCA_910587835.1 uncultured Oscillospiraceae bacterium | reverse complement strand
TTAGGGCTTGTTTGAAAAATCGGAAACGCCGTCTTTTTACCCAGAAGGGGCCCCTTTCTGCGTCAAAAATCCTCGCCAATCGGAAGATTGCCTTGCGTTTTTTCCTTGAAATGAACCCCTTCTGGGTAAAAATTCGTCATTTCCTCTATTTTCAAACAAGCCCTAATCCTGAATGAAGGGAAAGGGACTTTTCCCGCAAAGTCCCTTCCAAACCGTCAAAAGCATTTCCTTTAAGCCTGTGCCAAAAGCGAACCGCAGCCCCGCAGGTCAGCGTTCCACAAAGAACTCCTTGTACCAGACCAAAAAGGTGTATACGGTCCAGACCTTCCGGCTGTTGTCCCGTTTTCCGGCCCGGTGCTCGTCCAGCAGCTTTACCAAAGCCCCGGTGTGGAAGAATTTCTCCGCCTCCGGCCCCTCAAACGCCGCCTTAACCCGTTGATAATACTTCTCCTCCTTCAGCCACACCCGGGTGGGCACCGGGAAGCCCAGCTTTTTCTTGCCCGCCCACTTCTCCGGCATCCGCCGCAGCGCCGCCTGACGCATGGCGTACTTGGTGTTCTCACTGTTGACCCGGTATCGGGTGGGAATGCGCCCGGCCAACGCCATAATCTCCTTGTCCAAAAACGGCACCCGCAGCTCCAGGGAGTTGGCCATGCTCATCTTGTCCGCCTTCAGCAGAATGTCCCCCACCATCCACATGTTCAGGTCCACAAACTGCATTTTGGTCACCGGGTCCCGGTCCTTCACCATGTCGTAATAGGGCTTGACCAACGCCGCCGGAGAGGGCGCGCCCACCGGACGCTTCAGCAGGGCCCGGCGCTCCTTCTCGGTGAACATATAGGCGTTGCCAATAAAACGCTCCTCCAAAGGCTTGCCCCTGCGCACCAGAAAGTTCAGCCCCCGGTGGGCGGGCAAAGCCCCCGCAAGCTTTCCAATGAGCCGCCGGATGGGCAGAGGGATTCTCTCATACCAGGCCATGGACAGAGGCTCCTTGTAGATGTTGTACCCGCCGAAAATCTCGTCGGCCCCCTCCCCAGAGAGCACCACCTTCAGATGCTGGGCCGCGATATTGCACACAAAGTACAGGGCCACCGCCGAGGGGTCGGCCAAAGGCTCGTCCATGTGGTACTGAATTTTGGCGAAGTTCCCCCAAAAGTCCTCCGGGGTAATCACCTTGCTGATGTTTTTCACCGGTATGAGCTCCGAGAGCTCCCGGGCATAGCTGGTCTCATTGTACCGCTCCCCATTGTCAAAGCCCACGGTAAAGGTCTTGTCCACCTTGGCCGAGCAGGCCACATAGCTGGAATCCACCCCCGAGGACAGGAAGGAGCCCACCTCCACATCGCTGATTTTATGGGCCTCAATGCTGTCGTCAAAGGTTTTCTCAATGTCGTCCACCCATTGCTCCAAGCTGCGGTCCTCCTCCGGGCGGAACTCCGGCAGCCAGTAGCGGGTGGTCTCCATGCTCCCCTGCCGGTACATAAAATAGTGGGCCGGGGGCAGCTTGTACACGTCCTTGAAAAAGGTCTCGGGCCCAGGGGAATACTGAAAGCTCAGATAGCTCTCCAAGGCCCTTTCGTTCAGCTCCTTTTTAAAGTCCGGGTGGTGGAGAAAGCTTTTAAGCTCCGAGCCAAAAAGAAAGCTTTCTCCCATCCGGGCATAGTAAAGGGGCTTGATGCCGAAAAAGTCCCGGGCCCCGAACAGCTCGCCCTTTTCCTTGTCCCAGATGACAAAAGCGAACATGCCCCGCAGCTTGTTCAGCAGAGCGGGGCCGTATTCCTCATAGCCGTGCAGCAGAACCTCGCTGTCGGCGGCAGTGGTGAACACATGCCCCGCGGCCAGCAGGTCCCGCTTCAGGTCCCGGTAGTTGTATATTTCGCCGTTAAAGACCAGCACCTTGGTGCCGTCCTCGTTGAGCATGGGCTGCCGGCCTCCTTCCAGGTCGATAATGGACAGGCGGCGAAAGCCCAGAGAGACCCGGGCGTCCTGATAATACTGCGCGTCGTCAGGGCCCCGGTGGGCAATGGCAGTGGTCATGGCGTGAAGAACGCCCTCGTTGGGGTCGCCGGCAAAGCCTACAAATCCACACATAATCAGATATCCCCCTTGCGTTGTTGGTCAGATAAAAATAGTATACCACATTCAGGCGAAAAATGGTAGAGTTTATTTTGCGGGGGAATGTCTGAAGAATGAGCTTATGACAATGGAACAGCCTCCGGCGGCTGAGGAGCTTTGTCCCCAAGAAACCTATCCCTGTTGAAAAGATAGACGAAGCTTTTCTGAACGCTCACCAAAGCCCTGCTTACAAACTCTCGGTTTTGGGCACTCCTTTTGCGGGAGAATGTCCAAACAGACAGAAAAGAGGGAGCCAGGGCAGAAGCCGGCCCTTATAGACAGTCAGAAATCGCGGTAACGGCCGCCATCCCGGGGAGTGTCCCTGTCGCAGGTTTTATTGTAGGGGTGGATATCATCCGGAAGTACCGGAACCCTGGGAGAGACGGGAGGACACGCAGCTCCGCCTCTACAAGGGTTCCCGGACGTGAAGGAAATAAAATGCGCGGTAGGACACTCACCCGCCCCGCCAGTCCTTGGCAAGCCTCCTGGGGCGAATTCCAAAACAAGCAGCCCCGGACTCACCCCGGCCCATTTTCCGGGCCGGTTGTCCGGGGCTGCTTTGTCCCAGCGCAGGCCAGAGGGTCATGAGTTCCCTGCGTCCTGCTCCGGCTCCTTTTCCAGCGCCCGCATAAAGGCCTCGGGCCCCAGGGCCTCCATCAGCCGGTGCAGCACCACCAGCACCCGCACATAGGTGGGGCTGGCGTCAATCTGGGTGTTATCCTCCCCGCCTGTGCCAGAGCCGGTAAGCTCCAGCCGGCGATACACCTCCTCCACCTGCTGGCGGGCCCAGCCGGGCACATCGCCAATGGTGCGGTAGCGGGACTCGTTTTCCCGCACGGCCCGCTGGGCCTCCTCCCGGGCCAGCTCCCGAACCTGCTCCTTGGTCATGTCGGTCCACTCTCCTTTTCCAATAATCGCCGGGTAGTCCCGAAACGCCCGGTTCATGTCAAAAACTCTGCCGTTGATGATTCCCCTGTCGCTGTACTGCCACAGGCCCGCGTCCGGCCAGTTAAGGTCCGGCCCCCACTGGGCCACCCACCGGTCCAGGTGGGCCAGCCGTGGGCTGTTCAGCCGGGTGCGCATCCAGCTGAGAGAGGCGTAAAGGCCGCAGTAATACCCGGCCTGGCGCAAAGCGCTGCAGTAGGTCAGGCAGTTGTCAATCAGAGCCTGGCCGGTGGGCAGGGTGCTGTCTTCCAGGTCATACCACACGCCGTAAAGGGGGGTGAGCCCCTCCAACAGCCGCAGGGTATGCCGGGCCTCGCTGCTGGCCATGGTGGGGTTGCGGGCATAGGAGTAGAGATACACCCCAAAGGGTATGCCGTTATCCAGGCATTTTCGCACATTGGCCCGGTACTGGGTGTCGTCCTGAGAAGGGTAGTCGTCGCCGTAGCCGCAGCGGATAATAATAAAGTCCACTTTGTCCCGCAGGGCGGCAATGTCCACATTGCCGTTGAACTGGGAAATGTCAATGCCGCTGGCAAGAGGGCTGGGCATAGAGGTCACCTCTGTTCTTCTGGTTTGTCGGGCAGGGGGCGCGGCAAAAAGCAACGCTCCCGGCCTATCCTATGCGGACAGGGCCGGGAGTGTGTATGCTTTATCGTAAACGCGGCGGCGCGGGCACGCCCGTGCGAACTGCCTTAACTATATTTTCAAGGCCAAGGGCGGCATCCTCCGGCGGCTTAAGAGCTCTTTGTCTTCCGCTCCTTCAGCACCTTCACCACATCCCCCTCCTGAATCACCCGCAGGGTGTCCTTCCTCCTCTGCACTGCCAGCGCCAGGGTCAGCGCCAGGTTGATTGCCGTCACAATGCCCAACGCCAGCCGGGGGCCTATTCCCGGCTTTCTCCGTCCTGCTCCTTGTTTGCCCATGACGATTCCTCCTGTCTCTTTTTTATGGCGTCCATGGCCTCTTTTAGGGTCATGCGCTCATTCTCCACATCCCGGTCGCTGAATTCCCTGCCGCACACCGGGCGATAGGGGCAGTACTGGCAGGCGGGCTGGTTCTTCATGTGGGGACGGGCCGCGGCTGCGCCCTCCTCCAGCTCCCGCCCCATAGAGGCGATGAGCTGCAAGGAATATTCCAGCACCAGCCTTAGCTCCTTTGCGCCCAGCACCGAGCTGCGGCTGTCCGGGTTCCCGTCCTTTTTCAATACCGCCGGGACAAACTCCCCCTTGGCCGCTGCCTCCATGGCCTGAATAATCTCCCGGTCATCCAGCACCAGGCCGCTCATGCGCAGCTGGCGGCTCTCTGCCTTGGCCACCTCTGCCGGGTCCGCGTCCCGGTCCACGCTGACGCTGGGCTCCGCCGCCGGCATATACAGCACCCCCGCCGGTTCCAGCCCGCCCCTTTGGGTGAGCGCCGCCAGATACACCAGCATCTGCATGTTCAGTCCATACAGCACGTCTCCCAGCCGAAAGCTTTTGCTGCCGGTCTTATAGTCAATCACCCGCACATAATTTTTGCCGTTGGGGCTGCGGTAGATGTCCACCCGGTCTACCGTGCCCCCCACGGTGACAGCTCTGCCTGGGCCGGTCTCCACCCGCAGGGGGGGCATGTCCCGTCCCAGCCGCCATTCCAGGTGCTCGGGGACAAACAGGCTCTGGGCCAGCTCCCGCTCCACCTGGGCAATCAGCTTGCAGGCCGACTGGGCCATCCGTTCCAGCCGGTAACGCTCCCGGCCAGAGAGCAGCTCGGCCCCCCCCATATTCTCCGCCGCATATTGCCGTATGAGCGCCCGCACCAAAGCCCCCAGCTCCTCCGGCGTGCGCCTTGCCCGCACCTCCGGCGGCTCCCGAAAAACCTGCTCAAACAGATAGTGCATCAAGGTGCCATACTGCAATACATCCACCTGGGCGGGGCGGCGTTCCCGGGCATTGAGCCCATACCGGCAGTAGTACTGGAAGGGACAGCTGTGGTAGGTCTCAATCTGACTGGGGGAGAGGAACAGCCGCTCTCCATACAGAGCCCTTGCGGCGGCAGGGTCCTCCATCCGCTGGGAACGCTGGCCCCCGGCCCGCTCCAAAGCAGCCAGCCGCCCTTTATAGTCCGGCTCTCCTGCCGCGAACAGCTTCAACGCCGCCGCCTGGGGGCTGTTCTCCCGCCATCTGGCCGCCATGCGGGAGAACGCCGCCTCCCGGGAGTTGGCAAAATAGGCCTCAGGCAGCTCCGTCACCGGCTGAAGCCCTGGAAAAATGCCCCGCACCTGGGTCACCAGCTCGCTGGGCTCCTTGTCCTCCCCGCTTGCAGAGCCCGGCCAGCTTATGTAAAGAGCCTCCCGGGCCATGCAGGCCACCGAATAGGCCAGATACCGCTCCTCCATGGCCTTCTGCTCCAAGGGGTCCCCCAGGGGCAGGTCCAGGGCAATCAGCTCCCGGCGTTCCGCGTCAGAGAACACGCCCGAGGACTTGGGCGTCAGGGGAAAGTCCCCCTGCGTCACCCCCATCAAAAACACCACCCGGGGGGCGGTCTGACGCACCTGCTCGGCTGTGCCGAACACCACCTGGTCCACGGTCTGGGGTATGTCCGACACATCCTCCCCGGCCATCACCTCCCGCAGCAGCCGGTAAAACCGCTCTCTCGGGGTGAGCCTGTCCCCCAAAATGCGGTACATCTGGTCCAGGGTCTCCATCAGCAGGTTCCACACCCGCAGCTGCCGGGCGGCAAGGCCGTCCTCCCCGGCCAGCTCCAACCGGCGGCAGTATTCCGGCAGGCTCTCCTCCAAGCCAAAGTCCATCAGCAGCTGATACACCGCCTGACTGAGCTGCTGCCCGGTGGCCTCTTTGGCGGACTGGGCAAAACGCTCCAAGGGGGGCACCAGCCTCTCCCGCAGGGCGTTGAGCCGGTCCAGCTCCTGCTGGTCCTGGGGGGTGAGCTCCTGGCCAAAGCCCCGGGGGTGCCGGGTAAAGGGCTGCCGCCAGCCCTGGCCGTTCAGCCGCCAGAGAAAGGCGTAGTTCTCCAAAGCGGAGATCTCCTCTGTTGTAAACCCAGAGACCCCGGTCTTCAGCAGCTCCATAAGCCCGTCGGTGCCAAAGCCCTCCTGCACAGCCTCAAAGGCCCCCAGGGCAAACCGGCACACCGGCTCCGCATCCACCCGCACAGGCTGAGACAGAAACACCGGGATCTCCCGCTTCTTCATGGCCACATCCAGCCTGCCAAAATACCATTCCGGCGACCGGCAGATAATGGTGATGTCCCGATAGCGCACTCCCTGGGCCGCCAGCCGCCGTATGGTGGCGGCCACATACTCCGACTCCTCAAACACATCCCGGGCAGCGAACAGGGTGACATGCTCCTGCTCCTCAAGGGGCTGCTCCCGCCCCTGTGGCCGGAACAGCTGGGCTTCCAGCTGCTTCAGGCTGCTGTTGGCAAAGCGGGGTGCGCCGGTGAGCACCACAGGGGGCAGCAGGCCTACCCTCTGCTCCTCCGCCAGCCGTGTGACCCGCCGGCGGGTACGGTCCACCAGGGCGAACAGGCCTGCGCTGTCCTCCTCCAGCCCGTCGGTGCAAAGGCTGACCAGCACCCTGTCCGCCTGACGGAGCAGTTGGCCCAGCACCTTCAGCTCCTGTACCGTAAAGCCCTCAAAAGCGTCCACCGCAATGGTGCAGCCCTGAAAAACCCTGGCCCCCTCCAGAGCCTGGGCCAGCCGGGTCAGGTCGTCCCGAGAGTCCAGATAAGAGGCGCCCACCAGGGCCTCATAGGCAGTGTAAACAAGCCCCAGCTCCCGGAGCTTCTGGGCCAGGCCCTGGCTTTTCAGCAGACCGGCGGTCGCGGTAAGCTGCAGGGGCGGGATGCCGCACATTTTCATCTCATTGACAGCAGTGAGCATCAGGTCTGTAACCCGGCCGGAGCCTGCGGCGTTTTTGTATACCACAAGGCTGTCCTCGCAGGCGGCGACAGCGGAGGACATAAGAATGCGCCGGCCCCCGTCGCTGAGCCTGTGTCCGGCCACGCCCCCCTCCTGACGGAAGACAGCCTCAGCCAGGCGGGTAAAGCTATAAACGCTGATGGCATTGGCCCGCTGCGGCCCGGCCAGCCGAAGCATGGCCTTTTCCGTCTCAAAGCTGTACTGCTCAGGGACCAGCATCACGCAGCGGCTGTCCCCGGCCAGACTGCGGTCAGAAAGGGCCCGGCGGAGGTACTCGGTTTTACCGCTTCCGGCGCGGCCCAGAATAAATTGAAGCAAGAAAAGCGCCCCCTGAAAGTAAAGAATAAAGATAAGTCAAATGTATGGCAAAAGCCCTGCCGCTCCGTTCACCCCAAACAGAAGGGCCCGCCCTCAAAATGCACCGCCCGCAAAACGGACGCTCGCCGTCTTGCTTCGCAAGCCGTAGAAGCTTTGCTTCGCAAACCTTCCGCAGCCGCGAAAACCCCGCGTCTGCGCTCGCTGGGCCTTCGCTCTATCCCAACTGGCCGCAAACAGATGACTGAAGCAAAAGCAGTTTTTCTTTCTGGCCGTTTGAGGGTTCTCGTGAAGGAGGACCAAAAAGGGTCTATTTCTAAGGCTGACGGCAGCAAGCAGTCCGCTGGTCTCCCTTTGGTCGACCTAGCTGGGTTCGACTTGCCTTCGGCATCCGACTTGCCTTCGGCAAGTCGACGGCGGCGCAGCCTTACCCCGTCCCAGAGTTGGTTATAGGAGCGAACTTGTACCTCGCGTCTTTGCTTACTGCGCCGCCTAAGTTCAAGGTCAAGGTCGCGAGACGCTGTCTCGCGCTCTGCAACCTTTGAAAAGGTTGACGAAACTTTTCATTCGCGCACCCTTGCTCTTGCTTCGCTCTGGTCTTTTCGCCCGCGCTGCTACTGGCCCCGCAGCCACTCCCGCAGCTGCTCGTATAGCTCCGTCACCTTTAGCCCCACCCGGTATTTCCCCGCGTGCTCCGCCAGCTCCCGCTGACTCTCCGGCAGCGTTCCCAAGGGCTCCCCGCCCTCTCCCGCCGCCGGCAGACACAACGCCGGAAAAACCACGCACCACCAGTTCCGGCCCTCGCCCTCTCCAATGGTCACCCGCAGCGACCGGTAACGCCCCGCCGGCAGCGTAAAGCCCTCATACTGCCGGGTGGGGTAATACTCCTCTGTTACCTGGGCCCGCACCCGGTCCGAAAATCCCTCTCTGCGCACCACGTCCTCCGCCGCCAAAGTAATTCCCTCCAAATGCGTACACAGCAGCACATTGGCCTCCTCCATGCTTTCCGCGTCCCGGCACCATTGACCAGCCTCCTGCAATACCGCGTCCCGCACCTGTAGCTTCAGGGCCTGGTCAGCCTCGCTGTCTGAATTTGCCACCACATGCAGCCGCAGCAGGTTTTCTGGCAGCTGCTCCGCAGTCCCCGCTGTCCGCAGCCAGCCCAAACAAGCAGCCAACACCAACCCGCAGCAGAGAGCCCGCGCTATCATTTTTCTCCGTTCGTTCATAGTGACCCCGCCTTTTCCGTATGTTTTTGGGAAGAACTGGAAAAAGTATGGGACGCCGGAGAAAATTTATTCACCCTTTGCAAAACAAGAATGGGAGCTGTATAATAGGGGCAGTCTCTGCTCTGTCACCCCCCTACAGAAAGAAGCACGCCCATGCTCGACCTCCTGCTCAACACCCTTTCCGACACACCCAAGCCCCCCTCCTCCTCCTGGGAGCCCATCTGCCACAGAATTCCTCGCCCCCCAGGCCGACGCCGTAATCCCGAGCCCCCTACAGAAAGCCTGCAAATAAAAAGTCAAGCCCCTTAAGCCAAAAATATGAAAGGAAGCGGATGGAAAAAGTGAATACAGCAAACAGACCGCCGCCCAAAAGCGGCAGTCAGGAAGAAAAAACTATTTCTGTCAGTCCGTC
>CAJUNQ010000056.1 GCA_910587835.1 uncultured Oscillospiraceae bacterium | reverse complement strand
TTCCAGCAACGACCACACTTGATCGCTTATGTCATGTCTGTGATAGGAAGCATCCATCTTTTCCTCTCCTGTCTTTTTTGATGCTTCCATTCTATCACAATTCCTCTACCTTGTGTAGACACTATCTAGGGCTTGTTTGAAAATAGAGAAAATGCCGGATTTTTGATCCAAAGGAGGCGATTTCAAGGAGAAAACCGCAAGTAATACTTGCGTATTACGAGAATTTTCGACGCAGAAAGCGACTGCTTTGGGGCAAAAAGACGGTGTTTTCGATTTTTCAAACGAGTCCTAATATAGAGATCACGCCTTGTTTCTATTTTCACCGCTTCTTAGCCCTGCCTGATCAGCCTCACAGCCATATACTCCTTGCCAGGAAGCTGAACGCGGAACTTGCCGCTATGGACGCCGCTATCCACAATGGTCATCTCCCAGGTGTCAATAATCTCCACCTTCCACTTGTCTTCCGGAGACTTATGGAAGTCCCGGAAGCTGGGCCGGCCAAAACCATAGTAATGGATCTCATAGCCAGGGACGCCATCTGGGCCCAGGAAGTCCACGCCGCCAGGTACGCCCACGGTTTCGTCAAAACTGCCCTGACCCCGTTTCAGGCCGTAACCTGGGGTCTCGCAGAGAATTTTATGAAGAAAGCGGATTCTCTCCGGACTCTCCCCATGGAGGGGACCGCCGTGGCTCCACCAGAGAATGTCGTTGTCCTCGTCCACAAAGGTCTCCCCGTGGCCCGCGTAGCCGCCCCGGATGCTGGCCTCCCAGAAACGCCGGGTCAGCTCCTGGCCGGAGATATTCCCCCAGCCCATGTCGATGTTGCCCTCGTAGCAGATCTCGTCCCAGACAATGGGCTTGCCCCAGCGGGTGCGGTACTCGTCGGTGTACTCCACATGGCGGTACAGGTCCTGGCGCTGGAGGCTGGCGTGGGTGATCCAGGGCCGGGTATGGTCGTAGAAGTTGATGCAGTTGTGGATGCCCCGCAGATGGTTGTAGGGGTCCTTCTCACAGATGATCCTGGCGTAGCGCTCCCAGTCCTCTATCTTCTTGGCAAAGAGCAGGTCATATTCATTGGCCAGACTCCACCACACATTGCGGTAGGCGGAGAACCGGGCAATGACATACTTCCAGTAGAGGTCGTCCTGCTCCGCCGTCATAGACTTGAACCCCCAGCGGTCATAGGGGTGCATGACGATGATGTCCGCCTCGATGCCCCGCTCCATCAGCTCCACGATGCACCGCTCGACGCGCCGGAAGTGCTCAGGGTTGAAGCGGGTAAAGTCCCAGCTATTGCCGGAGATGTCCATCTCATAGGTAAAGGTCGCCTCTGAGAGGCCGGAGTTGTCCACTGGCGTGCCCACATAGGGGAAGGTCTCCGGGTCCCGGAAGTTGTGAATATAGTGCTTGGGAAACACGCAGAAGCGCATCTTGTTAAAATAGTCCTTGTCCAGCTCTTCCAGGGTTTGCCGGTGGGTTTCCTCGGGCTGGTGGGCCCAGGCGTAGCAGGTGGTGCCCACAGAGTAGTAGGGCGTAGTGTCCTCGTAAGCAAAGTGGAACTGGTTCACCACACGCATAGGGCCGTGGTTGCCCTCTGTGGGCGGGGTAACAGTGAATCCGCCGGTGACAGTCCCGCCAAAACTGCCGCTCATCTCATAGGTGTACTCGCCCTCAAAGCTGGGCATGAACCGGGCCTTGTAGACGCCCTCGCCGTCATAAAAACCATCTACTGTCACAGTCTCATTCTGACCCTTGAAAACGGCCGTGCAGGTGTAGTCTGTAAAGGGGTTGCCCTCTGTTTTGCCTGGGGCGCTGATTTCCAGCATGCCCCATTTTTCTACGGTTTGCATGGTTTTCCTCCTTAAAGCAGCATATTGACTGCGTTTTTCCAGCCGCGCAGGCGTTGTTCACGCCAGGCTTTGTCATTTTTTGGCAGGTATATGGTGCGTTCAGCCCGGGTATTGATGTCTGGTGGGTACAGCCCGCAGGCAATGCCCGCGCAGTATCCGGCTCCAATACCAGAGAGCTCCTCCCGCTCAGGCACAGCCACAGGCAGACCCAGAATGTCCGCCTGAAACTGCATCAGATAGCTGTCACGGGTAGGCCCACCGTCTGCCCGCAGCTCTGTCAAGCTAACGCCTTTACATGTTATGGCGTCTATCACGTCCGCAATCTGATACCCGATGGATTCCTCCGCGGCCTTAACAATCTCTGCCCGGCCGGTGCTTCGGCTCATGCCGCAGAGAATGGCCTTGGCATCAGACCTCCAATAGGGTGCGCCCAGCCCGGTAAAGGCGGGGACCAGATAGGTCTCATCCTCAGAATTGGCCCTGGCAGCTACAGCGCCCGCCTCCTTGGAGGAGTTCAGCAGACCCAGGTCCTCCACCACCCATTTGATGACAGAGCCGGTGTAGTTGATGTTGCCCTCAAGCACATACTCCACCTTGCCGCCCAGCCCCCAGGCCAGGGAGGTGACCACGCCATTGCTACTGAAGACAGGCTGCCTGCCCACGTTCACCATGACGGAAGAACCCGTGCCATAGGTGGCTTTTCCCATGCCCGGCTTTACGCAGCCCTGACCGAACAGTGCGCCGTGGGAATCGCCCAGCACACCATATATGGGTATTGGGTGGGGGAGTATGCCATCCATATCGGTTTCTCCAAAGCAGCTGTCGCTCATGCAGACCTCGGGCAGCATATGAGGGGCTATACCAAACAGATGACACAATTCCTCATCCCATGTCCAGGCGCTGATATGAAACAGCTGGGTCCGGCTGGCGTTGGAGTAGTCGGTTTTGTGCTGGCCGGTGAGCTTGAAGACTAGCCAGCTGTCCATAGTTCCTGCACATAGGCTGCGCCCTGATAAGCCGGGCGTGTTCTCCAAAATCCAGGCCCATTTGGCCGCTGGGAAGTAGGGGGACAGCCGCAGGCCGGTTCTTTGACGGATGGCTTCCGCGTGGCTTTCCAGCCGGTCGCAGATGGGCTGGGCCCGGCCGCACTGCCAGACCACCGCGTCCGCCACAGGCTCGCCAGTATCCCTGTCCCAGATGAGGGCGGTCTCCCGTTGGTTGCTGATGCCCATGGCCACAATAGACGCCGGGTCAGCTCCTGTGCTGTCAAGTAAATCTCTTGTCACTGTAATGGTGTTGCGGTAAATCTCCATGGGGTCATGGCTGACCCAGCCCTGTTGGTCAATCATCTGCCGGTGGGGCACATCCGCCCGGCCTGTCAGCGCCCCGGTTTCGTCCAGGAGCAAGGCCTTGGTGCCGGAGGTACTCTGGTCGATGCTGAGAATATATTTCACTTCAACACACCCTCCACTGTGGCCGCTATACCCTTTCCGGTGAGCCCATAGTGGGCAAACACCTCCGGCGATGTGCCGGTAATGACCGGCGCGTCTGGCAAGGACAGACACTTTACATATTTGGGGCAATGCTCTCCCAGTATCTGAGCGACCATACTGCCCAATCCTCCATATGGCGAGTGCTCCTCTACTGTAAACACAATATCTGCCATCTGCGCTGCTTGTATCACGGCTTCCTTGTCCAAAGGCTTTACACAGTACATATCCAGTACACTGGCGGTAATACCGGCTTTCTCCAAAAGCTCTGCGGCCTCCAAAGCAGGGCGCGCCATCTCGCCACAGGCGATGAGAGCAGCCTTGACCCGCTCCTCCCGGCCCCGCAGCCATACGGCCTTGTCCAGAGTAAAGGGGCAGTCCTTGTCAGTGTAGATGTCCTCTACCGGATTGCGCCCTACCCGGATATAGGCAGGCTTTTCGTCCCTTAAAAGGGCTTGAATCAGGCGCTTGGTCTGGTGCCTGTCGCTGGGGAGATACACCCGCATATTGGGCAGAGCGCTCATGGCAGCAATGTCCTGGGCCGAGTGGTGGCTCATGCCCAAAGCCCCATAGCTGACGCCGCCGGAAATGCCGATAAGCTTCACATTACTGTTGGAGTAGGCGCAGTCCACCTTGGCCTGCTCATAGCTCCGGGCGCTGAGAAAGCAGGCGGGAGATGCGGCAAATGCTTTCTTTCCGCAGGCAGCCAGACCCGCCGCAATGCTCACCAGGTTTTGCTCCGCAATGCCAACCTCCACAAACTGCGCGGGGAACCTCTCGGCAAAGGGGGCCAGGGACGCGCTGCCCCGGCTGTCGCTGCACAGGACAAAGATATCCGGATCGGTTTCCGCGTGAGCCATCAGGGTCTCGCAAATGACCTGGCGGTTGGGAACATTATTCATGCCGGGCACGCTCCTTTCCTGCGGCAAAGTCCCGCTTAAGCTGCTCATACTCCTTCTGGTCAGGCAGATGGTGATGCCAGCCCGCCTTGTTCTCCATCAGCGGAGAGCCATATCCCTTGGTCGTGTTGGAAATAATAACCGTAGGCCTCCCTTTGACCTCCTTGGCCTGACAGTAAGCCTGGTCCACCTCTGCAATTCTGTCTCCGTTGATTTCTATTACATTCCAGCCAAAGGCAGTGAAACGTTCTGCCAAAGGCTCATGGCTCATCACATCCTCCGTAGGGCCGGAAATCTGTAGTTTATTGCGGTCCACTACTGCGCAGAGATTGTCCAGGCAATAGTGCCCGGCGGCCATGGCCCCCTCCCAGACAGAGCCCTCAGCCAGCTCGCCGTCGCCCATAATGGTGTACACCCGGTAGCCCTTTCCACTTCTTTTGCCAGCCAAAGCCATGCCCACGCATACCGGCAAACCGTGGCCCAGTGAGCCTGAGTTCATCTCAATTCCCGGCAGCTTATTGTTGGGGTGGCCGATGTAGGGGGAACCAAACCGGGAGAATCTTGCGGTCACGTCCGTCAAGTCAAGAAAGCCCTTGTGGCAGAGGACCGCGTAATAGGCCTCCATGGAGTGGCCCTTGCTGAGCACAAACCGATCCCGGTCAGGGTCGCTGGCAGTGGAGATGTTGAGATGGTTCTCATAAAGAACCAGGAGGGCGTTTATCAGGCTCATATCACCTCCGATGTGCCCGCCGCCTCCGGCCATGATTATGTCCAGGGTCTGCTGGCGCAAGTCCCAGCTGAGGAGCTCCAAATCGTGTATGTTCAAGATATCCCTGCTTTCTTCTTTTGAGTAATGACAGTCCCCGGCAGCTGAAAGAAGCTTCCAGCTTTTTCTTCCCGCCGGCAGAAAATTCTGGGGTTATTCCCCGCGCAGATAGGCCTTGACTTCGGCCTCATTCTCATCATACAGGTCCGGCGTAATGCCCAGATACTTGCAGGCCTCATACAGCACTGGCACCACGTCTTTATGAATACCCACACAATGGTGAATATATGGGCCCTCCACAATTTTCGCTTCCAGGCGTTTGATGTTCTCCACCTCCACCCAGAGGTAGGTCCCCATACCCTTGGGACCGTCCACCCCCTTGGCGTTGCCCAGCAGCAAGCTATATTCCCCGTTGTCTCCGTCAAACCGGCAGAGAGTCAAATCGCCGTGCTTGGCTTCTGCGGTAATGGCTCCCGGAAAGTCAAAGGCCAGGGGATAGGTGATGCAGGGCCTGCACCCGGCCACGCTGAGGGGCCAGGGGCCGCAGTGCTGCAAAAGCTCCCCGTTCTCTATGTCCGGGTGGCGGATGGTCCAGTCCGCGAAAAAGCCCCGGGCGCCGTCATTGGCGGCAGCCTCGGCCAACAGAGCGGTGACCGCCCCATGAATATCTGTCTCGCACACCACCGGGATGCCCTTGTCGTTGAGCAGTGCGTTGGCCGCGCAGGGCATGACGCCCAGCTCGCCCTGCAAAGCGTTCCAGCACTGAATGGCGGCTGCGCTGCAGTGATATTTCTTCACCAGACGCTCCATGGCCACAGCAAGGCCCGCTACGTTTTGCAGCTGCTCATCGGTGACATGGATCTCCATATGCTCCCGGCAATAGTGGATGGTCTGACTGACCTCGTCACCCTCTTTCATGGCCTTTTTGACTTCGGCAGTCAGCTCCGGCAGGGGGATCGGGGCCAGCTGGATGTTGAACTTTTCCAGCAGTTCCCCCTCGTTGCACATGGTGGACCAGAAGTCAAAGGGCCGGGGCCCAATTTGCAAAATCTTAATGTTCCGAAAGGTTTTCACCACGTTGCACACGGCCAGGAAGTCCCGGATTCCACGCTCGAACACTGGGTCGTCCAGCCGGCAGTTTGTCAGGTATGTAAAGGGAACGCGGAAGCGGCGCAGCACCTTTCCTGTGGCAAACAATCCGCACTGGGTATCCCGCAGACGCCGCCCGTCCGGCTCAGGGCGTTCGTCCAGGGGACCCCACAGCAGTACGGGCACGTTCAGGTCTTTGGCAAGCCGGGCGCAGAGGTATTCTGTGCCGAAGTTGCAGTGGGGCAGAAACAGGCCGTCTACTCCCGCTGCCTGAAACTTTTCCAAAATCTTCAGCCGGTCGCTCTCATCGTACAGCAGCCCTTCCTCGTTGATGCCGTCAATGTCCACGAATTCCACATCCAGCTCTTTTAGCCGCTGAGCCGTCAGCCCCCGGTACTTCACCGCATCCGGTGCGCTGAATATGCTCCGACGGGTGGGCGCAAAGCCCAGCTTGATGTTTGTCCTGCTCATCTCATATCACCCTTCTGTATGAATTACCTCCCGAAGAATGGGGAGGGGAATGCCGTGCAAAGCCCTAAATGCCCCGTATATCCCTCACGCTGTCCCGACAGATAAACGAGCTGGCCACCTGGGTCTTTGTGCGGTAGCTGTTCTCGTCTCCCGCAATCTCCATCAGTCTGCGTACAGCAGCTTGACCCATCTCATAATTGTATACCCGCACGGTTGTCAGCGGCGGACTGGATATGGCGCAAAAGGGCAGATCGTCAAACCCCACAATGGACACCTGCTGCGGCGCCTGCACCCCAGCCTGGGCCAGAGCGCGCATGGCACCCAAGGCGATCATGTCGTTATCCGCAAAAAAGGCGGTGGGCAGCTCAGGCTGCTGGGCCAGCAGTCTGGCCATGTCCGCGCAGGCCGACTCCATGCCAGTGGAAAGGGAAAAGGTATATTTGGGGTCGGGCTGCAGACCCTGCTCTGTCATGGCCCGGAGATAGCCCTGGCGGCGGTAGTAAAAGTTCTTTATCTGCATTTTCCCCCGCAAATGGCCGATACGGGTATGCCCCCGCTCAATCAGATAGGACACCGCCCGGTACGCCGCGTCTGTATTGTCAATCAGAACAGCGTTGAATTCCAGCTCCTCAAACCAGCTGTCCAGAATGACCACCGGAGCCAGAGCCCTCTGGAATTTTGCCGCCTCGTCAGCGTCCATCTCTGTAGCCAGAACCAACAGCGCAGAGCTGCTGTCCTCTAAGAGCTCTGTGAGCCGTGCATGGTACTCCGGGTCGTTTTTTTGCAGATGACAGGTGACAGCTTCCAGGTTCTGCCGCCGGCATTCCGCCTCTACCCCGGCCATCAGCCGGGAGAAGAAGGGGGAGTCGTTGACCACCGAGCCGTCCGCCTGATATACCACCAGCCGGATTCGCTGGATTTTCAGCCCGTCAAAGTACCCCACCTCTCTGGCGGTCTGAAAGATTTTCTCTGCCGTGGCCCTGTTGACTCCCCGCTTGTTGTTCAACGCGTTGGAGACTGTTGCCGGAGAAAAGCCAGTAAGCCGGCTAATGGTTTTTATGTTTGGTTTCATATATCAGCTAATCCCTTTCTATGCGCCCAGTATTTGTTTTTATCTTGACGGGCCGCCTCAGGCCGGTCTCTGTGCCGCCTGAAAAGCCGCCCTGTTGAGAGTGAAAACTTTTAGTTACGCTGCACTCAGTAACAGACTGCGAAGAAAATTGCCTGATTATATATAAAGATTTACTTAAAAATTTTGATAATATCTCGAATGTGTTTATGTGACAGTAAAATTCTAGCACGATATTTCCAGAATGTCAATGTAGGTTTTTAAATTTTTAGCTTAATATTTGTGCGCTAAAACTATGACAGTTAGTGAGCTACCAATTTTCTGTATAAAATATCTTGATAAAATTTTATATACGAGTTCAACTTCCGCCATAACTGTTCAAATACCGGAGAGTGTTAGGCTAATCTTAGGATTTTCTTAGGAAAGACACAACTGCGTATTAAAGAACGAAGCGTTCCCATCTGGTATGATAATGCCGATGAGAACGCTTCATATTTTGCAAGGAGGAAAAAATCATGACAGAGAAAACAATGACACGCCGGCAGAGATATCAGCAGCGTAGGAGGAACACCGTCGCCACTTGGGTTATGGGCGCAGCTTGTGTGGCCATGCTGGCGCTTTTGGCGGCAATGGGATGCATGGACTATATAAACAAGCTCTCGCCCCCGGAAAATTCCGGCCTGCCCGGCTTGACGCTGGGAGACGCAGAACAGGACGTCCAGTCCCAGGAGCCGCCCCAGACGACAGTTTATGAGGACGGCACAGACTGGAACCTGCGGCTGGTGAACCGCTGGAATCCCATCCCAAAGGGGTACACGGTGAATCTCAAGGAACTGCCCGGTGGGGAACAGGTGGACGAGCGCATCTATGCCCCCTTGATGGAAATGCTCGAGGCCGCCAGAGAGGGCAACTGGGATGAGCAGCCCCGGGTGATTTCCGGCTACCGCACCCAGGAGGTTCAGCAGGAGCTTTACGACAATGAAGTGAACAAGTACAAAGTCCAGGGCTACTCGGAAGAGGACGCAAAGGCAGAGGCGGGCAAGTGGGTGGCAATCCCCGGCGCCAGCGAGCATCAGTTGGGCCTGGCGGTCGACGTGGAGGGCGCTACCTATGACCTGTTCCTTTGGCTCCAAGAGAACAGCTATCAATATGGGTTTATCTTCCGCTACCCGGGCAGTAAGACGGATATCACCGGCACGGTAGAGGAGGTTTGGCACTACCGCTATGTGGGAGTGGAAGCTGCCACAGAGATATATGAGCAGGGGCTTTGCTTGGAGGAATATTTGGAAAACAGGGAGGAGGTTCTGCCATGAAAGAGAAATTAAACATAGCCGTGCTCTTTGGCGGCTGTTCGCCGGAGTATGATGTATCGCTGCAGTCAGCCGCTGCGGTCATCGGGCATATGGACAGGGAAAGGTTCAATCCTGTTCCTATCGGCATTACCCGGCAGGGGGACTGGTACTGCTTTGGCGGGAGCATAGGGGAAATTGCCGACGATACCTGGCACTTGGGGACTGCCTGCTCTCCGGTGACGGTCTCTCTGGAGCGCGCAAAGCCTGTACTATATCAATGCGCCGGGAACCATATTACGGAAATCCATGTGGACGCCGCCTTTCCTGTTCTCCACGGCAAAAACGGCGAGGACGGCACTGTACAGGGCATGTTCCAGTTAATGGGCGTCCCGGTAGTGGGCTGCGGGACACTGGCCTCAGCCCTGTGTATGGACAAGCACCGGGCTCATCAGGTTGCCCGTGCAGTGGGGGTGGCTGTTCCCCGGGGGTGCAGGCTGGCCCGTTCCTTTCAGATGGACGAGGCGCAGGTACATGCGGCAGCTATGCGCTACCCCCTGTTCGTCAAGCCTGTAAGGGCAGGCTCCTCCTTTGGCGTCACGAAGGTGGCAGGCCCCCAGGAGCTTGCGGACGCTTTAGAGCTGGCCTTTCGGTATGACGGGGAAGTGGTCATGGAGGAAGCTGTTCCTGGCTTTGAGGTGGGCTGCGCCGTCATGGGCAACGACTGCCTGACCGTGGGCGAGGTGGACGAAATCCAGCTGGCGGAGGAATTCTTTGACTACGCTGAGAAGTACACCCTGAAAACCACCGCCATCCATGTCCCGGCCAGGGTGGACGCTGCCACGACCCGGCGTATCAAGGACGCCGCCCAGACCATATACCGCGCTTTGGGCTGCAGGGGCTTTGCCCGGGTGGATATGTTCCTGACTCCCACCGGGCGGATTGTGTTCAACGAGGTGAATACCATTCCCGGCTTCACCGAGCACAGCCGGTTCCCCAGTATGATGAAAGCGGCGGGGATGTCGTTAAAGCAGGTGGTCTCTGCCGCGATTGGATGGGCGGTGGAGAAATGAACAGCTTGATTCTGGTGAACCGGCAGCATCCATATACCCTGAGCGTGCGCCAGGACTTGACCGCTGTACGCCCGGATTCCCCTAACATTCTCCTGGAACGGGAGGCGGCTCAGGCCCTGTCCCGGCTTATGGAAAGGCTGGGCGGCTGGGGGAATATCGTCCCGGTAAGCGGCTGGCGGTCTTTTGCCCAGCAGCAGAAAATCTACCTGGATTCCCTTCGGGACAACGGCCGGGAATTCACAAAGCAATTCGTAGCCCTGCCCGGCCAAAGTGAGCGCCAGACTGGCCTTGCCATCGACCTGGGGCTGGGGGATGGGGATGTGGACTTGATCCGCCCAGCCTTCTCCTATGAGGGCGTCTGTCAGCGGTTTCGGGAGCTGGCTCCTGCCTTTGGCTTTATTGAACGCTATCCGGCGGGAAAAGAGAGCGTCACCGGCATCGCCCACGAGCCCTGGCACTTCCGCTATGTGGGCAGACCCCACGGGGAGAGCATCACCCGGCAGGGACTGTGTTTGGAGGAATATCCGTCATGAATATGCGGGAGAGCATGACCGCTTGGTCAAAGGGGGACAATATGGAAATCTATTGGGCGTTGTTCTGGCAGCGGGAGCGCTGCCGGGGCAAAATATGGCAGGATATCCTGACCTTTCTTCTCAACCGAATGGCTCGCCGCCACGGGGGCTACATTGGGAATGGAGCTGCCTTTGAGGACGAGCCGCTGCTTCCACATGGCCTGCATGGGATTTATATCTCCCGGTATGCGGCGATCGGCAGAGAATGTTGCATCTACCAGAACGTCACCATTGGCGAGGTGGGCGGCAAGGCCCCGCAAATCGGTGAACACTGTCTGATTGGAGCCGGGGCAATCCTTGTAGGCGGCATCAGCATTGGAGACTCTGTGAGAATCGGGGCAGGCGCGGTGGTCAGTACCGATATACCCAGCCACGCCACAGTGGTAGCCCAGCCTGCCAGAGTCATTGTAAGGGGGGACAAGCCATGATAGAGCAAAGCCGGGCCTGGATCGAGATAGACCGCGCCGCCTTACAGCACAATGTGCAGGCCCTGCAAAAACGCCTGCCGCCTGGCTGTGTACTGATGCCCGCCGTCAAGGCCAACGCCTACGGGCATGGGGCCGTGCCAATCGCCAGAGAGTGCCAGAAGATGGGAATAGGAGCCTTTTGTGTAGCCGCTTTAGCGGAAGGAATCGAGCTGCGGCAGCACGGCATTGCAGGAGATATTCTGATTCTTGGCTGGACCGACCCCCAGCAAGCAGCGTTGCTTCATCAGTATAGACTGACCCAGACTGTGGTTACTCTTGCCTACGCCCGGGAACTGAACCGTCAGGGCAAACCAATCGAAGTACATATTAAAATTGATACCGGGATGCACCGGTTGGGCATTCATTGGAAGGACCTGGACGAGATAGCAGGAGTCTTTCACTGTGAAAACCTTCGGGTAGCGGGAGCCTTCACGCATCTGTGCGCGGACAGCATGGCAAAAGAACAGGGGCGGCGGTTCTACCAAACCGCCGCTCGACTGAAGGAGAGGGGATATTCCCCCCAAAAAATACATCTGCTGGCAAGCGATGGACTTATAGACCATCCGGAATTAGGCGGGGATTATGCGCGGGTTGGGCTGGCCCTATACGGCATTGGCTCCCCGGAATTGCAGCCCGTTCTCTCCCTGAAGGCCAGGGTGGCGCAGGTGCGGGAATTGTCCGAAGGGGAAAGCGCTGGGTATGAATTACAGTTTACAGCCCAGCGACCCAGTAGAATTGCCGTGCTCACAATCGGCTATGGGGACGGCCTGCCCCGTGCCCTGTCCTGCGGCGGGGGAAGGGCGCTTCTTCACGGGAGAAAAGCCCCTGTTGCGGGGTTGGTCTGTATGGATCAGACGATGGTGGACGTGACAGAAATACCCCAGGCTTCACAAGGCGACACGGCGGTAGTGCTTGGGCGGTGGGGAGATTTGAAAATCTCCGCCGCTGAAGTAGCCAGGCAGGCGGGGACCATTCCCAATGAGATTCTCAGCCGGTTGGGGCAGCGGCTGGATAGAATCGTTTTGTAGAAGCATCCGCTGTCCGGTAGATTGCGGCCGCCATATATTCCACCCTGGGCGGCAACCTCACGAAAGCCCACTCCAGCAGCGGCTTTGTCAGCGAAGGCTCCGTTATCTTCCCAACAGCCGCCACGGCGCGTTGAACTGCCGGATGACTTGAAACGCTATGTGGTAGAGAATGCACAATAGAAATTCTCAGCTGACTACACATGTCCCAGGCCCCTTTTCCACCCTACAGCTCCTTCTGATACTTCAGCAGCGTATACCTCCGTCCATCATAGGGCCGGGTGTGCTGCTCCGCAGCGTACAAGGCAAACCCGGCCTTGTCCGCCAGCCGCCGGGAAGCTGCATTCTCCTCCCAAGCTGAGTAGAGAAAGGTGTCCGCTCCCAGCTCCTTGGCGTATGCCAGGAGAGTCTGCAGGACTTGCCAGCCGTAGCCCCGCCGCCAGAAGCCGGGACCAATGCAGATGCCGGTCTCCTCCCAGACGTACCCCTCCACCCGGGCGATGCCCGTAAAGCCGATGGCCTCGCCGGTGGACTTCAGAAAGATGGTATAGGCCGTCTCACGCTCCTTCTGGAACGCAATGGTCCGGCGCATGCGGTCCTGGGCCTCCGCTTCATCCGGGCTCAACTCCGGGAGCATATAGCGGAAGCTCTCCGGGCGGCTCCACACGTTGCGGTACATGGGCTTCCAATCCTCGAATCTGGCCTTATCCAGGATCAGGTCTTTAGTTTCCAACATGGTGATTCCTCCTTTCTTTACGAACCGGTAGACTTGTAGTGGCGCACACCAATGCGCCACACCACCCAGCAGGGCAGCACAAACAGGCAGGCCGCCAGCGGCAGAAAAATATTCCACCATTCATCCGCCCGGCCCAGCAGATAGAGCAAGGGGTAATACTGCACCAATGCGTAGGGAATGCAGAAGGTGCAGAACAGCAGCATACCCCGGCCATAAATGCCGATAGGGTATTTGCCGTGCTCAATGGCCCCATAGGTAAACACATTCATAAATTCCAGTCCCTGCAGGGTGAAAAAAGCAATGGCCCCCTCCAGGAGAAACAGTGCCGAGAACAGTGTCATGCCCCCGGCCACCATGAAGACCACGGTAAGCACCCGGGGAAAATTCCAGTCCACCTGACAGCTGAGCAGGCCGTATACCAGCATAACCATCCCCTGCAGCAGCATACCAATGCGCACAAAGTCAATGCGGAAGGCCAGCACCTGAAAGATCTCATTCCGGGGGCGGCAGAGGATACGGTCAAACTCCCCGTTGGCAATCATACTGTCGAACACCTTGAAGCCTGAGGCGAACATCTGGGCAATAGAGAAGCCCATGAGCATGATGCCGTAGCACAGCAGCACCTCCTCATAGCTGAACCCTGCCACAGTGTGAAAACGCTGAAACATGAAGAAGACCCCCAGAAACACCGAGAAGGAGGTGAAAAATGAGCCTGTCACCGTGGCAAAAAACGAGCCCTTGTACTGCATGACAGACTTGAGGTGAATCAAAAAATATTTCAGATAAAGACGCATGGATCAGCCCCCCTGTATCACAACATTTTTCAGCTCTTTCCACTCCAACAGCTTGCCCAGGGCAATCAACGCCGCCAGCCAGAAAACCTGCAGCAGCATATGATATCCCAGCTCCGGCCCGCAGATGTCCCCCGTGTAAATGCGCAGAGGGACGTTCTGGATGGCGGAGAAGGGGAGCAGCTCCATCACCTGGCGGATGCCCTGCGGAAAAAAGGGCAGAGGGATGATGGCCCCGGCGAAGAAGTCCGTGACGCCGATGGCGATGAGCCGGACTCCCCGGGGGGAGATGGTGTGAAAGGTGATCATCAGCACAATCATGGTCATGGCGGCCACCACCCCGACTGCCAACGCCAATGACAGCAGAAACCACAGGAAGGTGGAAAGGCTGGGGGGCGGCATCAGCCCAAAGGGTGCGGGAATCAGCAGCGCCACCAGCAGGGTGGGCCCGCAGCGCAGCCCCCCGGCAGAGACCCGGCTGGCGGCAGTGCGGGCGTACCACATGGGGTAGAGGCTCACTGGGCGGCACAGCTCGTAGGCCACATTGCCGTTCTGGATGACGTTTAAAAACTCGTTGTCCATCCCGTTGAAGGTAATCATAATCAGCAGGGCCTGCTGCAGCCAGATGTAGCTGGACAGGGCGTGGAACTCCATAGGAAAGGCCCCAGGGTCGCTTTCATAAAAGGCTTGAAAGGCCAGAATTGCCATAGCCCCCCAGAAGAACTGGCACACCAGCCCCCCTAACGCCGCCGCCCGGTATTGCAGCCCCATAGCGAAGCGCATGCGAAAAAACGCGATGTATTTTTTCATTTTGCCACCTCAGGTCACATCGAACTTTTTGTAGAGCTCGGCCACGGTTTCGTCAATCTGCTCCCCGCCCCGGCGGATATCTTCCAGGCTCCCATCCAAAAGAATGCGCCCCTTGCCGATCAGAATGATCCGGCTGGCCAGAGCCTCAATATCCTGCATGTCGTGGGTAGTGAGAATCACCGTGGTGCCCCGCTGCTGGTTGAGTCTTTTAATGAACTCCCGTACAGCCAGCTTGGACACTGCGTCCAGGCCGATGGTAGGCTCGTCCAGAAAGAGAATTTTCGGGTCGTGGAGCAGAGAGGCTCCAATCTCGCACCGCATCCGCTGGCCAAGAGAGAGCTGCCGGGCCGGGGTGCGCAGCAGCTGCTTCAGAGAGAGAAGCTCTGTCAGCTCATCCACATTCCTCTTATACACCGCAGGGGGAATGTTGTATATCTCCCTGAGCAGCTCAAAGGAGTCATTAACAGGCACGTCCCACCAAAGCTGGCTGCGCTGGCCAAACACCACGCCAATCTCCTGCACATGCCGGGTGCGCTCTTTCCAGGGCGTCCGGCCGTTGACCCTGCACAGGCCGCTGTCCGGGGTCAATATGCCGCTGAGAATTTTGATGGTGCTGGACTTGCCCGCCCCATTGGGGCCTATGTAGCCCACCATCTCCCCGGCGGCAATGGAAAAGCTGATGTTGTCCAGAGCATGAATGGTTTCATACTCCCGGCGGAACAGGGCTTTCACTGCCTCCCGGAAGCCTGCCTCCCGGCGGGCGACCCGAAAGGTCTTACAGAGATTTTCTACTTCTATCATATGGGACACTCCTTTCTTCTGACTGCGTTTTGTGAATTTCGCTGATTTTTGCAAAAAAACGGAAAGGAGTTTTATTCTACAGCAGGAGCGCAAAAAAGTCAAGACAAATATTTTACAAATTATTCACAAATGTTTTGGGCATTCTCGCATGTCTGACTGAGGAACGGCCTGGTGATGGGAGTGTCCGTTTCGGAGAGCTTTTCGTGTTCCCCCCGCCCTACGGGCGGGGGGAACACAGATGATTATCTCTGCGGTTGGGACACTCCCCCCTGGTGATTTTCTTGTTGACGAACCGCCGGGAGGATGGTATACTGTTTTAGTATACTTTACTGTGCTCTGTCATTTCATCACCCTATGAGGAGGCTTTTTCATGCAAGACGCCAAACGAACACCCCAGGCGGTGGGCTTTGGGCTGAGCGCGGCAGTGTTCGCCGCACTGATCGCGCTGGTGGTGGCATTTACCGCCCTGCTGGGGGCTGCGCCCCATGTGCCCCTGCTGCTGGCCGCCGCTCTTGCGGCGGGGGTGGGTGCGCTCCACCGGTTCTCCTGGCAGGACATGCTGGACGGTGCTGTTCAGGCCATAACCCCAGCCCTGCCCGCGCTGCTGATCATTATGTCCATCGGCATCCTGATCGCCGCCTGGATGGCCGGGGGGATTATTCCCACGATGGTCTATTACGGCCTGCAGCTGATCTCCCCCCGGTTCTTTCTGGTGACAGCCCTGCTGCTGTGCTCTCTGGTGTCCCTGGCCATTGGCAGCAGCCTTTCCACCATTGGGACAGTGGGGGTGGCCCTGTTCGGCATTGGGGAGGCCATTGGCATTCCCCCGGCCATCACGGTGGGCGCTATTGTCTCCGGGGCCTATTTTGGCGACAAAATGTCCCCCTTGTCCGACACCACCAATCTGGCCCCCTCTGTGTCAGACACCAATGTGTTTGACCACATCCGCCACATGATGGTCACCACCACCCCCACCTATGTCATTTGCATCATGATATATGGGGCGCTGGGCTTTGTGTTTGGCGGGGGCAGCACCAGCAGCGGCCAGGTGCAGCTGACCATAGCCACCTTGAAGGAGAGCTTTGTGATTCACCCGCTGCTGCTTCTGCCGCCGCTGTTGGTGCTTGTGATGGTGATTTTTCGGGTGCCCGCCCTGCCGGGACTGCTGGGAGCGGCGCTGCTGGGCTTTTTGGCGGCGTTGTTTGTGCAGGGGGCGGACTTCTCTTCTCTGCTGGGGGGCGTGATGAACGGCTTCTCTGCCAGCACGGGGGTTGACACAGTGGACACGCTGTTGAACCGTGGAGGCGTCATGGGCATGATGCGCACAGTGGCCTTGATGATGATTGCCCTGTGCTTTGCCGGCATTTTTGAGAAGACAGGCATGGCCGGAGCCATTCTGCAAAAGGTGGTCAGCCATGTGAAGTCGGACAAGGGTCTGGTGATCGCTACCATTCTCACCGCCTGGGGGGTGCTGCTGGGCACAGGCCAGCAGTATGTGGCCATTATTATGACAGGGCGGCTGTTCCGCCCCCTGTACCAGGAGCACGGCCTGGCCCCCCAGAACCTGAGCCGGGCCCTGGAAGACGCGGGGACTGTGTTCGGGGGCATTGTGCCCTATAGCACTGGCGCGGGCTTTACCGAGAATATGCTGGGAATTTCGGCCTGGCAGTATGGGCCCTTCACCTTTTTCGGCTGGCTGAACCCCCTGGTAGCCATTGCCATAGCGGCGATGGGGAAAAGTATGCCCAAAAACGAAAAAGCGTCCGCCAAAACTTGAAGAAGCCCAAGACGCGAGCAAAAAGCAACCGGAAGTATTCCCAAGAACATGACGAAGGGGCTTTCTCCTTTTGGCGTACTCTCAGGGGACTGTGCGAAGCGAACATCAAAAGTCCCGGGCCGCCGGAGGGTAAACGTAATCAAAGCGTGAAGCATTCGATTTGTGTTTTCAAAGAGGGCGCAAACTCTGCTTTTGCCGCTAGTTTTGGTGTGCCCTTTTACCTGTTGGAATGGGGGGCTGGCGGCGGGGGCTGGTTTATCTATGGCGTTTGAGGTTGCGGCTCTAAGATGACGGGGCGTTGGCTCTTGCCTGTAGCTCTGTCGGTTTGCAGCTTGAGTGCCATCTCCACGCCCGCTCAGAGTGAGACTCTGAACCCTGCCAAAGAGCCTGCTCCTCTGGTATCTGCCTTTGGCTGGCGTGGGCAACAGGCTCGTCCCACGATGCAGGTGGAATTTTTACGGCAATACTTTCATTCTTCAAAGGAGAGAATTCCATGAAAACGCTCTATTTTCAGTGTGCTATGGGCGCGGCGGGGGACATGCTCACCGCAGCCCTGCTGGAGCTGTTCCCGGAGCGGGAGCAGCTGGTGGAGGAGCTTAACGCACTGGGCTTGCCGGGCGTGCGTTTTTCCGCCGCGCCCTCGGTGAAGTGCGGCGTTACCGGCACCCATGTTACTGTGGCTGTGGACAGCCAGGAGGAGCACAGTCATGATGTGCCTCTGGGCCGTGTCCATGAACACGGCGATGAACATAGTCACAAATACAATCACGAACACAGTCATGAACATAGTTGTGAGCACGGCCATGAGCATAGTCACGAGTATGCCCATGAACACAGCCACGAGCATGGTCATGAGCATAGTCATGAACATAACCATGAGCACAGCCACGAACATAGTCATGAGCATGGACATACCCACCACCATGCGGGAATGCACGATATTGAGCACATAGTCTCCCACCTGCAGGTGCCTGAACAGGTCCGTCGGGATGTGCTGGCGGTGTACGGCCTTATTGCCCAGGCAGAGAGCCATGCCCACGGGGTGCCGGTAGAGGAGATCCACTTCCATGAGGTGGGAACCTTAGACGCAGTGGCAGACGTGACAGCGGTCTGCCTGCTGATGCACCGGCTGGCCCCGGACCAGGTGCTGTGCTCGCCGGTGCATGTGGGCAGCGGCCAGGTGCGCTGCGCCCACGGCATTCTGCCGGTGCCTGCCCCGGCCACGGCCCATATTCTGCAGGGGGCGCCCACCTATGGCGGGGAGATTGCCGGAGAGCTGTGTACCCCCACAGGCGCGGCTCTGCTGAAGCATTTCGTCACCCGCTTTGGCCCCGCCCCGGTGATGCGGGTGGAGCGCACCGGCTATGGCATGGGAACCAAAGATTTTGCTGCCATGAACGGCCTGCGGGCCATGCTGGGAGAGACGGAGGAGGCCGGGGATGAGGTGGCGGAACTTGCCTGCAACCTGGACGACATGACCCCCGAGGCCATTGCTTTTGGACTGGAACGGCTGATGGAGGCCGGGGCCCTGGACGTTTTCACCACGCCCATTGGCATGAAAAAGGGACGGCCCGGGGTGATGCTCACCTGTCTGTGCCGCCCGGAGGACCGGGAGAAAATGGCTGGCCTGCTGTTTGCCCACACCACCACCCTGGGGGTGCGGGAGCGTCTATGCAGCCGGTATGTGCTCAGCCGCGCGGAGCGGACAGAACACACCCCCTTTGGAGACCTGCGGGTGAAGTCGGCCCGGGGCTGGGGAGTCAGCCGGGAAAAGCCGGAGCATAACGACTTGGCCCGCGTTGCCCTGGAACAGGGTTGGACATTGGCCGAGACCCGGGAGAAGCTGGGGCTGTGAATTTTTGCAATGAAAAAGAGGAGGCGGGGGACCCGTCTCCTTTTTCTCTTTCTGTGGAGATGCATGTTGGTTGTACTCCTGGCTCTGGGCCCTTACCGCACGAAATTGGTGAACTGCTTGGGCTCCTTCTCCGGCAGGCCAAATTTTTCTTTGCCCAAAGCAATGCTCTTCATCAAAAAGCTCATGTTTTTGGCCAGAGTACGCATTTGCTGCAGGCCCTCGGCATCCTGCTCCGCCTGGCCGGGGGTCTGGCCGTGGACGCCGTTCCAGTACTGGCCGCTGGCAATGGGCATGCCGGAGATGCCAAAAAATTTGTTCAACTCATCATAGGTGGCGGTAAGACCGCCCCGGCGGGCAGCGGCTACGGCAGCGCCCACCTTCATGGTTTTGTCGCAGTGGCTGCTATAGAACAGCCGAGTGAGAAAAGCCACCAGCGTGGCGTTGGCCGAGGCATAGTAGACAGGACTGCCCACCACCAGTCCGTTGCAGGCGGCAAATTTGGGGGCGGCCTCGTTGACCACATCGTCAAACACACATTGGCCGGTTTCGCTGCACTTGCGGCACCCAATGCAGCCTCGTATGGCCTTGCTGCCAATATGGAGTATCTCTACCTCGATATCTTCTTGCTGAAAGACTTTCTCCATTTCGTGAAGGGCAGTATAAGTATTGCCGTTTTTGTGTGGGCTTCCGTTGATCACCAGGACCTTCATAGCGAACTCCTCCTGTTGGGGTATTTTTAGAGCCTATCCCGAAATGATCCGCACGCATCTTGCTTGCATATTTTCCGTCATATAGCGCCCAAATTTTTTGACAGGCGTCAGCCTGCCTGCAAAATTTTGACGCCATCTGACGATCAATCTGACTGCGCAATCTGCGCACGTCTCATTCCGGGATAGGCTCTTAGAATGATTATACCTGGCCAGGGAAGAATGCGCAAGGGGAAATTTGGGTGGGGAAGGAGGCCGCTCGCTGTTTTGGCAGTCTTCGGCTTGCTTTCTCCCCATGCATATGATACAATGAATCCAAAAAACTACAGGAGCATGTTATGATCACTTACGAACAGATCAAGCAGGACCCCGCCATCAAGACCTATATCGCCCAGGCCGACGCCTCTATGGCGGCGCTGGGCTTTACCGAGCATAGCTTTGCCCATGTGGGCCGGGTCTCTGACACGGCCGGGTATATTCTGCGCACACTGGGCTATCCGGCCCGTCAGGTGGAGCTCACCCAGATTGCCGCCTATCTGCACGACATCGGCAACCTGGTCAACCGGGTGGACCACAGCCAGAGCGGGGCTGTCATGGCCTTTCGCCTGCTGGACAACATGGGATTTCCCCCGGAGGAGATTGCTCTGATTGCCACTGCCATCGGCAACCACGACGAGGGCACTGGGGTGCCTGTGAGCCCCGAGGCCGCAGCGTTGATTCTTGCGGACAAGTCTGACGTGCGCCGGACCCGGGTGCGGGGCAAGGACCCTGCCGGGTTTGACATCCACGACCGGGTGAACTACTCGGTCACCGGCTCGCGGCTGGAAATTGACCCCAGCAAGGAGGCTATCTGGCTCCGGTTGGAGATCGACCCCAATTTCAGCTCGGTGATGGAGTATTTTGAGATATTTATGGCCCGTATGCTCCTCTGCGGCAAGGCGGCGGAGAAGCTGGGGCTGGAATTCAAGCTGGCTATCAACGGCCAGCAGGTGATCTAGGAGGCCTTTATGCAGTATTGTACCAAGTGCCGTCGGCTGTGTGAGGACGCTGTCAACCGCTGCCCGGCTTGCCGCAGCCAGAAGCTCCGGCCCGCCGGGGAGGAGGACATGGCATTTCTCTGCAGGTGCGAGGCCTACGAGGCGGAGCGTCTGTGCCAGGCCCTGGACGGAGCGGGGATTGCCCACAGCCTTGAGGACAGAGGGAGTGGGTATTTCTCCTTTGACAGCGAGGACTCTCCCACCGGGAAGGAGCTCTATGTGTCAGCCGGGCAGATGGAGGCCGCCCGGCAGCTGGCCGCTCAGGTGGGCCGGGAGCTGGAACAGGAGCAGCAGGAGCAGGAGGGAGAGCCGCCCTCTGCCAAACGGCTGGTGGGTGAGATACTATCGGTGCTGGTCTTTTTACTGCTGATTATGGCAGCGGTCTACGGCGCGGACGGGCTGGCTAATTGGTTGAAGTCCCTGGTGGGCGGAGGCTGAAGATTTTTGTAACCAACCCTTTCCCCATGACGATTTTATAAATAGAATGGCTGAACGCAGGCAGATGCGGGTATGCGGCCCCATGTATCTCAGCGGATCATGTTGCAGGAAAGGTGGAATCTTTTATGAAACGGAAAAGGTCTCTTGTTCTGTCCAGCATCTTTTTGTCCTTGCTGCTGGCGTTGACTGGCTGCGGCGGCGCTGCGGGAGGCGACCTGATGGCGGGCGTCCGCCCCCGAAAGACCGGCGGCGGGGCTGACCGGCAGGGTCCGGGCGCAGACGCCTGCGCGGAGCTTGGCCTGGAGCTGCTGCGCCGCGCCCAGGAGGCTCAGCCGGGAGAGGGGGTGCTGGCCTCCCCTCTGTCTGTGCTCAGTGCATTGACTATGACGGCGGGGGGAGCCTCTGGCGAGACCCTGGCCCAGCTGGAGGCTGCTATGGGCCTGCCGGCGGACCAGCTGCGGGAGTGGATCGCTGCCTATTCCAGCGGCCTGCCCGATAACGGGAAGGCCAGTCTTCACCAGGCAAACTCTATCTGGCTGCGGGAGGGAGCGGTGAAGGTGGAGAAGGACTTTTTGCAGCAAAACGCCGACTATTTCAGCGCGGATGTCTATCAAAAGTCCTTTGACGGCACGACTCTCGAGGAGCTCAACGACTGGGTCAAGGAGAACACCCACGGGATGATTCCCCAGATTCTTTCAGAGCTAAAGTCTGAGGCCATGCTGGTGTTGCTCAATGCCCTGGCCTTTGAGGGGGAGTGGGAGAGTGTCTACGATGAAAACGCGGTGAGGGAAAAGCTGTTCACCCTGGCGGACGGCACAGAGACCCAGGTGGACATGATGTTCTCCTCTGAGGGATATTATCTGCGGGACGGGGAGGCGGTGGGCCTTCTTAAGCCCTACGCGGGCGGCGAGTATGCCTTTGCCGCTCTGCTGCCTCCAGAGGGCCAGTGCCTGTCAGACTACCTGGCGGGCCTTACCGGCCAGCGGCTGCGGGCTGTGCTGGCCGGCGCGCAGAAACAGGAGGTGCTGGCAGGGCTTCCCAGATTTGAGGCAGAGTACAGCGCCCGGCTGGATGGGCTGCTTCAGGAGATGGGCGTGACCGACGCCTTTGACCCGGCGCGTGCGGACCTCTCCCGGTTGGGCAAAACAGAGGACGGTATGCCGCTGTATATCAGCCAAATTGTGCACAAGACCTATCTCTCGGTGTTTGAGCAGGGCACAAAGGCTGGCGCGGCCACGGCGGTGGTGGCAGAGGCAGGGTCCGCCCTGCCGGATGAGCTGCCCCAGGTCTATCTGGACCGGCCCTTCCTCTATATGATTGTGGACACAGAGACCTGCACCCCTGTTTTTATCGGCACAATGGAAAACCCGGCCTGAGGGCTATAAACATTTTATAAACTCCCGGAGGATTTAGAAGCCTCTGGGAGTTCTTTATAAAAATAGCGGAAATTTATTTATAAAAGGACTGGAAAAAAGAAGAAGACTATGCTATAATAAAGCCTTGTGAAGAAGAATTCCAAGAGGGAAAAGGAGGAATCTGATTTGATCATCGGCAAGCACATCAACCGTTATTATCTGAAGTTCGGGTGGGTTTTGCTGCTGGGTCTGGCCGCTTTGGTGGCGGTGGACTATTTCCAGCTGATGATCCCCAACCTGTACCAGATGGTGATCAACGGTGTAAACCAGGGCTATGTGGAGATTGACGGCCAGCAGGTGGCCTTTGACCTGGATTTTCTGCTGGACCGGATTTGTATGCCTATGGTTGGGGTCATTCTGGCTATTGTGGCCGGACGTTTTTTGTGGCGGCTGGCCTTTATGGGCAGCGCCATCCGGTTGGAAGCGGACCTGCGCAACCGCATGTTTGACAACGCCAAAAACCTGAGCCGGGAGTTCTATCAGGAGAACAAGGTGGGCAACCTGATGAGCCTGTTCACCAACGACCTGGACACGGTGCAGGACTGCTTTGGCTGGGGCGTGCTCATGTTTTTCGACGCGCTGTTTATGGGGACTCTGGCAGTGATGAAAATGTGGAGCATGAACCCCCTGCTCACCCTGTTCTCCATGATCCCCATGGCCCTGCTGCTGTGCATGGCCACCATGGTGGGCAAAAGCCTGATGCGTAAGTGGGACATCCGGCAGCAGGCCTTCTCCAATCTGTCGGACTTTTCTCAGGAGAGCTTCTCGGGCATTGCGGTAATCAAGGCCTTCGTGAAGGAGAGTAAGGAGCTGCTGGCCTTTCAGAAGCTGAACCAGGAGAACGAGGTGGCCAACATCAACCACACCAAGACCTCGGTGCTGTTCCGTATTTTTGTCACTCTGTTCATTGAGAGCGTGATCTGCGTCATTTTGGGCTACGGCGGCTTTCTGGTGTATCAGGGCAAGTTCAACGCCGGGCAGCTGGTGGAGTTCATCGGCTACTTCAACTCGGTAGTGTGGCCCATCATGGCTGTCAGCGAGCTGATCGACATGACCAGCCGGGGCAAGGCTTCTCTGGACCGGGTCAGCGAGCTGCTGGACGCTAAGGTCACTGTGGCAGACAAGCCCGGCGCCAGGCCCCTGGAAAAGATTCGGGGAGATATTGAGTTCCGAGACCTGAGCTTCCGTTACCCTGACGGGGAGTTCGACGCCCTGGAGCACATCTCCTTTACCATCAACGCCGGTGAGAACGTGGGGCTGGTGGGCAAAACCGGCTCTGGAAAGACTACCTTGGTGGACCTGATTCTGCGTACATATAATGTGCCCGACGGCGCCTTGTTTATAGACGGCCAGGATGTGAACGATGTGACCATCCACTCCCTGCGGGATGGCTGCGCCTATGTGCCTCAGGACAATTTCCTGTTCTCTGATACCATTGAGCACAACATTGCCTTTGGTGTGGAGGACTATGACGACAGAACCATCACCCAGTATGCCAAGCTGGCGGACATTCACCACGACGTGAAGGGCTTCCAGCACGGCTACCACACCATTCTGGGGGAGCGGGGCGTTACCGTCTCCGGCGGACAGAAGCAGCGCATCTCCATTGCCCGGGCGTTGATGAAAAACGCGCCCATTCTGATTCTGGACGACTCTGTCTCAGCGGTGGACACCAAAACCGAGCGGGCCATTTTGGGGAACCTGCGGGCCACCCGGGCGGGGAAGACCACCATCCTCATCGCTCACCGTATTTCTACCATCGAGCAGATGGACAAGATTCTGTTTATCGACCAGGGCAGGCTGGTGGCAGCAGGCGCCCATGCGGAGCTCTACCAGAGCTGCCCTGAGTACACCAAGATGGTGGACCTGCAAAGGTTGGACGAGGAAGGGAGTGAGCACAGCAATGCGTGAGTTTCTGCCGGTTCTGATTGTAGGCGGCATTATCGGTATGTTCGCCCTGGTTTTTGTGGCGGCCTTTTTTGCCGCCAAGCGGAAAAACGTCCTGGAAAACCGGGAGCGCAATATGCCCGACTCGGAGATCGTCAAGCGGCTGCTGGTCTATGCCAAGCCCTACCGCAAGAAGTTTGTGCTGGTGTTTTTTGTTATGCTTGTGGCTAATGTCTACTCAGTGGTCTCTCCGCTGGTAATCGGCCATATTGAAGAGACTGTAGTGGGCGATTTCGAGCTGTCCTATCTGTTCCGCATTGTGCTGGTATATGTGTGCATTCTGCTGGTCTCGCTGCTGTGCACCTACATTCAGGCCATGGTGCTGCAGCAGGTGGGGCAGAAGATTCTCTCCGCCATGCGGGAGGATGTGTTTACCCACATTGAGAGCCTCAGCCATGAGCAGCTGAATAATATTCCTGTGGGCAAGCTGGTCACCCGTGTCAGCAACGACCCCAATGCCATCTCCTTCATGTTCACCAACATTCTGGTGACGTTGATTCAGAACGTGATGGTGGTGGTCGCCGTGCTGGGGGCCATGCTCATGCTCAACTATATGTTTACCCTGATGGTGCTGTGCTTTGTGCCCTTTGTGGTGCTGTTCACCGTTATTTTCCGGCGGTTCTCCCGCAGCGTGCACCTGCGGGTCAACGACGCCACCACGGATGTGAACACCTACCTCTCTGAGAACCTCTCGGGCATCAAGATCACCCAGATCTTCAACCGGGAGGAGCGGAAGATGCAGGACTTTCTGGAAAAGTCCCAGACTCTGACCAGAGCCAAGCGGTCCAGAATGTTTGTGTTCGGCATTTTTCAGCCTATGGTGTATATGCTGTACATCTCCTCAGTGCTGTGCCTGATGTATCTGGGCGGCCGGGGCTATATCGGCGGCTGGAATTTTATGGGTCAGACAGTGTCCAGCGGCATCATTGTCTCCTTTTATATGTATATCTCCAAGTTCTTCAACCCCATTCAGCAGCTGGCCGAGCAGTTTGACATGTTGCAGCGCTCGTTTGCCGCGGCTGAGAAAATCTTCACAGTGATGGACATGGAGCCCCAGATTGTGGACGCGCCGGACGCCAGAGACATGGAGGATGTGAAGGGGGAGATCGAGTTTAAGGACGTGTGGTTTGCCTACAACCCCGGCGAGTGGGTTCTCAAGGGGGTCAGCTTCCACATCAGCCCCCGGCAGACCGTGGCCTTTGTGGGTTCCACCGGCTCGGGTAAGTCTACCATCCTGTCCCTGATCTGCCGCAATTACGACATTCAGAAGGGCCAGATCCTCATTGACGGGGTGGATATCAAGAAAATCACCATCTCCTCTCTGCGCAAGCATTTTGGCCAGATGCTTCAGGATGTGTTCCTGTTCTCCGGCACCATCCGGGGCAATATTGTGCTGCGGGATGAGTTCCCGGAGGAGGATATCCGCAGGGCCTGCGAATATGTGAACGCCGACAGCTTTATCTACCGGCTGGACAACGGCCTGGACGAGCCTGTGCGGGAGCGGGGCAACAACTTCTCCGCGGGCCAGCGGCAGCTGCTGTCCTTTGCCCGCACCATTATCCACAAGCCCGCGGTGATGATTCTGGACGAGGCCACCGCCAATATTGACACAGAGACCGAGCTTTTGATTCAGGACTCCTTGGAGAAGATGAAGAACATCGGCACCATGCTGATTGTGGCCCACCGGCTCTCCACCATTCAGCACGCGGACAATATCATTCTTCTGAGCCACGGGGAGATTCTGGAGCAGGGCAGCCACCAGGAGCTGCTGCGCCAGAAGGGACGCTACTACAAGCTGTACACTCTGCAGTACGATAAGGAGCAGCTGCAAAAGGCGGAAAGCCGCTAAGAGGGGGAGTCTGGACATGAAGAAAAGAAGGCCTGCAAATCTGGACATGACCCAGGGGTCGCCAGCCAGACTGCTGGTCCTGTTCGCCATTCCCATGTGGATCGGCGGGGTGTTCCAGCTCATGTACAACCTGGTGGACACCATTGTGGTGGGGCGGTTTGTCAGCATCGACGCCCTGGCGGCCATTGGCGCGGCGGCCTCAACCAGTATGTTTATCATGATGATGGGCAACGGCTTGACCAACGGCCTTTCGGTCATTGTCTCTCAGGCCGAGGGGGCCAAGCAGGAGCAGCGCATGAAGCAGGCGGTCAGCCATGCGGTATACCTGGTCCTGCTGGGGGGCCTGGCGCTGGGGCTGCTGGCCCTGTTCGGGGCGCGGCCCATGATGAACCTGTTGGGCGCGCCTGAGAACATCATAGGCCAATCGGTGACCTATATTCAGATCACCGGCGGGCTGACCATTGCCATTCTGCTTGCCAACGGCCTCATCTCCATTCTGCGGGCCATTGGCGACTCCAGAACCCCCTTGTACTTTCAGATTTTCGGCACCATTCTCAACATCGGCCTGGACCTGTTCTTTGTCTTGGCCTTGAATGGCGGCGTGGCGGGGGTTGCCTGGGCCACAGTGCTGGCGCAGGCGGTATCGGCAGGGCTGTGCATGGCTTACATGGTCAAAAAGTATCCCCGTCTTATACCGGACCGGGCCGCTTGGCGATTTGACCGGAAGATGATAGGGGAGTACCTGCGCATTGGCCTGCCCATGTGCGCCCAGAGCGGGGTGTTGTGCGTGGGCATGTTTGTGGTCACGGCAGTCATTAACTCCTTTGGCTCTGACATTGTAGCCGCGTACACAGTGGGCGGTAAGGTAGAGCAGCTGGCCACTGTCAGCTTTTCCAATGTAGCTTTCTCCTTTTCGGTGTACGCCGGGCAGAACTATGGGGCAAAGCTGTATGGCCGCATCAAGGACGGCCTGAAAAAGGGCCTGCTCCTGGTAGGAGGGCTGGCGTTGGTGTCTACGGCAGTGATGCTGATTTTCGCAGAGCCCTTGGCCCTGATGTTCATGGAGGGACCCAGCGAGTATGTACTCACCGCCTCTGTCCGCTTTGTGCGCATTGAGGCCGCCTTTTACCTGTTCCTAGGGGCGATCTGGACAGTAAACTCTGCTCTGCGGGGGATTGGCGCGGTAAAAATTACGCTGGTGTCCAGTATTGTGGAGCTGGCCTCAAAAATCGGCTTCTCTCTGCTGCTGCCTCTTTTTATGGGATATCTGGGCATTTGGGTGGCAACACCCATTGGCTGGGTGCTGGGGCTGATTCCCTCCCTGGCATACCTCCTGTTGTGGTTCCGGGCGCCGGAGAGCTTTGGCGCAGGCCGTAAAAAGAAGACACTGGTAACACATGCAAGTAAAAGTTAGCCAGCCGGGCCAAAAGCAAAAATGCGACAGCCCCTTTGCCGGCGATGAAAGAGCCCTGAGGCATGGTCTTGTGCGCGGCAGCAAACCATAGTAATTTATAAGGGCACGGCCCTCCCGCATTTTGCACTATATAGGGAGGGCCTTCTTTTTACCGGCACACTGCCTCCCTTGCGCAAATGCGGGCTTGGGGCTTCTTCCGCAAAAACCCCCTTGCTTTTCATAAGTAAATCGTTTATGATAATAATAGATGCGTCCCGGTTCATGCTCTCCTTGTAGAGCATGAACCGGAGATGAAAGAGGTGATTGCATGAGACTGGACAAGTATCTGAAAATCTCCCGGCTAATCAAACGCCGCACGGTGGCCAACGAGGCCTGCGACGCCGGCCGGGTGCTGGTGAACGACAAGCCCGCCCGGGCCTCCTACGATGTGAAGCTGGGGGATGTGCTGGAAATTCATATGGGCGAGCGGGTGCTGAGAGCCCGGGTGCTCTCTGTCAGCGAGTACGCCACAAAAGACCAGGCCGCAAGCCTTTATGAGTTTATCTGAAGCGATACCCAAGCCAGGCAGCGCCGGTCTTTTACGGCGCTGCCTTTGTCATACCCAGGCCCCCCGGCGCATATAGTCCCAGTAAGGGGGATGAGCCAATGGCGGAGCAGCTGGATAAATTCGGAAAGCCGGAGCGGATGGGCAGGCCGGCAAAAAAGCACTGCCTGAGCCTGGATAACCGGGAGCGTCTGACAGCTACGGGTATTCAGCGGGTAGACTTTTTCAGCGATGAGCTGATCACAGCCCAAACAGACCTGGGACAGCTGAATATCAAGGGAGAGGCCCTGCATATCGAAAGCCTGAATTCCGACACAGGCGATATGCTGGTGCAGGGCAAAGTGGGCGCGGTGTCCTACACCGAGAGCGTCCCGGCGCTGTCCTTTTTCGGCAGGCTTTTCAAATGACCGGGGCGACACTGCCAGCCGGGTGCCTGTGCCTGTTTACAGGAGCGATGCTGGGCGGGGTGTTTTTGGGGCTGAAGCTGCTGGGGCTGCTGCTACGGGGCGGACGGCTGTTCACATTTTTCTCCGACCTGCTTTTTGGGCTGATTTGCGCCCTCACCGCCTTTGTGGTAGCCCTGGCAGTGGACAGCGGCCGCCTGCGGATGTTTCAGGCGGCGCTGCAATGTCTGGGGGCCTGGGGAACCATCGTTGCGCTGGACCCGCTGCTCAGCGGCTTCGCGGCCCGACTGCGCAGAGTGGCCGGGAGATTGGGTGGCGCTGTCCGCCAGAGAACAGGGAGGCTGCTGCCCAAAAGAAAGCCCCCGCAGAAAACAGGGAGCCGGAGGAAGGCGCCTCGAAAACCGGGGAGGCAAGGCCGGAAGCAGCGTCTTGGTATAAAGCGTCAAAAAAATCCCTTGACAATGCTTCGTTTAAGTCGAGAAAAACCAAGCAGCCAGGTTGCTCGAAAATAAGTTCCCATCCAAAAGGAAAAAAACTTGCTCCGGGACCGAAAAAACCGAAAAAAACCCTTGAAAACATTATGTAGACTAGTATATAATGAAATAAACACAGTCAGAACTTCTCCGAAGGGCTGGCTGCCGGCAGGGAGGGAACCAACGTGCGCCAGGAGAAACAGTCAGAACAGCCCAAAAAGAAGACCCGCGGCAGCTTTCTGCTGACGCTGGCAGTGCTGGGGCTCACGCTGGTGGTGCTGCTCTCGGTGGTAGACCGGCAGATGCAGATTGCGGATAAGCGGGAGCAGCTTGAGACGCTTCAGACGCAGTTGGACGCTCAGAACCAGAAGAACCAGGAGCTGCGCCGCGCCCTGGAGGAGGAGAACGGCCTGGCCGACTATGCTGAGCGTCGGGCCCGGCTGGACCTGGGCTATGCCAAGCCGGGAGAAAAAGTGTTTATTGACATGGGCGGCGAGTAAGGCGGCCGGGTACCAGGGCCGTGGTGGCGAAAACAGACAAAATCGAGGAGGAACACGGGAGATCATGGGGCTTGCGGTTGGAGAGATCTATGAGGGTAAGGTCACAGGCATCACAAAGTTCGGGGCATTTGTCAGCTTTGAGGGCGGGCAGACAGGAATGGTTCACATTTCTGAGGTAGCGCCCACCTTTGTCAACGAGATCAAGGACTTTGTCACCGAGGGACAGACGGTGAAGGTGAAGGTCCTTGCCATCAGCGAGGAGGGAAAGATCAGCCTTTCCATGAAAAAGGCCCTGCCCCCTGAGGAGCAGCACAGGCCCCGGCGGCAGGGGGGAGGCCCTGGCCAGGGCGCGGGCAGAAGGCCGGACCGCCGGCCGCCTCGCGCACCCCGCCCGGAGCCGGACCCAGGCCCTGGACGTCCTGGGGACTTTGAGTGGCAGGGACGGCGCAACGACAGCGGCAGCTTTGAGGACATGATGAGCCGTTTCAAGCAGACCAGCGACGAAAAAATGTCAGACCTGAAGCGGGGAAATGAGACCCGGCGGGGTTATTCCCGGCGGGGGAGCAAGGGCTGACCAGCCGCTGTGTCTGGAAGATGATGATTTTGGAAAAGCCTCACCGCGCGGTTGAGGCTTTTTATTTTGACAGGAGGAATGAACATGAGGGAGATCAGCGCGCAGGAAATTGCCGCGGCAGTGGAGCAGTTGTGTGTAGAGGCCAACCGCCAGCTGCCCGAAAGTCTGGAGGAGCTCATCAGCGCCGGGGCCCGGCAGGAGGCCAGCCCCATTGCCCGCCCGGTGATGGAGGACCTGTGCCGGAACCTGCAGGCAGCCCGGGAGCTGAAAATCCCCATCTGTCAGGACACAGGGATGGCGGTGGTGTTCGCCCAGGTGGGTCAAGAGGTGCACATTAACGGCGACTTTGAGCAGGCAGTGAACGAGGGGGTCCGCCGGGGGTATGTGAACGGCCTGTTGCGGTGTTCTGTCGTGAAGGACCCTCTGCGCCGGGGGAACACCGGGGACAACACCCCGGCGGTGCTCCATGTCCGGCTGGTCCCAGGGGACAAGCTCCGGCTGACAGTGGCCCCCAAAGGCTTCGGCAGTGAGAACATGAGCCGTTTGCACATGTTTACCCCGGCTGCGGGGGAGGAGGAGATTGTCTCCTTTGTGGCGGAGACTATGCAAGAGGCTGGAGGAAATCCCTGCCCGCCGGTGGTGCTGGGGGTGGGTATTGGCGGCGACTTTGAGCTGTGCGCCCTGCTGGCCAAGCGTGCCCTCTGCCGGGACGTGGCCCAAAGGAACCCAGACCCCTATTACGCAGACCTTGAGGCCCGGATGCTGGCTGCGGTGAACGAGACCGGGGTGGGCCCCCAGGGCTTTGGGGGCAGCGTGACAGCCCTGGCAGTGAATATTGAAGCCTACCCCACCCATATTGCAGGCCTGCCGGTGGCGGTGAATGTAGGCTGCCATGTCACCCGGCACAAGAGTGTGGAGCTGTAAAATAATAGAGGCTTGGGCCGCAAGGTAGGTATCACCCTTTGACAGGGGGAGACGGAGCAAAGCGCATGACAGCACTGCCATGCGCTTGCCTCAGCTGCTCAGGCCTAGCGAACTAGCGGCGGACACGGAGCTTTTGCTATGAAGTTCAGTCAAATAAAACGAATTGGTTTGCGGGTTATCGGTGAAATCTGATAGGAGGTTTCTTTTTTATTTATTGCGGCCCAAATATTATAGTTTTTCCATTTCCTATTGCAATCTTTTGTCGAATGTGCTATACTGATTTCAGGACAACAGCGACAGGTGGGCTCTCCACCTGCTGATATGTCCCCAAAAGCCCGCAATCCAGGCGGTCCTGAAGGGTCGCCGTGAATAAGGAGGAACCACTATGAAGATCACGATTATCGGCAGAAAGGTCAACCTGCGCAACAGCTTTAAAGAGCTGGTAGAGAAAAAGCTGGCTAAGTTTGACCGGATCTTCGATGAGGACGCTGAGGCCACTGTCACGGTGACAGTGGAGCGCAACCGCCAGACGGTGGAGATCACCATCCGCCAGCGGGGGATGATCTGCCGGGCGGAGGAGACCTCTCAGGATATGAACGAGGCCCTGGACCATGTGATCGCCGCCCTGGGCCGTCAGATGCGGCGGAACAAGACCCGGCTGGAAAAAGCCAAGAAGGTGGACCCAGGCCTGGTGTTCTCTGACGATTATTATGACGAACCGGACGAGGAGCTGCAGGTGGCCCGCACCAAACGGTTTGCCGTGAAGGTGATGACGCCCGAGGAGGCCATTATGCAGATGAATATGCTGGGGCATGAGTTCTTTATGTTCCGCAACGACGGCAGTGGGGAGATCAACGTGGTGTACCGGCGCAGGTCCGGAGACTACGGCCTGCTGGTTCCGGAGGAGAAGTGAGGTTTTCAGCGCCCTGCCTGATGGGCGTGGAGGGCCTGGCCGCGCAGGAACTGCGGGAGCTGGGCTGCCAGCAGGTTCAGGCGGAGAACGGCCGGGTGCTGTTTGAGGGCGGCTGGGACCTGCTGGCCAGGGCCAACCTGAACAGCCGCTTTGCGGAGCGGGTGGGGGTCCTTATGGGGGAGTTTTCCGCCCGAAGCTTTGAGGAGCTGTTTCAGGGAGTGCGGGCCCTGCCCTGGGAGGGGCTGTTGAACCGGGACTCTGCGTTTCCTGTCACCGGCAGCAGCCTGAACAGCCAGCTTCACAGTGTGCCCGACTGTCAGGCGATTGTCAAAAAGGCAGTGGTGGAGAGGCTGAAGTCCAAATACGGCGGCAGCTGGTTTACAGAGGAGGGCCCGGCCTGTCGGATACGCTTCCGTATTTTGAAGGACCAGGTGAGTCTGACCGTAGATACCAGCGGGGCGGGGCTGCACAAGCGTGGCTACCGGCCCGCCTCGGTGGCCGCGCCCATGAAGGAGACCCTGGCCGCAGCCCTGGTAAAGCTGGTCCGGCTGCGGTCTGACGGGCAATTCTTTGACCCGTTCTGCGGCTCGGGAACCCTGCTTATTGAGGCCGCGACTTTGGCAATGAACATTGCCCCTGGCCTTAACCGGCGTTTTGCCGCTGAGGACTGGGTCCAGTCCCCCCAAAAGGTCTGGGCTCAGGAGCGGGAACGGGCGCGTTCGCTGGAACGTCGGAACAGCGGCTTTTATGGGGTTGGGTATGATATTGACCCGGCAGCAGTAGAGCTGACCCTGAAAAACGCCCGCCGGGCGGGGGTGGGGGAGTCAGTGTCCGCCTCAGTCCGGGACATCCGGCAGTTTCAGGAGCCGGGAGAGTTTGGCTGCGTGGTGTGCAACCCACCCTATGGCCAACGCCTGCTGGACCAGCAGGAGGCCGCTGGCCTGTACCGGGAGATGGGCCGGGTGTTTCAGTCCCGGCGGGGGTGGAGCTACGGCGTCATCACCCCGGAGGAGGACTTTGAGCGTCTGTTCGGCCGTCCGGCAGACAAGCGCCGGAAGCTCTATAACGGCATGATCCGTTGTCAGTTCTATCAGTATTTCAAGGCTCCCCGGACGTAAGGAAAGAAGGAATGGGAATGAGGCTGTTCCGCTGGATGCGGGGAGAGCTGGAAACACCCCGGCTGATCCTGCGCCGATGGAAGCGCCAGGACTTTGACGCTTATATGTCCATAGTGTCCGACCCTCAGGTGATGATTCCCGCCGGATGCCGGCCTGCCGAAACCCTGCAGGCAGCTGCGGCAGCGTTCAGCCGGGACCTGCATAATGAGGACTGCTTTGCCATTGCAGTAAAGGCAACCGGCGAGGTGGTGGGACGCATCAAGTACCAGAGCGATTTGCGGCGGTTTCAGGTGAACAGCCTTTCAGTGGGCTATGAGCTGCGCCGGGATTGTTGGGGCCGGGGCTATATGCCAGAGGCTCTGCGCGCTATGGTGACCCATGCCTTTGAACAGAAAAAGGTGGATGTGATGGCGATCAGCCACTATGCGGGGAATTTCCGCAGCCAGCGGGTGATTGAAAAGTGTGGGTTCAAGCTGGAGGGCGTGGTGCCCTGGGCCTGCAGGCGTTGCGACGGCCAGATTTGTGACGATGTGTGCTACTCCATCCTCCGCGCTGACTACTTCGCGGAGAGGCAGTAAATACCACATTACCTGGCGTCCTGACAGTGGAAAGAGAACGCAGCCCTGGCAGGGTGTGGGGCAGAGCCCCATGGCTTTGCCCCAGGCTTTCTGTCACTCAAAAAATTCCAACTATTTACTTCCGAGGTAATAAAAAGAGGGGACTCCGCAGGCGGGGTCCCCTTTTGTGTTGACTGAACGAGGCGGCTTCCGATGATGCCGGGAAAGAGGCCTCGTTTTTTGAAATTGCGATAAACACCAGGCTAATATTGCTGTCAATTGGGACAGAGTAGAAATCCTCAGCCATTGCAGGACATAAAAAGCAGCGCTTTCTTTCCAGACTGTCGCTGCCTGTCGTTTTGCCGAAAGCGGGGGACCGATTGGCTTCCATAGGCAGAGTATAACCAGGGAGCGGCCAGCCGCTCTGTCCCTCACAGTTTGCGATAAATGGTCAGCCACATGGTGGTGAAGCATGCCAGCCCCCCAATGGCGTTGGAGATGGGCTCGGCCAGAAACACACCTTGTACTCCCAGGCCCAGTATGGGGAGCAGTAAGGTCAGCGGCACAACGATAAAGGCCTTGCGCAGCAGGGAGAAAAACACCGCCTGTTTCGCCTTGCCCAGAGACTGGAAAGCGGTCTGTCCCACAAACTGAAAGGCCATGAAAAAAAAGCCGAAAAAGTACAGGTTCAGCATATGGGCTCCGGTCTCAATCACAGCGGCGTCGCTGGAAAAAATGCCCATCAGTTGCTGAGGAATGAGCATGACCACCACCCAAGCGGCCACCGTGTAGGCAATGCCCAGAACAGCCGTGAACCGGATGCCCTCCTTGACCCGGCTGTTTTCCTTTGCCCCGTAGTTGAAGCCCAGCACCGGCTGGGCTCCGTTGGTGACGCCCATCACAGGCAGGGAGAGAATCTCCCGGACCGAGTTCAGCACAGTCATAATGCCCACATACAGGTCGCCGCCATAGGCCTGCAACTGTACGTTGCACACAATCTGCACCAGGCTGTTGGTGCCCTGCATCACAAAGCCCGGCAGGCCCAGGGCAGCAATAGACCGGGTCCGGCGCAGGTCCACCCGCACCCGGCGCAGGCGCAGCCTTAAAATCGCCTTTTTGCCAGTGAGGAACCGCAGCACCCACGCCGCTGAAATGCCCTGACTGAGCACCGTAGCCAGCGCCGCGCCCCGCACTCCCAGTCCCAGGCCAAAAATAAAAATAGGGTCCAGGACGATATTCACCACTGCGCCGAGAATGGTGGTAAGCATCCCAACCCGGGGGAAGCCCTGGGCGTTGATGTAGCCGTTGAGCCCTGTGGCCAACATGGAGAAAGCTGTGCCAAACAGGTAGATTTGCAGGTACTGGTCCGCATATTCCACCGACACATCGCTGGCCCCGAACAGATAGAGAATCGGCCGCCGGAACAGATAGCACAGGCAGAACAGCACAGCCGAGGAGGCGGTGAGCAGGGCGAACACATTGCCCAGAATGGCCTCAGCCTCCTCCTCGTCCCGCCGCCCCCGGGCAATCGAGAACAGCACGGTGCCCCCTGCGCCAAACAGGCTGGTAAAGGCCGCAATGAGCACAATGACAGGGAAGGTGATGCCCAGCCCTGTCAGGGCCACATCACCGATCCCCTTCATATGTCCTATGTAGATGCGGTCCACCACATTATATAGCAGCTGTACCACTTGGGCTACAGTCAAAGGCGCCGCTTGGGCGATAATCTGCCTCTTGACCGAGCCCACGGAAAAGTCTTTTTCCGTGTTCATAGATCTGCCTCCTTTTATGAAGTCTGTTTGTAAACCTCAGGGCGTTGTCTTTTTGCCTGGAAACGGTCATTTCCTGCCTCAAAAGTCCCTATATTACGCATATTACGCAGTTTTTTGCAGTCAACAGAGTGAACTGCATTGCCTCTTTTCCTGAAACCGAACCGTTTCTCAACAGAATCCATCATCCCTCTGGCTTTTCAACAGACTCTGACTGGGTCCTCCGCTTTTTGGGTTTTGGGGCCACGTTGGCATAGCTCAGCTCCAACAGGGAGAAGACTGCCTCGTCCTCCGCCGGACCGTCCAGAAGAATGCTGACCCAATGGGTTTTGCTCATATGGTATGCAGGCAGAAAGCCGGGCTCCTCCAACAGAGAGCCCAGCAGCAGGGACCCGCATTTCAGGTTGAGGACGTCCGCCGCCCCCGGGCCCTCCAGGCCCAGCCGCTCCCGGGACACCCGCATGAGAATGCCATACCACTTTTTGCTGTTTGGGTGGCGGAGCACCGCTGCCTCCGGGGTGTCCGCCCATAGATATTCAGGCTGAGTGCCAAAGCTCTCCGCAGCAAACCGAAGAACCCGCTCTCGCTGCCGGTATGTTCCCCCCATATCAGTCAACTCCCCAGGCGGGCGACATGGGGGAGAGCCCGTCGTGTTTTGGTAAAGCGCAGAGAGGCGGACCAGCCCGCATAGTATGAGGGAATGCTCATAGGGTTACTCCTTTGGAATGGTTTGGTGTTTTTTATATTATAGCATGGAGAGAGGGGATGTCAAGAGCGGCCCAAGAGAAAGAACAGGCAGAGACAGAAGGAATCTTACCTCATGACACAGTATCCAGCCGCGTTAAATAAAAACTCAAAAATTTCGTTTTTTAGAGACAATTTAGAGATTGATCTGCTATCATGTTCTTGAATCATACATGAGAAAGGAAGATCAGAATGAAACAACAGCCGAGAAATATTCTGAGCCGTATCCTGACAGCTCTTTTGCCTGTGCTGATTTTGTTTGCCGGCTGCATGGCTAAAAAGGAGCCGCTGCGGGTCTGTGTGGACCTGGGGTACAACAGCGCCGGAAAAAGCCTGCTGGCAGAGAACTTTCTGACAAATGCAAAGGACTACGGTGCGCCGGAGGACGTGGAGCTGGTCGTCATTCCGCCGGAGGGGGAGGAGCGCAAGGGCGCCATCACTCAGCTGCGCACAGAACTTGCCGCTGGCAAGGGGCCAGACCTGTTCATCATCAGCGCAAGCAAGGAGGACGGACTGTTCCGTTTTCCTGAAAAGGCCATGGAGCGAAATACCTTTCTCTGCCTTGACGAGTATATTGAGAACGCCGGGCACATGGAGTGGGACAAGCTTTCCCCGGTTATTATGGAGGCCGGACGGGGCCGGAACGGGCAGTATATCCTGCCCATGTCCTACAGCTTCCCAGTCACCATATATAACGGAGCCTCTCCCCGGGAGTCTCTCACCCGGTCCACCACCTGGCAGGATATGGCGGACTCCTCCGACCCGCTGGTTCGGGGCGCGGCCCTCATGTTCGACCCATACTGTGTGGAGCGCATAGACAGTGTGTTTGGCAAGGCTGCCGATTATGCCGCTGAAGAGCTGCTGTTCTCACAGGAGGAATTACTGAATATATATTCCTCTGCGTTGGAATTGGAAGACGCGCTGTTTCAAGAGGAGCTGCCGGAGAACCGCAGGCTCAATATAGGGGTGGATTTTGACTCAGATGAGGGCGTCCGTAACTGGGATATGCGTTTGGCGCCTGTGTGCAGTATCTCCGGCGGCGTGACGGCCCGAATCACCAGCTGGTGCGCGGTCAATGCCAATACCCAGCGTCCCGAAGAAGCCTTTTTGTTGCTAGATATCCTGATGGGGAAGGAGTCGCAGCAATACGCAGGGCTATACCATGCGGCTATGGATGGCAGCGTGCCGGTCTATGAGGGACTGATGACTGAGGAGCAGCCTGTCCAGCGTTGGCATATGCAGGAGGAGGTCTACCAGCAGTTTCTGGATGCGCGGGACCTGATCACGGAGGCGAAATTTTCTACGCCTCTGGACAATTACCTTTGCGCCGGCTATGCTGGATGCCAGGCTGTGCAGCTGCTGGGCCAGGGCGACATTCCCCATGAAGTGGAGGAGGTATACCGCCAGATGAGTATGGAATTGGCCGAGAGCTGAACCCCGGGTTTTCGCGGTTCATGACATTCCTTTTGGAACCGCTCCCTGGGGAGCAGGCGAGAAAAGGTCCCGGCCGTGGAGAAAGGCCGGGACTTCTTAAGGAGCTCAGTATTCAAACTGCCGGTAGTACCGCCGGATGGACAGAGGATGCCGCAGGAACAGCTCCAAATAGGCGTCTACCCGGTTATTGACAGCATGCATCATCAGGTGGGAGATGCTGCCCCGGAATTCCGGGCTGATGCCCTTCATAGGCAGCTCTCTGGTGTCAATGATGGTGTAGTTGCCGCAGACCCTGGGTAAGAAGCGAGCCACCCGCTCCGCCAGAGGACGCTGCTCGTCCTCTCCCATAAACAGGGTGACAGGGGTGTCTGCGGTGATAATCTCCTGCATCCCGTGGAAAAACTCCGGGCAGGTGATGGACTTGGTGCGAATCCACAGCTGCTCCTCCCAGTAGCACATGGCGTAGGAGTAAGTAGCGCCCCACTGATTTCCCGCCCCGATAAAGTAGTGGGGCAGGTCCGGATGCTCCTTCAAAAACGCAGCCTTGCTTTTTGCGTATGCCCAGGCCCAGCCGTCGGCAGACTTTTCGACCTCTGCCAGCCCCCGGGCCAGACATGCCTCCATCTCACGGTTATAGCGGTCGTATTCCGGGAATTCCCCGTTTTTGTACATGAGATAGTTGGCGGTCATGTAGAATTTCAGCTGCTCGTTTTTAGGGTAGCAGATCAGGTGGTCCCAGCGGTCCGGCTGGGCGAGTACCGAGCCGGGGGTGTCCACAAAGGCCAGCACCCGGGCCCCCTGAGCTTTCACCTTGTCCACCAGTGCCACCATCTCCGGGGTGTTGCCGGAGACGCTGGAATAGACCACCACCGAGCGTTCTGTCAGCCGCCGGTTGCCGGTGGTTAAGTATTCGGCGGCGTTTTCAGCATAAACGCTCAGAGCCGAGCGTCCACGCAGGTAGACCTCCACCTGCATAGCCGAGGCATAGGTGCCGCCGATGCCTATGAAGAAGATCCGGTCAAAGCCCTCCTCCCACAGCTGGTCCAGGATTTTCTCAATCTGGGGCCGCAGGGCCAGCGCGCCGTTGACGCTGTCCAACTCCCCCTGTTCGTCAAAATTACGCAGGCAGGGGCCTTCCGGCTCTGCCCAGGCTTTGGATTCGTATTTCATGGCAAGCTCTCCTTTCTGTCACCAGGCGCCGAAATATTGCAGCGTTTCACTGGCTGCTGTTGCGCCCCGCCTCATGGCCTCCACCACAGAGTCCCCCGCGACCACGCCGCTGAGAAACCCCGCGATATAGCTGTCGCCCGCCCCCATAGTGTCCACCACCTGGGGACAGGGGACGATGCCGAAGCAATGGTAGTCTCTGCCGTCAAAGCACAGACTGCCTTGTTCCCCCAGCATGGCGGTGACCAGCCTGGGGCCTTGGGACTGATACCGCGCCAGCTGCTCCCGCAGGGCCGGGCAGTCGCCCCCCTCGGCGGAAAAGAACACATAGTCGCTACAGGGAATGGCCCGGCGGCTGGCAGGGTCCTCGGGGCGGGTGGCGCAGTCAAAGGCAGTGGGGAGGCCTCTGGCCTGAAGCTGGGGGAAATATCCTTCCACCTTGCCCCACAGGTCGCAGACCACCAGGTCATGGGTGCAGAGGAAGTCCAGGTCCTCCTCCGACAGGGTATACTCAGCCAGCACGCCCTCGTTGTAATCGCCGAACACGCGCTCTCCCTCCCGCAGTTCCACCTGAGACACCGCCGTCCTGCCAGGCAGAACATGGAGGTGGGACACATCCACCCCTTTGGAGGCAGCGGACTCCCGCAAAAGCTGTCCGTAGGCATCGTTCCCCACCGGGCCGGTATAGGAGGCGGAGCCCCCCAGGCGCAGGGTGTAGACGGCCATGTTCACCGGCCCGCCCCCAGGGCAGGCAAGGCCGTTTTTGATATTCCAGTAATAATCGATGCAGTTGCTGCCCACCGCGGCCAGCTTCATAGGCTCCTCCTGAAGAAATATATTTTGACTAGAGGTCTGTTTGAAAACCGGAGAAATGTCGGATTTTTGTCCCAAAACGAGGGCTTTCAAGGAAAAAACCGCAAGAAAGGCTTGCCGCCTTTCAAGGATTTTTGACGCAGAAAGCACCGTTTTGGGGCAAAATAGACGGCGTTTCGGAGTTTTATAACAGACTCTAGGCATGACCCCCAGGGGTTTCGCCTGGGAGGGCCAGCCTGGTTGTTACCGCATTATACCATAAATCAATTCGGAGAAGTCCGGCGCTGTGACTTAGCATCGCCAAGTCATGCGCAGCAAAAGAGAAGCGCTTCGCGCTTCAGGGCTTCTCCTTGTGTTCGTCAGAACACATTATACCATGAATTCTGCTTTTGCACAATAGCAAAGTGCATCATATCTGGCATTTGGTTTGGAGTGTATGACCACCAGAATTTCATGCTGTGACATCGCCAGAAAGCGGCTGGAATTCTCCGCGATGAAATAAGTAGATTGTGCCAAAGGGTCTGACCTGCCCGTTCTGTATAAGGAAGAAGGAACCGTCTGGAAGGACATGGATGGGAACCCGGAAGGAGTCTGGATATATGATATCCTTATAGAACCTTTTGCCGTCAAGGACCAGCCTTTGGTTGTGGTTGTAATGTGGTACAAGGTTGATGTCCGTAAGGCCAAGCCCCGGGAGGAATCGGTTGAAATCCGGATCATTACTTTCACCAGGTAATTCCGGGCAGGCGTAAACGGTTCTGGCACAGTTCATGCTGCCTGCACTTTGTGCAACTATGATTCCTTCAAATCCACGCAGGGTGTTTTGCAGCTTGATTTCTTGAAAAAATCGGTTCTGTGTGGGCAAATGTCCGCCAGAGAGAAAAATGATGTCTGACCGGCCGACAAGCTCCTCTGTGGCTTCTGCGTTACGGCCATTGAGCAGAATGCTGTTGGCAAACCGAATGCCTTCCATTTTCAGACTGTCAACTGTGTTGTGAAACCAATCGGACATTTTTTCGTTCTCCTGAGGACAGCCGGAGATATAGAGCATTTGCCTGTACGACTGCAGGCAGTCTTGCAAAAGCGTGAGAAAGCCATTCCTGTTGTCAAGCCTCCCTGCAACCCGTTTTCCTTCCTTATGGACAGTAGCCCCAATCTGGCTTGTCAGAAATAAGATCATTCACAGCCTCCCCGTATGTTTGTTCTTATAAGACAATAGCATGAAACCATCCTGATGTCAACCGTTCAAGCCGGGCCCTCAGGGAAATCAATTTCGCGTATATTCATCCAAAATGGGTTTATAATTGAACCTTGAACAGCTCCAAATGCGACGAATTCATTCCCGAAGCCACAATTTCATTGAGCCTTGGTGAATTCATATTCACAAAATTGATTTCCGTACCGGGCCCTTGTGCCAGAAATTGCGGCGCAGCTCAAGCCGTAGTGGCTACTGGCCGGAGAGGGCCTAGTGCAGAAAGGCAAGAACCCGGGGTCAGTTCATGGCCGCACACTCCTAGCGGAAAAGAAAGGCTGCGCCCCCTTGGAAGAAGGGAGCGCAGCCTGGCAGATTATCTGAAGACAGCCTCATACAAAACGCCTTTAAAGCCGACAGCGTGGCGTCAGAAGATGGATTACTTTGCGAACTTACTGGCCTACAACGCCTCGCCCAGAAAACGCTGAGGGCCTTTGCCGAAATTCACCGCCCGAACCGCATCCAGCAGTTCCTCCCGGCGTTCCCGAGCATCGGGCAGGCTGCACACCACGTCGTTCAGATCATAGGGCCCGTTGCGGAAATGCCCCACCACAGCCCCGCAGAATTCTCCGTCCACCAGGAGATACTGCAGGGGCTCATGGTCATAGGCAAGCCCCTCGGTCAAGGGCTTTACCAGCTCCTTCAGGGCTGGCTCCTGGGTCTTATACAGTATGTCGTTGCGATGAATGGCATAGACAGACCGAGGTGGTTCTGCTGGCAGATTCGTCAGCAGTTCCCGGTCCTGGGCCAGCACATAGCCCGTACCCCAAGTGGACAGGGCCCCCTTGTCCGCCAGGCTTTCAGCGGCCCGCTTAATCTCCTTTTCCGGCAGGCGGTAAAAGCTCTTTGCCATGCCGCTGTCGAACCACACCATGCGCCGGGCAAACCGCAGCAATACCTGCTCCAGGGCCTCCTGCCGGGTGAACCGCTCCAGGTCCGCCTGAGGAAACATCTCCTGGAAGGGATACCAGCCCCGGTCCCACTGGCCGTCGTTCTGGTCCTCATAGATAAGGAAAGCCTCCTGCAGCCGGTGCAGGGCAAGGGTAAGAGCCTTTACCAGCAAGCCGGTTTCCTCCTTCAGCTGTTGAATGGTAACAGGCCCCTCCCGCTCTATCATGTCCAGCAAAGCCAGCTGGACTTCTGTGGGCTTTGTCAGCGGCTTGCGGTACAGGGCCGCGAACAGCTCCAAATCCTCGGGAACGATCCACCCCAGATTGCCTCCGGCGAAGCGGCCTTTGATCAGTTCCCGACGCACTTGGCGGCAGCGGTTGAATTCCAAGTCGTCAAAGGCTGCTCGAAAGCTCAGGGTGGGGGGCTGGCCAAAGCCGTTCCAATACACGTTCTGTCCCGGCTGGCAGTCCTGGTAGAGGGCAAGATACTCCGCCTCGTCCGCAGGTGCGGCAAGGCATTGGCGCTCCATGCGCAGGGCCAGCATTTTTTTGTCGTTCATAGGCTCAGGTCCCTTTCTCCTGTGCATACCATTGCCTGCATTGCTCAATGCGCGCGCCGGGGGGCGTGTCCCCGTGCTCGGGGTCGCAGGAATACTGGTTCAGCAGCTGGCAGGGCATTTCGGGGCACTGGCCGCAGTGGACAACCCCCTTCTCCTGGCAGCAGGCCGCTACCGGGCACACCCCGTGGAAGGGGTGGCCTTCTGTCTCAATACAGCCCTTGCAGCCGCAGCTCTCCTTGTATTCACAGCCGGTGCAGTGCAGTCCGCATCTGGAATCCGCCATTATGGTTCACCTCCTGTCATTTTTCTACAGGATACCACAGGGAACCAGACAACAGTATGTCAGGTTTCATATAATTTATTCAGCAAGGCAATGGCCTGGCGCATCCGCTCCACCATGTCCGGCGGGCCCAGCGCCTTTGCCTTGTCCCCAAAGGCCAAAAACCACTCCACCGCCTGCTCCGGCGTGGTAAAGCCCCACTCTGCGTACAATCTGCCGTCCTCCCCTACCGTAAAGCAGCCGGGGCCGTATTCCTCCACCAGCCGGTACTTGAGAGAGGGGTCGTACACCCCGCGGACCCGGTAGCTGTCAGTCAAGTGGGACCCAAACCGCAGCTTTTCCTCCGGCACCTCCTGGGGAGAGAAGCTCTCGCCGGTCAGGCGCAGCTCCCACAGCCGCCGCAGCTTGTACATGCGAAAATCCTGCCGCTCCCGGCAAAATCCGAACACATACCAGTCGGACCACTGAAAGACTGCCCGGTAGGGCTCCACCAGCTTGTCCGCCTCCCCCTTTTTATAATAATACCGAAAGGAGATGCAGCGGCACTCCTGGATGGCCTGCCGGATGAGCTCCAGCTTGGAGGACAGGGAGTCCCGATAGAAGGAGGAGAGGTCAATGAGAAACGGCTCCTGAGGGCGGGCCCCGCCCAGCTTCTGGGCCAGCTTTTCGGCAGTGGGGGAGTGGGAGACGCTGTCCAGAGAGCGCAGGCCGGTGAAGATGTGGGCCAGCTCCTGGTGGGTGAACACAGTGGTATCCAGGGCAAAGCCGTCCATCAGAGAGATGCCGCCCCCAGCGCCCTGGGTAGTGACCACAGGAATGCCCGCCCGGCAGATGTCCTCAATGTCCCGGCTGATGGTGCGGCGGGAGACCTCAAATTTTTCAGCCAGATAGGGGGCGGTGACGGTCTTTTTCTGCTGAAGGATGGCGATAATGCCCAAAAGGCGTTCAATTTTCATAGGCGGCGGTCCTTTCAGTGGTGGATAGCTTTATTATAGCGGATGAATGGGGAAAAGTAAAGCGGCCGGCTTTCATCTGTCAGGCCAGGCAGCTTGACATTGTCCGGGTCTTGTGCTACAATGAGCCTGAGATTCCCGCGCCCTGGCGTGGGGAAATTCCAGAAAGTTTTTGTGCCGCCAGGACAGGCGGCACTTTTCATTCTTTCCAGAAAGGAACGAGAGGAATGGTACATCAATATCAGCTGGCAGGCTACAATATTGTGCTGGACACCTGTTCTGGGGCGATTCATGTGGTGGATGAAGCGGCCTATGACATGATCGGACTTTATAAGGAGAAGCCCCGGGCAGAAATCGTTGCCCTGATTATGGAGAAATACGCGGACCGGCCTGAGCTCGCCCAGGAGGAGGTGGAGGCCTGCCTGGACGCCATCGGTGAGCTGGAAAAAGGCGGTCAGCTGTTTACGCCGGACAGCTTTCAGCCTATGGCCGGAGAGTTCAAGGCCCGCAGCGGCAATGTGGTCAAGGCTCTGTGCCTGCATGTGGCCCACACCTGCAACCTGAATTGCTCCTACTGCTTTGCCTCTCAGGGCAAATTTCACGGGGACCGGGCGTTGATGAGCTTTGAGGTGGGCAAGCGGGCTCTGGATTTCCTCATTGAGAACTCCGGCTCCCGCCGGAACCTGGAGGTGGACTTTTTCGGCGGCGAACCGCTGATGAACTGGGAGTTGGTCAAACGCTTGGTGGCCTATGCCCGCTCGGTGGAGAAGCAGGCGGGGAAGAATTTTCGCTTTACCCTTACCACCAACGGCATGCTCATCGACGATGATGTGATCGACTTTGCCAACCGAGAGATGTCCAACGTGGTGCTCAGTCTGGACGGCCGCCGGGAGATTCACGACCGGTTTCGGGTGGACTATGCGGGCCGGGGGAGCTTTGACGCCATTGTCCCCAAGTTTCAGAAGCTGGTGCAGGCTCGGGGGGGCAAAAACTACTACATGCGGGGCACCTTTACCCATGCCAACCCGGATTTTCTCAAGGACATCGACGTGATGCTGGACCTGGGCTTTGACCAGCTGAGCATGGAGCCGGTGGTCTGCGCTGCCGATGACCCCTCTGCCCTGACGGAGGAGGACAAGCCCATTGTCATGGAGCAGTATGAGGAGCTGGCCGCAAAGCTGCTGGCCCGCCGCAAGGCAGGCAAGCCCTTCACCTTCTATCACTACATGATCGACCTGGAAGACGGGCCCTGCATTTACAAGCGTATCTCCGGCTGCGGCTCGGGCACCGAGTACATGGCCGTCACCCCCTGGGGCGACCTGTACCCCTGCCACCAGTTTGTGGGGGAGGAAAAATTCCGGCTGGGCTCGGTGTTTGAGGGAGTGACCAACCCTGCCCTGCAGGAGGAGTTCCGAGGCTGCAACGTGTATGCCCGCCCGGAGTGCGCCAACTGCTGGGCCAAGCTCTACTGCTCCGGAGGCTGCGCCGCCAACGCCTACCATGCCTCGGGAAGCATCAGCGGCGTGTACCCATACGGCTGCGACCTGTTCCGGAAACGGATGGAGTGTGCGATCATGCTCAAAGCCGCGGAAGCGGATTTGGAAGCCGCGGAAGCGGATTTGGAAGCCGCGGAAGCGGATTTGGAGACCGCTGGGACAGCACAGAGCCAGTCATGAACACCCCAATTTGCGACTTTGTGGACCGGTATGCTGCCAGTGCTCCGGTCCGGCTGCATATGCCTGGCCATAAGGGAACAGGCCCCTTGGGCTGCGAGAGCCGGGACCTGACAGAGCTGGACGGCGCGGATGACCTCTATCATCCCAGCGGCGTCATCCGGGAGAGCGAGAGGAACGCCGCCTCTCTGTTCGGCACAGGGGAGACCCTCTATTCCACCGAGGGCTCCTCCCAGTGCATTCGGGCCATGCTCTATCTGGCGGTGCTGGCCTTTCAGGAAAAGCACCCCGGCGAGAGGCCGGCGGTCCTGGCGGGGCGCAACGCCCACAAGGCCTTTCTCACTGCTGCGGCTTTGCTGGACTTTGATATTGTCTGGCTATGCCCGGAGAACCGGGAGTACAGCCTGTGCCGGTGTGCCTTTGGCAGAGAACAGCTGGGGACGCTGCTACGGCAAACGCCTCATGCTGCCGCTGTGTACCTCACCAGCCCCGACTATCTGGGCCATACTGCCGCTGTAGCCCCGTTGGCGGCGGTTGCCCGTCAGTGGGGAGTCCCCCTTTTGGTGGACAATGCCCACGGGGCTTATCTGGGCTTTCTCAGCCCCTCCCGACACCCCATCGCCCAGGGGGCGGACCTGTGCTGTGACAGCGCCCACAAGACTCTGCCGGTACTCACCGGCGGGGCATACCTTCATCTGGCAGCGGAAGCCCCTGCCGGTTTTTTCTCTCATGCCCGGGAGGCAATGGCCCTGTTCGGCTCTACCAGCCCCTCTTACCTGATTTTGCAGTCCCTGGACCAAGCCAACCGGGCTCTTGCCGGGGACTATCCCCAGCGGCTGGCAGAGGCAGTCTGCCAATTAGACGGCCTTAAACGCCGTCTCGGGCGGCAGGGGTGGGGCTTTACCGGGGATGAGCCCCTGAAGCTTACGCTGGATACAAGGTCCTTTGGCTATACCGGCGGGGAATTGGCGGCGTTGCTGAAAAAGCGTCAGATTTATTGTGAATACGCTGACCCAGACTATCTGGTGCTGATGCCAGGGCCGGGGAATCTGCCGGCCCTGGACGCTTTGGAGAAGGCTCTTGCCGGGATAGAGAAGCGTCCTGCCCTTCCCCCGCCGGAGTTGCCCCCATTTCGCCGGCCAGAACGCCGGATGTCTCTGCGTCAGGCTCTGTTTCTGCCCAGTCAGCCGGTGCCAGTCCAGGAGGCTGTGGGACGGACCGCGGCCTCTCTGGCGGTGTCCTGCCCCCCGGCGGTGTGCCCTGTGGCCCCGGGAGAGGTGGTATCGGAGGAAGCTGTGCAGGTCTGCCAGTATTATGGTATAGAGAAGTTGTCCGTGCTTAAAGCGTTCTAGCATTTGTGTTTCAATAGCGTTAAATGCACAGGTGGGGGTGCACGGCCCTACATTCAGTCGCATAACACTGACACACAGAAGGAAAAACTTCCGGCAAAGCGGTCCTTAGCCCAGTCAAAATAAACTGATTGACAAAAGAGCTTCCCCCAGGTTCTGCGCCTGAGGGAAGCTCTTTTCAGACGTCTGGCTTCAGCTTTCTGCCAACATCATGTTCATTTTCATGTACTGCTCATGAACCAGAGAGGGGAGCTGATCCTCCTGTCCGGGGGCGCAGTTCCGCACAACTTCAATCATGCAATGGTCCAGGGGCGTGTTGAACTTTACCACGCTGATCTGCTCCCGCAGCTCACAGTAGGCCTGAAAGTTGGCCGCGCTCATGGACTGTCCGTGCTGGGGAGCGTCCTGGGAATACAGCTCACTGTGCACCGGCAGAGCGTGAAGATGAGCATAGAGCGGATGATTCCCCTGGGTAGACTTGTCCAGCAGCCGGTCCAGTACCCGAAAGGCCTGCTGGGGATATGGGGTGTTGCGGTTGATTGCCGCCATGCTGCTGACGCCAGCCGTGCACCCGCCGGTGGTATTGTACTCGCCCAGCATCCAGTATTCCGGCGCGTCATCGTCCAGGGGGACAGAGCAGCTGTCTAACGCAGTAATATGGCCGTCTGTTATCTGGGCGAATACATAGGGGACGGGAGTCTCCTCTTGAGAGAGGCTCCCCTGATCACGGTAACGGCGGAAGCAGTCCAGCATATCCTCCTCCGAAATGGAGAGCTTGTCGTTCTCATAGTCCGCCACATCGCCCATAATGCTGTACACCCGGGTGTTTTGAGCCAGCATCCTGGCCGTGGGGTCGCTGCTGGCTGCCAGGTCGTCCCAGGTAGGGGAAAGGTCAAAGGAGGGGGTGTAGGCGTCCTTCTCCAACAGAATGATCCACATATCATAGGCCAAGGGCAGCACCTGTTGGCCCTCGTCATTACGGCCCGCCTCCATAATATTGGGGAGCAGCTTGTCCCACTCCATATATTCGGCATTTTCTATGTACTCGTCCAGGGGCAGAAAAATGCGGTTCTCCATGGCCTGACGGGGGAAGGGGAACAGCCCGGTAGCCTCGTCTCCCATGGCAGTATAAGTAAAAGGTGAATAGCAGGCGCAGAGAAACACATCCGGCCCCTTGCCCGCCAGAATCTCTGTGCGGATGCGGGTCAGCTCCGTCTTCCGGTTGGGGCTGTCCCCCCTGGGGAGGCTTTCCAGGAGGAGAGTGAACTCCGAGCCGTTGCCGGGAACAGAGCTAAGAAAGGCCTGAGACTCCTGGCTGTTGACGCTGGGAAAGTCGACACAAACGCGCAGCACGGGGAGCTCTGCGGACTCCTCGGCGCCGGTGCTGGCAGGGTCCTTCTGAGATGCCTCTGACTGGGCCGGAGCAGGGCCGGAACAGCTGGTGAAGACCGCAAGGACAAGGGCGAGAGATAAGACGATAGAAAACCACTTTTTCATAGTATCTCAACCACCTTTCGTAAAAATTATACTACAGAATTGTATATTTGTAAATAGTTTTTAAAAAAGAGCACAAAACAATATGGCTGTACCAGTACCTCTGTCGAAATGTGGTAGCTTCTGGAGGGGCAAAAGGCTAGGGCTTGTTTGAAAATAGAGGAAATGACGGATTTTTGACCAGAAGCGGTCAGCTTCAAGGAGAAAACCGCAAGGAATACTTGCGTATTACGAGGATTTTCGACACAGAAGATGGCTGCTTCTGGGTAAAAAGACGGCGTTTTCGATTTTTCAAACAAGCCCTAGTCCCTGAGCCTTATTCCCAGCAGCCGCCACAAGCTGCGGCCACACACTTTCCCTTTTGTTTACACCAGCGTTTCCCGCGAAGACAGTCCAGCGCTTGCGCTGGTTCATAAAGTTTTTACAAATATTGTATTGACTTTTTCTGACCATGGTGGTACATTATAGATACAGTTTAGCACTCGATGGCTATGAGTGCTAAAACCCGCCCGGAAGGGCAGAAGGGAAGGCGGTCCTATGGAGCTTACCCTGCGAAGAAAAAGAATACTGGCCTCGGTGGTCACAGGCTACATTCAACATGGAGAGCCGGTGGGCAGCAAGGCCATTGCCGAGGAGATCGGCGTCTCCTCTGCCACAGTACGCAACGAGATGGCCAGCCTGACCGAGCTGGGCTTGTTAGAACAGCCCCATACCTCGGCAGGCCGGGTGCCCTCGCAGCGGGGCTACCGGGAATATGTGGACCGGCTGATGCAGGTGCCGGAGCTGACTCCCGCCCAGCGGCGGGGAATCGACGCCCGGCTGGCCCCGGGCCAGTATGACCCGGAGCAGCTGCTTCTGCGGGCAGTGCAGCTGGCCGCAGGCATCAGCCGGTGCATTGCCGCCGTTACCACGCCGGGAGGGCCCGGCTCCCGAATCAAGGCGGTGCAGCTGGTGCAGACCAGCCGCCGCACGGCCATGCTGCTGGTGATGAGCTCTGTCGGCACCATGAAAAGCCGGGTGTTCCGCTGCGACTACGATTTGACCAATGACATTCTCCGGGTGTTCTTCCGGGTGTTCAACGAAAGAGTCACCGGGAAAATGGTCTCGGAGATTACCCCGGCCTTTTTGCAGAGCTTGGGGGCCTCTCTGGGAGAGCTGTACGCGATGATCGGCGCGCCCCTGCGGGCTTTGCTCGAGGCGGCTGATGACACGGCCCGTACCGACACTCTGCTGAGCGGACAGATGAATCTGCTGCTCTACCAGGAGCTGGGGGCCGCTGAGGCCCGGCGGGTGCTGCATTTTCTGGAGCGGCGGCAGGAGCTTGCCAGCCTGCTGGCCCAGAAGCCCGGGCGGGTGACGGTGCTCATCGGCCAGGAGTGCGGCTGGCCGGAGCTGGAGGGCGTGTCTCTTTTGACGGCCCGCTACCATGTGGACGGCCAGGACGCGGGGGCCATCGCGGCGGTAGGGCCGGTGCGCATGGACTACCCCGGGCTCACGGCGGTGCTGGGCTACCTGGCGGAGCAGATCAGCGGCCAGCTCACCGCGCTGGCCCGGGAGGAATAGAAAAAATGGTTTTGCATGGAGCCATTATATATAGAAAGGAGCCGGAAGCATGAAGGACAAGGAGAAAAAGCCCCCTGAGGCGGAGGTCCCGCCGGAACAGGAGGCCGCGCAGGCCCAGGAGCCCCAGCCAGAGCAGCCCCTGGAGGATGAGCTGGAAAAGCTCAGGACGGAGCTGGCGGCGCAGAAGGAGCAGTACCTGCGGGTGCTGGCTGAGTATGACAATTTTCGCAAGCGCACGGCAGGGGAGAAGACAGCTATTTACAATAACGCGGTGGCTGACACTGTGCAGGCCATTCTGCCCATTGCCGACAATATCAGCCTGGCCCTGGGGCAGGAAAATGCCTCGGGTGAGGACATGCGCAAGGGTGTGGAGATGATTGAGGCCCAGATAGAGAGCGCCTTTGAAAAGCTTGGCGTTGCACCGGTAGGAGCGGTGGGGGAGGCCTTTGACCCCAACCTGCACAACGCCGTAGCCCATATTGAGGATGAGGCGCTGGGGGAGAATGTGATTTCCGCTGTGTTCCAGAAGGGCTATACCCTGGGCGGCAGGGTGGTGCGCCACGCCATGGTGCAGGTGGCCAACTGATCCCCCGTCTTTAGGAAATAAATTTTTCTAGTCAGGCTGAAAGCGAAAAGAACGGTCGGCAAATCATACTATTATGTAAATCAAAGAATAAGAGAGGTAATCAACAATGGCAAAAACGATTGGTATCGATCTGGGCACAACAAACTCCTGCGTGGCGGTCATCGAGGGCGGCGAGCCGGTGGTTATCGCCAATGCCGAGGGAGCCCGTACCACTCCCTCTGTGGTGGCGTTCAGCAAAACCGGCGAGCGCATGGTGGGCCAGGTGGCAAAGCGTCAGGCTATCACCAACCCGGACCGCACAGTCTCCTCGATCAAGCGGGAGATGGGCAGCGCCTATAAGGTGAGCGTTGACGACAAGAGCTTTACTCCTCAGGAAATCAGCGCCATGATTCTGCAGAAGCTGAAGGCGGATGCCGAGGCCTATCTGGGCGAGCCTGTGGCCAGCGCAGTGATTACAGTGCCCGCTTACTTCACCGATTCTCAGCGTCAGGCCACCAAGGACGCGGGCAGGATTGCCGGCCTGGAGGTCAAGCGCATTATCAACGAGCCCACCGCCGCCGCGCTCTCTTACGGCGTTGACAAGGACAATGACCAGAAGGTGATGGTGTACGACCTGGGCGGCGGCACCTTTGACGTGTCCATTATTGAGATGGGTGACGGCGTGCAGGAGGTGCTTGCCACTGCCGGCAACAACCGCTTGGGCGGCGACGATTTTGACCAGCGGGTCATCGACTGGATTGTAGGCGGCTTCAAGGTGGAGCAGGGCATTGACCTCTCCGGCGACAAGATGGCCATGCAGCGCATCAAGGAGGCTGCGGAGAAGGCCAAGATTGAGCTCTCCGGCGTGACCAGCGCGGCCATCAACCTGCCCTTTATCACCGCCGACGCCACTGGCCCCAAGCATCTGGACATGACCCTGAGCCGGGCCAAGTTCAACGAGCTCACTGCCGACCTGGTGGAAAAGACCATGGGCCCTGTGCGCCAGGCTCTTCAGGACAGCGGCCTGTCCATTGGGGAGATCAGCAAGGTGCTGCTGGTGGGCGGCTCCTCCCGCATTCCTGCCGTGCAGGACGCGGTGAAGAACTTTATTGGAAAAGAGCCCTTCAAGGGCATCAACCCGGACGAGTGCGTGGCTATGGGCGCGGCCATTCAGGCGGGTGTGCTGAATAACGAGGTCCAGGGTCTGCTGCTGCTGGACGTGACGCCTCTGAGCCTGGGCGTGGAGACCATGGGCGGCGTTATGACCAAGATCATTGACCGCAACACCACCATCCCCACCAAAAAGAGCCAGATATTCTCTACAGCCGCTGACAGCCAGACCCAGGTAGAGGTCAACGTGCTGCAGGGCGAGCGGGAGTTTGCCCGGGACAATAAGCAGCTGGGCCTGTTCAAGCTGGACGGTATTGCCCCCGCTCCCCGGGGCATCCCTCAGATCGAGGTCACCTTTGACATTGACGCAAACGGCATTGTCAATGTCTCTGCCAAGGACCTGGGCACCGGCAAGGAGCAGCATATCACCATCAGCTCCAGCTCCAACATGAGCAAGGAGGACATTGACAAGGCGGTAAAGGCTGCAGAGCAGTTTGCCGAGGAGGACAAAAAGCGCAGGGAAGAGGTGGATGTGAAAAACAACGCGGAGAACCTGTGCTACTCTGCGGAGAAGCTGCTGGCAGACAGCGGCGACAAGCTGCAGGAGGCAGATAAGAACGAGATCAACGTGAAGGTAGCGGCGCTGCGGGATAAGCTGCAGAACGGCTCGGTGGAGGAGCTGAAGACGGGCATGGATGAGCTGCAAAAGGCAGTGTATGCGGTCAGCGAAAAGCTCTACCAGCAGGCAGCCCCCCAGCAGGGTCCTGAGGGCCCCCAGAACCCCGGCGCTCCCGGTGACGGCGGGAACGGCGGCGACGGCAATGTCTACGACGCAGACTTCAAAGACGTAAACTAAGGCCCGGCGGGGTTTCAGGAGTTGATTTGAGTGGCAGACAAAAGAGACTACTATGAGGTGCTGGGCATTGGCAAGTCCGCCTCAGAGGATGAGATCAAAAAGGCCTACCGCCAGCTGGCGAAAAAGTACCACCCGGACCTGAACCCCGACGACAAGGCCGCTGAGGCCAAGTTCAAGGAGGTCAACGAGGCCTACGAGGTGCTCTCAGACGGCGACAAGCGGGCCCGCTACGACCAGTTCGGCCATGCGGGAGTTGATCCCAACTTTGGCGGCGGGGCAGGGGGGGGCAACCCTTTCCAGGGGGCCGGCTTCGATATTGGAGACATCTTCGACAGCTTTTTTGGGGGCGGCTTTGGGGGCGGCAGAAGACAGAACCCCAACGCGCCCCGGCAGGGCAGCGATGTTCAGGCCAATATTGCCATCAGCTTTGAGGAGGCGGCCAAGGGCTGCAAGCAGACGGTGGAGTACCAGCAGATCGAGCAGTGCGAGGATTGCCACGGCACCGGCGCGGCAGAGAGCACCAGCCCCAAAACCTGCCCCAACTGTAACGGAACCGGGCAGGTGCGGGTCAGCCAGCGCACCCCCTTTGGGGTCATGCAGTCCAACCACACCTGCGACCGCTGCCGGGGCACAGGCAAAATCATTGAAAAGCCCTGCCGCACCTGCGATGGCAAGGGCCGGGTCCGGCGGCGGAAGACCATTGAGGTCACCGTGCCCGCGGGGATCAGCGATGAGCAGATTCTCAACGTCAGCGGCAAGGGCAATGCCGGCAGCAACGGCGGGCCCAACGGCGACCTGCATGTATATGTTTCGGTCCGTCCCCATCCTGTTTTTCAGCGCAGGGGCAACGACGTCTGGTGCGAGATGCCCATTACCTTCACCCAGGCGGCCTTGGGCGCGGATGTGGAGGTGCCCACTCTGGACGGCAGGGTCAGCTACCACGTCCATGAGGGCGCCCAGCCCGGGGACGTGTTCCGGCTGAAGGGGAAAGGGATACAGAATCTCCACAACCCCCGGATGCGGGGCGACCAGTATGTTCAGGTGACAGTGGAGGTGCCCAAAAATCTGAACAAACGTCAGAAGGAGATTCTGGCCGAGCTGGACAACAACACGGATGACAAGAATTATCAGAAACGCAAAAGCTTCTTCTCCAAGCTGAAGGATATGTTTGGAGACTGAAAATAAGAGAACGCCCCCTGTCCACAGCATAGGACAGGGGGCGTTCTCTTATGGTTCTGTTTTGGGAGGAATGGAAAAAGAGCGGCGGCATATATATAATTGACGCGGTTGGAAAGAAACGCCCCTTTTCAAATATGCGTTAACAATATGTACCCGGTCACAAACGAATCTTTATCCACTGCCCCTTGCGGAAACGGATGGAAGTGAGGATGAACCGCAGCACCTGGTCGCAGAAGGTGCCCAGCCATGCGCCGATAAGCCCAATGCCCAAGGGATAGCACAGCAGCCAGCTCATGCCGGGACGAATGCAGGTGACGCTGATCAGAGACACCAGTGCGGTGAATCTGGTATCGCCCGCGCCCCGCAGACAGCCAAAGAGTACCACCTGCTCAATCTGAAAGAACAGGGTAATACTGAGGATGCGCATGATGACAGAGCCATATTCCAGAATGGGAGCCTCCTGGGAGAACAGCATGAAAATCTGCTTACCAAACAGGAAGTAGACTGTTGCCACCAGAAAGGCACAGATCAGTCCCAGCTTCTGGCATACATTGCCGTAGAGCTTTGCCATGTCCGGCCGCTTGCGCCCCAGGCTCTGGCCGATCAGCGTCACCGAGGCCACCGAGAGCCCGTCCCCAAAGGAGAAGGACATGCTCATCATGTTCATGCCAATCTGATGGGCGGCCATCTCTGTGGTGCCCAGATGGGCCACTGTCATGGCAAACAGCAGAAAGCCCACCCGCAGGCAGAGCTGCTCTACAAACGCGCTGGAGCCCACATTCAGCAGAGACCGGACGCTGGTCCGGTCTGCGACCCAGCCCTTGACTGCCCGCAGGTTGATAAAGCCGTCCCGGCGCAGAACAGAGGCAATGCTGAGGCAGCAGGCACAAACCGTGCCAATCACTGTGGCCAGCGCCGCACCCCGCACCCCAAGAGCAGGAAAGCCGAAATTGCCCCCAATGAGCAGATAGTTGAAGATCACGTTGACTGTATTGGAGATGACATTGGTGAGCATGGCAATGCGGGTGTTGCCCGCCCCCCGCTGGGCGGCGTTGAGCATCAGCGACACCGTGGAGAAGCCCATGCCCCCCATGATGATTTGCAGGTACTCCACCGCGTACTGGTGGGTGTCTGCCTGAGAGCCTACCATGCGGACAATGGGGCTGGCAAATGTCACAAAAATGGTGCTGATCACCAAAGTGAGGCCCAATGTGACCAGCAGCGCCATGCGGACGATGCGGTTGGCGCTCTCCCGGTCATCGGCCCCCTTCCGCCGGGCAACCAGGGCGGAGACAGCCACATTGAGGGACAGGAAGATGGCCAGCCCCAAAAACTTGGCCTGGGTGGTCAGCCCTACCGCCGCAATGGCAAAGGAGCCCAAGGACCCCACCATAATGGTATCTACCATGCCTGCCAAGCACACAAAGAAGGACTCCAGCACTGAGGGCCAGGCCACGCCAAGAGCGTCCCGCACAATACGCCCGCTGGGGGGGACGTAGCCCAACTCCATACCCTTGCACACCTTTTGGGGGTTCACAAACTGCAATTTTCCCACACTCCTCACAGAATTAGTTGTTAATGCAATTATTATACACCCCTCCTTCACAAATTGCAAGGGCGAGCGCAATCTGGGAGTGTCCTTTCGCGCATTTTATAACAGGACTGATTTATAGGGGCAGTTCCCTGTAATTACCCATTTATCCGGAGTTCCCGGAACGGAGACCCAGACAAGACGTCTCTATAAAATCTGCGAATGGGACACTCCCGCGCCAGAGGCAAACCAACAAATCGCCCCCAACAGATACGCTCAAAATTTGTGCCGCTAAACAAAGAAAGAACAAAGAACGACTTTTTCACCCAATAAGACGATTCTCCTACAGATACAGAGCATAGCATAATGCTTTCTCTGCCATTCTGTTAAAACTGCGTTAAGTATGCCATATACAAAATGGGTTGTCAAGTATTAATCACTTCTGTAAATTCAATTAGATGTAAAAGACGAATGCTCCTATTTGATTTTAGGAATCAAGGATGTTACCATAAGATAGGAGTGCAAAAAATTCTCGAACTTTTTTTGCAAAACAGTGTAGTGATTTCCGGAAAATCCATAGTAGACAGTTGAGGGACAGAGAGGAGGGATGCCCAGATGGATGACAACGCCATCATAGAACTGTTCTTCGCCCGGTCAGAGCAGGCGATCCGGGAGCTGGACAGCAAATATGGCAAGGTTTGCCACAGCCTGTCTTACAATATCCTGCACAGCCGCCAGGACGCGGAGGAGTGCGTGAACGATGCCTACCTGGGTGCCTGGGAGGCCATCCCACCGGCCCGGCCCAGTCCGCTGCTGGCATTCCTGTGCCGGATCGTCCGCAATCTCTCCCTCATGCGGTATCATGCGGACAGGGCGGCCAAGCGCGGCGGCGGGAGTTACACCGTGGCGCTGGAGGGTTGTCTGGCCTCGCCTCGTACAGCGGAGGGGGACATGGAGGAGCAGGAGCTTATCCGGCTGATTGAGGACTTCCTGGAAACCCTGTCCTCGGAGAACCGAGTCATCCTTATGCGCCGGCACTGGTTCTCCGACAGCTACGGGGAGAGCACGGTGCAAACGGGCCTGTCGGAAAAGAATGTGTCCGTCCGACTGACCCGTATTCGAAAACAACTGCGACACTATTTTGAAGAAAGAGGGGTCATGTGATGAACGCAACACAGTTTTCCCATGCGCTCGGAAAAGTCAACGACAAGTATATCATGGAAGCAATTACCTATGAACGCAAAAAGAAAAGCGGATGGCTGAAATGGGGCGCTATCATTCATTGTGGCCTGCTTCCGGTAGATGAGGATCGTACTACCGACTTTGGCGGAGTACCCGTTACCCTCAGCCACTGCTCCATGAAGCATGGCCCCTTTGACTCCACAAAAAAGG
>CAJUNQ010000055.1 GCA_910587835.1 uncultured Oscillospiraceae bacterium | reverse complement strand
TATCCGGCTTTCAGGAATTTCCACATGAGGGACAGAAACGCTTCGTCCTTAATGCGCCGCCGCAAAATATCAATGAGAACGTGGTGGTCGAAACAATCAAAGCAAGCCTTGATGTCGCCCTCCACCATCCAGCGCACACCTGTGAAGGTATCCTTGATTTGGGACAGCGCCGTATGGCAGCTCCGCTTAGGACGGAAACCGTGGGACAGGTTGGAAAAGGTGGGTTCGTAGATGGCCTCCAGCAGCATCCGAATGATTTCCTGCACCAGCTTATCGTTGGTGGAAGGGATACCCAAAGGGCGTTGCTTCGCCGGGTTATTTTTCTTGGCGATGTACGTCCTCCGAGCCGGATTGGGCTGGTAGGTCTGGTCTTTCAGGGATTTGATGATTTTGTTGATACGAGCCATGCTCATATTGTCGATGGACAATCCATCCGCGCCTGTGGTCATGCTGCCCGGTGAGGCCGCAATATTCTTGTAGGCCAGCAGATAGAAGTCCGGGTTATACAGATTGCGGTATAACCGCTCAAAAGTATAGCCTTTTACACTTGCTTTCTCCGTGAGGAGCTTCAATACATTAATCGGATTTCTCATGGTGCCTCGCGCACCGTCCTCTCTTGTATCAAAATGATTGGCCGCTGTCCTTCGCCATGTGGGCGTCATTATTCGCTTCCGTTTTTACGGCTATCCCTGTCAATCCAGGGTCCTCAGACTACTATGACAGCTCCGTTGCCTTGGCGGATTTTCAGGGCCGCTTTTCTCATAGCTCCCATAGCCGCACGATTGCGGCGCTCCGCTTTAGAGCAATCTCCGTTTAGAACTGCTGAAACGAGCATGATGTGCTGTCGGTATGTGACGTTCGCCATTTTCCACTTTCCCGTGGCTGGATTCGCTCCGGGTATCCGCAAAGATAGAGCCAAACACTAACTTTGTCAGGAGCGCCGGCGGGTTTAGCTTCCATACACCGGGGGCACTGTCTGGGCCCAATCTCTGGCTGTCAAGCAGGCAATTCAGCTTTCATCCTCATGCACATCTTTTCATCCCTCCACACCGCCGCCCGTGAAGCTCGGAACGGCCCGTGTACTCCGACATGCTATGGTCGCCCTCCGGTTTCCCTTTCAGGGTTAGTCGGGGGATGATGGGTTGCGTTATGTGGTCGCGCCGGGCCTCCTTCTCCCTATGGATTGACCACCGCGTGATACCTTATCCACCACTTGCTCAAGGTGGGATTTCAACAGCTCCGCGGGCAGGCGTCACTCTGCCCTTACGGACGCACTGGGCTTAACAAAAAATCTCGTTTTTCCGCTGCCGGAACCGCCGATCACCAGCACATTTTTGTTCCGGGCGGTCTTGGGGTCTTTGGGCCTGCCGTTCATCGTCAGCCGTTCGGTCTGCGTGAGCAGGATGTTGTTTTCAAATACGGGGTCGATATAGGGGGCGATGTCTTTTGCTCCGCCCCATCTTGCCGAACCGTACTCCATGCCGTGGCGGTATTTCTTGGCGTTCTTGCCTTTCAGGTACACCGTCAGCCGCACCAGCACCGCGCCCGTCACACCGATACACAGGTCAAAGGGGTGGAAGCTGGGCAGGCCGTTGGCGAACGCCGCCGCCAGGCTGTCCATGAAGTGGAGCATCTTTTGTGAGGCGTCCACTCCCACCGCCAGCCGCCACGCCCCGCCCACCTTGCCGAACAGCCATACAAACAGCAGATAGGGCAGGTTGGTGATGATGATTTTCTT
>CAJUNQ010000054.1 GCA_910587835.1 uncultured Oscillospiraceae bacterium | reverse complement strand
CTTGCTTGCTTGCTTGCTTGCTTGCTTGCTTGCTTGCTTGCTAAACAATTATCTGGACACATTTTGCAATTTCAACCCCTTTTTGTAAACTTTTTGTGAATTCTAATTCTTACTTGATATTCTAATTTTATGGTACAATATTTGGAGCGAAATGTACACTCCCTAAGTTGGGTAGTCAGGGAACTTTTTTAACAAAGATATTATCGCCACCCATAAATATGACCATTTCTTTTCGCTACACCAGTTCTATGCAGAAATAAACGCTTATAGCTTCGTATGATTGACCGCTGGGAAAGTGGGATTGTCAGTTAAGACAACTTGATGATTTAACGATAGTCCTAATAAAATAACGATACCCAATAAATCAACGATAACCTCACCTTCAGAATCACAGAAATGCGAAAAAGCCCGCCGCTGACTGGACAAATTTCCAGACCAGCGATGGGCTTTTTCTTAAAAATGCCGGAAAAACGGCCATTTGGGGCGGTTTTGAGCAAAAATCAAGGACGTTTATCCCGATACCCTTTGTATCAAAATAAACGTCCTTACATGGCTGGGCTGGCGGGATTCGAACCCACGGGATGACGGAGTCAAAGTCCGTTGCCTTACCGCTTGGCGACAGCCCAATATGGGAACACGGAGCCTAATTACGAGAATTAAACTCCGCGTTCATGTATGGGGTGGGTGAAGGGATTCGAACCCTCGGTCTCCAGAGCCACAATCTGGCGCTTTAACCAGCTAAGCTACATCCACCATATTGGCGCGCCAAAAGGGACTCGAACCCCTGGCCTACTGCTTAGAAGGCAGTTGCTCTATCCAGCTGAGCTATTGGCGCATATCCGGAGCAGCCCCTGGCTTGTCTGCCCTTCTCTTTTAAGGCGCCCCGCAAAACAGAAAAATGGAGCGGGTGATGGGAATCGAACCCACACGACCAGCTTGGAAGGCTGGGGTTCTACCACTGAACTACACCCGCAGCTATGGCAACGGTAAAGGTATGACTAAAATACCTGCTTCCGCTCTCGCTCCCGACTGCGTTGCTATTATATCACAAACCCGCCCGTTCGTCAAGCATAATTTCTTCTCTTCTGTCGCTCTCTGTACCGTTATCATGAAAAATCCTTGAAAGAACGCCTGGAACCACTGTTTTTCAGAGTTGACAAATCTCTCCCTTTCGAGTAAAATAAAGGCCACAAGTGGACGGCGCTGGGGCTCTGGAACCCTTCAGCGCCTTTCGTCTTATAATGGTAAGAACGCCAAATGTTGTAAACAAAAACCCAGAGCAACTAGGGAAAGAGGGACTGATTATGGGAACCTGTTCTGAAAACCGCAAGTCTGTGCCAGAGCTGTTCGGCAGCGCTGTATTCAATGACGACGTGATGATGGAGCGCCTGCCCAAGGACGTGTACAAGTCCCTGCGCAAAACCATCGACGAGGGCAAGGACCTGGACCTGACCGTAGCCAACGCCGTGGCCAGCGCCATGAAGGACTGGGCCGTGGAGCTGGGAGCCACCCACTTCACCCACTGGTTTCAGCCTCTGAACGGCATCACCGCCGAAAAGCACGACAGCTTTATCTCCCCCACCAGCGACGGCAGGGTCATCATGCAGTTCTCCGGCAAGGAGCTCATCAAGGGAGAGCCTGACGCCTCCTCCTTCCCCTCGGGAGGGCTCAGGGCCACCTTTGAGGCCCGGGGCTACACTGCCTGGGACCCCACCTCTTATGCCTTTGTCAAGGGGGACTCCCTGTACATACCCACGGCTTTCTGCTCCTACAGCGGCGAGGTGCTGGACAAAAAGACCCCTCTGCTGCGGTCCATGGAGGCCCTCAGCGCCCAGGCAGTGCGCATTCTGCGGCTGTTTGGGGACGGGAAGACCCAACAGGTGGTCACCACCGTGGGGCCTGAGCAGGAGTATTTTCTCATTGACAAGGAGCTGTATCAGCAGCGGCCCGACCTGATGTTCACCGGCCGCACCCTGTTTGGGGCCAGCGCCCCCAAGGGTCAGGAGCTGGAGGACCACTACTACGGGGCCATCAAGCCCCGGGTGGCGGAGTTTATGCGGGACCTGGACCGGGAGCTATGGAAGCTGGGCGTGCTGGCTAAAACCAAGCACAACGAGGTGGCCCCTGCCCAGCACGAGCTGGCTCCCATTTTCACCACCACCAACATTGCCTGCGACCACAACCAGCTGACCATGGAGGTGATGAAAAATGTGGCTGACCGCCACGGCCTGGTGTGTCTGCTGCACGAAAAGCCCTTTGAGGGAGTCAACGGCAGCGGCAAGCACAACAACTGGTCTCTGTCTACCGATGGGGGCAAGAACCTGCTGGACCCTGGCAAGCGTCCCTGGGAGAACTGGCCCTTCCTGCTGATTCTGGCGGCAGTGGTCAAGGGTGTGGACGAATATCAGGACCTGCTGCGCATCTCGGTGGCCTCGGCAGGCAACGACCACCGCCTGGGGGCCAACGAGGCGCCGCCGGCCATTATCTCCATGTTTTTGGGCGATGAGCTCACTGCTGTGCTGGAGGCCATTGAGGCGGGCCGTCCCTATGCCTGCGGCAAGGAGAAAAAGCTGGAAACCGGCGTGCGGGTGCTGCCGGACTTCAGCATGGACAACACAGACCGCAACCGCACCTCCCCCTTTGCCTTTACAGGGAATAAATTCGAGTTCCGTTCTCTGGGGTCAGCGCTCTCCATCGCCTGTCCCAATATCATGCTCAACACCATTGCCGCTGAGGAGCTCAGCCAGTTTGCCAGTGAGCTGGAAACCATGGACGGCCCTCTGCCCCAGTGCGCCGAGGCTTTGGTGCGCCGCACAATCAAAGAGCACAAGCGCATTATCTTCAATGGGGACGGCTACTCGGAGGCCTGGATAAAGGAGGCGGAGCGCCGGGGCCTGCTGAACCTGCCCACCACAGTGGACGCCCTGCCCCGGTATCTGGACCAGAAGAACGTGGCCCTGTTCACCCGGCACAAAATTTATACCGAGGCGGAGATGGAGGCCCGGTATGAGACCATTATGGAGGAGTACGTAAAGACTCTGCGCATTGAGAGCCTGACTATGCTGCGCATGGTGCGCCAGGATGTGATTCCGGCGGTGAGCGGCTATGTGACAGAGCTGGCCCAAGGGGTAGCCGCCCGGCGGAGCGTAATCGCCAGCCTGCCCTGCACGGCGGAGAGCAGCCTGATTGCCTCCCTCTCCGGTCTGCTGGACCAGGCCTTTGCCCAGGCCGGGGACTTGGAGGCTCTGCTGGGAGCCCCCCAGGCCTGCAGCAGGAACATTCTCACCGCGGGGGTCCACTTCCGGGATCAGGTGATCCCCGCCATGGAGGCTCTGCGGGCCTCTGTAGACCAGATGGAGCGCAGCGCGTCCGGGGCCTGCTGGCCATATCCGGGCTATGCAGAGCTGATGTTCCGTATCTGATTGAGGACAGTTTCCGGCTTTTCTGTGCGAAAATAGAATTTTTTTGAAAAAGGGGCTACCCAATATGGCCAAAATAGGCTATAATTTGGGTAGCCCTTCTATTTTGTGGGAGCATCCCGCCAAGGAGGCGTTTCATGTGAAAAGAAACCGGAAAGAGAAAAAGACCCCTGTGCGGGGGGTAAGGGTACGGACCATCAACCTGGGGATGATGCTGGTCTCCTGTGCGCTGTATGTGGTTCTGCTGCTGGTGACCTTCCATACCGCCCGGAATTATCAGGCCATGGTGCAGGCCACCAACCTGTATATACTCTGCCAGGAGGAGGCCGCTCTGGTCTCCGAGGGGTCCGACTGTCTAACCAACCAGGCCCGCATGTTCACAGTGACCCGGGACAGCCAGTGTGTGGAGAACTACTTTACAGAGGCCAATGTCACCCGCCGCCGGGACCTGGGCCTGGAAAAGCTCCACGGCCAGGCAAGCACCAAGGCCCAGGGCTTTTTAGAGACTGCCCTGGACTACTCGAACCAGCTGATGGGCCGGGAGATATACGCCATGCGGCTCATTGCCCAGGCAGAGGGCTGGCCGGATTCCCGTCTGCCGGAGGAGATGCGGGCTGTGCAGCTCTCTGACAGCCACCTGGCCCTGGACCGTCTCAAGCAGATGGAGGAGGCCAGAGAGCTGGTGTTCGGCGCGGAATATGAGGCGAAAAAGCAGCTGATTTCCAGCAATATTGACTTCTTCCTCAGCGATGTGCTCAGCAGCACCCAGCGGGGCCAGCAGGACAGCGTGGAGGACCTGGAGGAGGCCATGGGCCTGCAGCGGGTGCTTTTCAGCGCCCTGTTTGTGATGAATCTAATCGTTTTTGCCATGATCACCTTCCTCATCGTCAAGCCCCTGCAGGTGTATGTCAACTGTGTCCGGGAGGAGAAGCTGATAGAGATCACCGGGGCTTATGAGTTCAAATACCTGGCCCTCACCTATAACGACATCTATGAGCTCAACGCCGCCAACCAGGTGCTGCAGCGCTACCAGGCGGAGCGGGACAGTCTGACCGGCATCATGAACCAGAGCGCCTTTGAGCAGGTGAAGGAGGTGCTGCGGGTCAAGGAGCAGCCCATTGCCCTGCTGCTGGCGGACATGGACAGGTTCCAGCTCATCAACGAAGGCTTTGGCCAGGAGGCCGGGGATCAGGTGCTGAAAAAAGTTGCCCGGCTCCTGCGGGAGAGCTTTCGTACCACAGATTTTCCCGCCCGGGTGGAGGGCGACAGGTTCGCGGTGATTTTGACAGACCTGGACAGCAGCCAGCAGTCCATGATCGAGGGCAAGGTCAAGGCCATGAACGATGCCCTGCTGAACCCCATGGACGACATGCCCCAGGCGTCGCTGAGCGTGGGGGCGGCGTTTTCTGCCTCGGGCTTCAGCGACGAGCTGTACCGGCAGGCGGAGGAGGCGCTGCGCCAGGTAAAGGAGAACGGACGCTGCGGGTGCCGGTTTTATGGGGAGGGGCAGGCAGAGAAAAAGGCCGGCAGCGCGGACAAAATCTCTAAGGAAAGCGGGAATTAAGGGGGAAAGGCCGCTTCATGAAAAAGCTCAAAATCGATGTTTTCTGATTGCGATGATATCCTGATTTTGTGCCTTTCTTCTGGACCCAAGCTTGTCAACAGCGCCGCTTTGTAGGGAGTGTCCCAACCGCAGAGATAATCATCTGTGTTCCCCCCGCCCGTAGGGCGGGGGGAACACGAAAAGCTCTCCGAAACGGACACTCCCGCTTTGTACCGCAGAGCTGTCCTCAAAAAAGCAAAAAGGAACGACCCCGGCGGGCCGTTCCCTTTTTTTGTAAAGATGTATGGAATGGGTCAGCAGTAGGCGAACAGCTTCAGCCGCAGCAGCGTGGGTGTTCTGAGGTTCAGCGTGGCGGTTTCGTCCCCGTTCAGCCGCCGGTGCACCTGCCAGCGGCCGTCTGCCAGTTCGCCCTCCTCTGCGTCCAGCAGGTCCACATGGGGCTTTGCCGGGTCAGTCGAGCCCACCCGCAGCATACAGCCGCAGCCCAGCACTAGGAATTCGTCCTCCCCCAGCGCCAGCGCCAGACACACCCCGTCCTGCCGGGTAACCATGGGGGGCTCCATCAGCGCCCGCAGCTCAAACTGTTCAAAGCGCATGACACTTTCCTCAGGCCGTTCGCTGATTACCGCCTGCAGCCGCTGGGTGCCATAAGCCTCTGCCAGCAAAGGGGTCAACTGGCCCAGGGTGCGGTTATACCAGGCGTACTCCTCTACATTTTGGGGTGTGCTCAGCAGCGGGTCGCTGGTGTCCATGCCGAACAGAAAGCCCTCTGAAGCGCCAAAGGGCTGACCCATGTCCTCAAAGCCGAAGGGAGAGAAGCCCCAGGCGTGGTAATGCCCCACCGTATAGACCAGCCGGGGCCCGGCATGGCTGTGGGTGGCGGTCTCCGGGATGAGCAGAGGATTATCCGGGCGGCTGTATTGGTTGCAGACCTCGCAGAAATTACGGACATAAATATCAGGGCAGACCACATCGATATGAGGCGCGGCAAACTTGTACACCTCCATCATTTTGGACACCGGTCCGCCGGTGGGGTAGCTGCCGGGAGGGCCCTGTTCCAGCCAGGCGTTGACCGCCAGGGGGATGTCATACTCCGCCTTGCCAGCTGCGGCCACCCCGTCGATATATTTTGCTACATAATAGGACTGGAAGACCTCCTCGGCCATTGGCCCAAAAACCGCCTCCCAGCTGCCAGAGGCCTGGCCGGCCTCCACGGCGGTGCGCAGCTCCTCCCCCATGGTCCCGGTATGGTCCCGCATGTACCGGGCAAAAGCAGCGGGCACATCCTGGGCAAACAGCTGGTCCGCCTCCTGGCTGTGCTCCCGGGCGGCTCCCATCAGGCCGGGCTCGTTCTCCACCTGCACATAGAGGACTGTCCTCTCCCCCTCGTCCACTGCTTTCAGATGGGCCATAAGAGCGGCAAAGGCCCGGCTGTCCGCCCGCTGGGTCTCCTGACACAGGCAGGAGAGGGTGGAGTATTCCATGCCGTGAAAGCTCTCCAGAATAGACTTGTTTTCTCCCCTTTTCACTTCCGCCCGGCGGAAGCGGGTGAGGTCTGTCTTGACCCAGGCAGGCGCGTAGGTACATTGACCGTTTTTCCACGCCCCGAACCAGAGCAGTCCAAGCCGCAGACCCTGCCGCCGGGCCTCAAAAATCAGCCCGTCCACCAGCTCAAAGGTGAAAGCGCCCTCCTGGGGCTCCAAAAGCTCCCAGGTCACAGGCAGCAGGACAGTATTCAGGCAGAGCTGCTTTGCCTTAGCCCATACGGGCTCCATGGCCCGCAGGGTTGAGGAGTTGGAATTGTGCGCCTCGCCGGCCAGCATAAGGAATGGCCTGGAATGGACCTGAAACATAAAAAGTCTCCTCTCATTTTTCTGTAAAGGACGGAATCGTACAGATTCCGTGAGTTTCGTGCTTGTCTGAGTGCATTATATCATATCAGAGCTCAGGAATCAATATCAAAGTGTGCAAAAACACCAAAGCTGTCGCCAATGAGCGGCAACGGGAAAAAAATCGAAAAAAACACTTGACAAGGAGGCCGAAAGAGGGTATAATATGAAAGCGTTAAGGAAATCTGCTGGTGTAGCTCAGTTGGTAGAGCAGCTGATTTGTAATCAGCAGGTCAGGGGTTCGAGTCCGTTCACCAGCTCCAGCGGGACGGGCCCGGTTCTCCAAAACCGGGCGCACCGCTTGTATAAAATTGCATAATTTATGGGGGAGTTCCCGAGTGGCCAAAGGGGGCAGACTG
>CAJUNQ010000053.1 GCA_910587835.1 uncultured Oscillospiraceae bacterium | reverse complement strand
GTAGGACACATTGCCGGTCTTGTTCTGCACCATGTGGCCGATATAGACCTCGTTCTGGAGGATGGCCTTCACCGTCTGCGCCTGCCAGTAGCCGCCCTCTTTGCGGATGTTGGGCTTGCCCTGGCGCAGGTAGTAGAAGCTGCTGGGGGTCGGCACTTGCTCCGTGTTCAGGGTCGTGGCGATTTTTCGGTAACTGCACCCCTGGCACCGAAGGTCAAAAATGCGCCGGACGATGGGGGCGGTAGCCGGGTCGATTACCAGAACATGCTTGTCCTCCGGGCTTTTCAGATAGCCGATGGGGGCGTAGCAGCCCACATACTTCCCGGCTTGGAAAGAGGAGCGTTTCACCGCTTTGATCTTGCTGCTGGTGTCCCTGGCGTAGAGGTCGTTCATGACATTTTTCAGAATTACCAGCATCTCATTGTTTTTGTGAGCGGTGTCCACCCCGTCATTGAGGGCGATGAACCGGCAGCCGAGGCTCGGAAAAACGATGTCTGTATACTTGCCGCTTTCGATATAATCTCTGCCGAGACGACTGAGGTCCTTGCAGAGTACCAGATTGATTTTCCCGACGGTGGCGTCAGCGATAAGCTGGTTGAACCCGGGTCTATCGAAGGTCGTACCTGAGACCCCATCGTCACAGTAGGCGGCGTAGAGGTTCCAGCCCTGCTCCCGGACATAGCGGCTGAGCATCTCCCTCTGGTTCTCCACGGACACGGACTCGCCGGTCCTCTCGTCCTCCCGACTGAGCCTGCAATAAATTCCAACATTATAAGTTTCCTGCATCTTTGATTTTACCTCCCAAAGAGCAGTGCGAATGGCGGTCGATTACCTACCGCCATTATAGCACACTCACGCTCTGATGCAAAGGCTCTTTACGCGATACGGCCGATTTTCTCCATCGCCGCCAGGTCGAGCAGATCACCCAACTGTCCTTTGTCAGAGAATACGCTTTTGACCCGGTAGACCACGCCGCCGATTTTGATTTCCGTGTAATCGTTCAGGCGGCAAACTGTTTTGTTTTCCAACTCCATCGGGGGATGGTTCATGTTCAGCTTCTCCATGCCGTCACGCCCCTTCCGGATCATCAGGGGCAGGCGTGTAGGTTGTGTAGGTATTGTAGGTATTTTTACGACCGTCATCAGTGTTCAAAATACCGTCATTACCTACATTATCTACATCGTCCATATCGGTGCTGACCCAGGGAGCAGTCAAATCCAGCAGAGAGACCAGTCGGCCTTTCCCGGTGCGTTTCCCGGAACGGTAGCGGACGCCGTACTCACGCTCAAGTTCTCCGATGCTGGCGTTCAGCAGCCGGGTCAGGGTGTTCGGTTCAGCATTGATGTCTGTTTCCGCTTTCAGCTCGTCCAGCAGTACAGCGGCATAGCCCCGCCACACGCCATGCACCTGGGTAAAGGACTGAACGGCGGTCAGGATGGGGTCAGGCTCTTTCTTCGGGGCTTCGCTTCCAAAGGAAACAAACTCCCACACCTTCCGTTGCTTGTCGAAGCGGAGGTTCAGCTGGGTATCAGCCACTTCCCGCCCGGTCACATCCAGCGTGGCAGTGGTTTCCATCCGGGAGGACTTTTGCAGGACAAGAGCGCCATCGGCACAGCCCAGAAGCCCGGTCGTGCCGGAGATCATGTTGAAGGAATCGGACGAGCCGGTCTTGCGGGTATGGTGGACTAACAGCAGCGTGATGAGGAAACGGTCGGCGATTTTCTTCAGGGCGCAGACCGTCTCATAGTCGCTGGCGTAGTTGTACTGCTCCTGTCCGGCCTTGCGGACGCGCTGGAGGGTGTCGATGATCGCCAGCTTCACATGGGGATGGGCGGTGAGGAAGCTGGTAAGCTGTTCCTCAAAGCCCTCTCCGATATACAGGGCCTCGGTCGCCAGCCAGATGTTGCCGGGACTGCCGCCACTGACATCGTTCAGCCTCTGCTGAATCCGCTGGAAAGTGTCCTCCAGGCTGATGTAGAGAACGCCGCATTGCTCGGTTTTCAGCCCCCAGACTGGTTCGCCTTTGCTGATCTGGTTCGCCAGCCACAGCACCAGCCAGGACTTACCCACCTTGGGCGCTCCGGCGAGGATGTAGATGCCTTGACCCATCAGCCCATCGACCAATGTGCCGGACGGGGCGTAGGTCGTGTCCAGCAGTTCCTCCGCCGGGATTACTTTCAGTTCAGGGATCTTCTGTTTTTCTTCCGTCATTCACAGTTCCTTTCACGGCATCCGCCAGCGAACACCATAACGTTGGCGGAGACAGTGGGTGAAGCGGCGATGTGGTCCGGCTACCTCCTTCCTGTCCGGGCGGGCCGCTGATTTGGCATGTATGCCGGGTTGTTTTATATACGGAAGTTTGTGGAATTCATTTCTGAACTGTATTATCATTATAGACGTTCAGAAATGTGCTGTCAAGGGATTAGCAAAAATTCCTTTCATTTTTGAACGGGACATGATATAATAGGCAGCAGGACGGCTATACTCAAATTAACATCAGGACAGGAGGGCACATCATGGGATTGTCGATTGACGCGACGCTGGGGGAACACATCCGGTTTTACCGCCAGCAGGCGGGGCTGACGCAAAAAGAACTCGCCGGCCTGTGCGAGGTCAGCGAGTCCGCCATCAGGAACTATGAGTTGGGGAACCGGGTGCCGGATTTTCTCACGCTCCATGCGATTGCCGAAAAACTCCGGGTCAACTATGCCGCCATCGCCGGTGAGAAAGTCACAGACTTGGAGGGAGTGTTGCAGGCGCTATACAAGTTGGAGGAAATCTACGGATTGTACCCGACAGAAGTTGATGGGCATATCCATTTTGTATTCCGTGACAGTATTGCGATGGATAATTTCAAGCCGGACATAGACGCCATTACGAGAAATCCGGGCGCATTGCTCCAATACCGCATTCTGGGATTTATGAAAGCCTGCGCCCTGCACGATGCCGGGGAATTGACCGATGAGGAATACGCCCTCTGGAAAAGCAAGTTCCCGGCGTTCCTGGGCGACTTCTACGATTTTCGGAAACAGGCGGGACAGCCTGACAACGAAACCTTTGATGGGGACGCCCCCATTCCCTCGGAAAAACCGCAGTCCCCGGAGCGGAGCCGGGAGCGGAAAATCAACAGCGGGCGGTAGCCGGAAAGCGGCAGAATGCTGCGCAGCCAGACCAGCGGAGCGGTCTGTTCAAAGGGTTTGGGATGCTTCCCAACAAGCAGAAACAGCGATTTCCGGCAACGCCGGGAACCGCTGTTTCGAGTCTTTGTGGGAACAAAGACACTGCTTGCAAGGTAAGTGAACCGCCACCAACGGGCAGAATGTTTCCGTTGATTTTGGTGGTGACCAATATGGTCATCACCACTTTTGGTAAGAGGCCATCTGACCCAATGTGCGCTACTGGGCAAGCAGGGCGTTTGTATATACAAACGCTCAAAACGGACTTCCAGCGTTGCCGCCGGAAATTCGTTTTTGCTTGCTGGGGTAGCACCCCAGACCCTTTGAACAGCCCCTTGCCGGGGCTGGCTGCGCGTTCAGAAACCGAGCGCTAATCGGAAAACCTGATGGGAAATGAATAACAGAGGGTCAGATATTATATGTCATTGCTGCGCTGAGTTAATGGCACGTTTTATAGTTTCTACGCATTTACTGATGTCTTTGTTAATGTCGCTTTCCCATATTCTTATCACTGTCCAACCAAGAGCAGTAAGCATTTGATTGACTTCATTATCACGTTCAATGCTTCTCCTAATCTTTGTTTGCCAAAATTCAGAATATCCCGCTAATTCGTCCTCTAAGGAATCTAAGCCCCGAATTGCCCAGTTATGACCATGCCAAAAATCGCCATCACAGAACACAGCGATACGGTATTTGGTAAATACAATATCAGGTTTACCTGGTAGCTTTTTATAGTTTACTCGATAACGCAGTTTTTCATGCCATAAAGCTTTTCGCAACGCAATTTCTGGTTTTGTATCCTTTGAGGGAATCGCAGACATTATCTTGTGCGTTATTTTGACGTCTCGCTTTTTCCCACTCATATCTACAATCCGCAGAACACGGCGTTTACGCCAACGGCACCCAATGCGGTAATAATATGAACTTTGTCAGCCTCAGTCAACGATTGTCCAGACATGGATAGTCTTAAACAAATAAACGGAGCCTTATTGTTAATTGTCAAATTCGGTTCATTTGCTATAATGTCCAAAGCCTTACGCAATGCGGTTTCCCATTTCAAAACCGTTCCACTGCTCAAGACATAGATACTGCCTGATTCGCCTCTCAAAACATATAGGCCATTCTGTTTTCCTTTTCCTTCTTGGATAATTGCCGCTACCTCTCCAAAGGCATCAAAAATTGTCTCCTCTGGTGCTGATGACGCAAGCGCTTTTTGGGTTAAAGACTTTGCGTAAGCGTTGAGTACACCGTCTTTTATGTAGGTTCGCACCTTCTCCTTTGCCATGTATTCAACAAGTACATGACCAACTTCTGGATCATCTACAAGCTGGTCCAGAAAACGACCACTCTCAATACGGCCACATTCCCTGTAACCAAATTCATCCGCTTTTTTGAATACAGCTCTTTTTATTTTTCGCTGAATATTTTTCGGTAAAGTACTGGCCATCTTAAAAGCCCTCCGGAAACTTTAGCTTCACTTCGTCATCGGAGCCGCTGAGATCGGCAACATCCTCCAACCACATATTTACGAAACTTTCAACACGAGCGTCAGAAAAAGAAACAAAACCTTCTTGCAGGTACACAATTTCATGTTCGGCGCCTTTTGCCTTGCCCTCATTATTCATATCTATCATTTCCGCCATTCGGCGTATATCTGAAACAAAGTCTAATACAATTACTTTGTCTTTTCCCTCTGATAATCTCAGACCGCGTCCCAACTGCTGAACAAATATTCTTCTGGAATGTGTGGCTCTAAGAAAAATCAAAATATTAACATCCGGGATATCAATTCCCTCATTCATTACATCAACCGCGCATATCGCCTGGTAAGCTCCTGACGCGAACGCGAGCAACCGCCGCCGCCGCTCTGATTTATCCACTTTTGATAAAGCGGCACAAGGAACGCCAGATGCGGAAAGCATTTGAGCGAAACGGTTGCTATGCTCAATGGAAGGGGAGAAGATAGCGATTCTGGGCCTGCCGACTTCATGTATAGCTGCTTTCAGTTCTGAAATGACCGCCTCATCTCTCTGAGGAAGAAACAGCCTTTTGTTCAAGTCTCTAATAGACAGGTTCTGCTCGCTCATACCTTGCATATTATCCCAATCAACATTGTCACAAAGAATTCTGTAATCAACCTTTGACAGGTAGCCCATTGCCATGCCATCAACCAAAGATACCTTTGCCACCGGATTACCAAAAATAGTAGTTAAGCTCTGCCCGTCCCCGCGCCAAGGTGTAGCGGTCATACCAATAAGAAACCTCGGTTTCAAGTGTTCAAGGCATGTGCGAAAGCCATACGCCAGAGCGTGGTGCGCTTCATCAACAATAACCACATCGAATTGGTCAGGATCGATTCCCGGTAGATAACCATATAGGCTTTGATAAAGGCCAAATGAAATGCCTTCCGTGTTTCGCGGTGGCAGTCCATCAAAAAACACCGATGTCGGTATATCTTTTGTTAGCTGGGGCCAAAATCCTTGTTCCAATTGCAAAGCCAAATCAGTTGCGTGACACAAAACGAGTATACGGTGACATCCACGAGTCCATAACTGTCGCGCGATTGTAGCCGCGATTACAGTTTTTCCAAGTCCTGTAGCAACAATATAGAAAGCTCGCTTATTTCCCTCATCAAAAGACGCGACTACCTTATGAACAATATCATCCTGATACGGCCTAAGTTCTCTAAAACCAGCATGATTCTCTGGCATTTGCTCAACAAGGCTTTTTAAGAAAGCGCCATTCCACAGTTTTAGTGTGTACCCATTAGCCGACAACTGTTCTTGCCGTTGCCGAGCGGTTTTTGTAAACTCACCATTCGTAGCTACCGCAGCTATATTCGCGTCATAGAATGAAAGGGCATTGATTGCTTCTTTCAACGCCTGTGGCCCAATATATCGATCTCCCGTTACAGCCTTCGATTGGACTACCCACGACTTAACCAGTGATCCCTCAGCGCGGGTAGCAAGAACATCACCACCCCTGTCACCAGCCCCTCCAATCACGTTTATATTTTTCCAGCCCAAGTGTTCCATCATGCGAGCGATAGCCCGTTCTAAACCTTTCCAATTATAGCCGTTTGATATATCGTCCGTATAAAAGCTCATGGCTCAAGCTCCCTGACAAGAAAATCGACACTAAGAGAAGCCCTTGTAAGCTCATCCTTTTGGACACGTTGGCCATATCCTGTTACAAACCTTAACGCATCCTTGATGAATGAGAGTATCCTGTCTTTGGAATCTTCTCTCGCGCGCTGTGTCGCGTTTTCATCTCGAAGACTGATATTTAAGTAAGGAGTAGAGAAAGCTTTTCCATCAAAGACTTCATCAGGAAACCGATCCACCAAACGATAGAGCGTCTTTGGAGGCACGAACTCAATAGCGTCAAACCCGGCAGCGGTCATGTTCTGGAACGGTATCAGCAGGCTTGAGTTTCCATTAAGAATATTTGCTATGGTTTCTTCTACCTCGCCAGTAGATTCATGAATACACTGAACAACATCCTCAGCCCGGTCGCGCAAAGCCTGGCTAAGTTTTTCACGGAGCAGTTCAAATGCGCTGTTCGCTCTATCCACTAAAGCTTGCCTGTCAATTCTGGTATCTTCCATTGATACGGAAACTAATGCGGCATACACAGAGACAATATCAGAAAGAGAATCCCTCGCTTTGAGTTTTTCAGCCATATACTGTAGCAGAAGCATCTTGGGGGTAATTGGATATTGCGCCAGCAAAGGATGATTAGGATCATACACAAAATCACAGTCAATGCCATCTGAATTAAAGTGGCACGGTTTCCGTTCTCCGTTTTGTTTAATTTCCCCCTGCGTCAATTTATAGGCCCTAATATTCAAAGACCCTGTACGGCCAAAAGGATATTGGCGTCCTGTTAACTGCTGTACAGGAACTGATCGCTGAAGCAAATCATCCATGGAAGATGTTTCTGGTATAGCCTGACTTGTCCCATCAGCCGATGTCCCCACCGCTATTGTTGGTGTACCCGCGGAAGCGGTTATACCAACACTCCCACTCGGGGTTCCTCCGCCAAGATAAGCACTTATATCATCTGATGGTAATGTTCCAGTATTGACCGCCGTAGTTGCGGTACCACTTCCATTTTTCTGGTCTTCTTCTTGGGCGGCTTTCCACCACTTCGTGTCATCAAGGTAATCACGGGTACCTTTCCGAAATTCCGCCGCATATCTTTTCGCGAGATCATTGGGCGCGAACAAGCACTTTGTACCTTTATCAACACGTCGGTACGCATTGACGAGCAAGCACAACGGAGAAATATTTTCCTCTGTAAATCCCATAGCCTTGCGAGATTTTGGCAAGAATGGTCCAACTCCACATATTGCCTCAACGGTTTGAGCCCAGGATGTGTCAGATCTGTCAAAGTCGTTCTTCTGGTAAGTTGGTAACAAATAATCTACATTTAATTCACCGACAATCCTTCCACCAATAGAAGTGCCGAGTTCGACTGGGTATTGTAATTCCTTTTGCAGGGTAAGCGGATTTTCATACTGGAAGAAAGACTTATCTGATATCAAAATCTTTCTCCCATTGCGAATAAAGTCAATACCAAAATCATTTGGATCGGCATATCGTTGGATGCCCAACCAACCGGTTAGCCTTTTCTCCCGCTCCACAATATGTGCTGGGAGGCTTTTGCCTTCTTGCATAGCTGTGTAGTATTCCTCGGCCTCGTCTGGATTCAAATAGCAATTCCTGCTCATATCAAAGAGGGCCGACCCAAAACTGCGGTCTATATTTATACGAGCCGCGACATTTTGATTGTTGTATCTCACATATCGTGATTCAGACCACACGCAATAGTTCCTTGGACGTAGCTGCTTCCCTTTTACCAAAATGGTAATATCCTGGTTGCTCAAAAGAGGTGTATAAATAAGCTCCAACTTTTGGCGAATTTCGGATTCCTTGTTTGATAATTCGCTGAGAATACCAGCCTTTAACTTAGCGATTGTTATCTGTGTGCCACTTTCTTCTGGATTACTCTTAGCTTTTCGGATAATAGGCGCATCAAATTTCTTTGTGTCGATTAGCTTCTGAAAGTCAATTTTAACGCCAACCCACTCGGCATCGCCGCTTCTTGTAGATAGGATAGTTGTTTCCTCTCCGAGGCGGGCCGTAGCAATATTAAAGCCCATGCCAAAAAGTCCCAAGTTGCCGATGGGATCATTGCTTGTATAGCCCGCGCGGACAGCATTCTGCAACTGGTCGATTGACATACCAGCGGCGTTATCTGATATCTCTACAGTTCTTGAGATGGCTCCTACCGAATCAGAAGACCAAGTTACTGTTATTCTTCTTTCCGCATCTCCTAAAGCAACGCTCGAAAGAAAAGCATCAATGGAATTATCGATCAATTCAGCGATACACTGCCATGTTTGAAATGGTATTTCACCTAAAGTACGTAGGATTCGAGGTGTTGGGGTAATGTCCAACGCATTAACACTCATCGTTTTCCTCTCCAATTCGATTAAGGTAATTTGCTACGCTCTTTGCCACCTGATAGGCTAATACTGGTGGTACAGCGTTTCCAATTTGTGATATGTTTACGGTTTTAGAAAACTTAAACCTGAAGTTATCGGGAAAAGTTTGAATCCTCGCGCACTCCCGAACTGTCAATCTTCGCCCTAATGAATAGTGAAACTGCACCCTCGATTTGGGATTAGCCCGAATGGTGTAAGCGGGTTTATCTTTATGATTACTTTCATCACCCTGTCCATTACCTTTTTTCGCCTTAGAAGCCGCGAAATAATCTCCCTGATTTGGTATGGAATTATCAGTAACATCAATTAAGTCACCGATTGCCCACTCAATGCTTCTGTGAGCGTTTTTGAAACTTGCTTCTGGCTCTTCTGGAAAGCCATATTTTTTGAAAACATCTTGCCGAACACACATGATGAGCAGTCTTGTTCGCCGCTGAGGAATACCATAATCAGGCGCGAACATTTTCCATATTTTAACAACATATCCCGCCGCAGAAAGGTCTTTCTCAATGATTTTGAGAACGTCCCCATTTTCCATCCGCTCAAGATTAATTACGTTTTCGCCAACAACAATCATGGGATTGTGAACCTTCATATAGGCAATTAAAGTTTTATACAGTTTGCCTCGTTCGGATTCCAGTCCTCCAAGTGGACCACAGGAGGAGAATTCTTGACAAGGAAATCCGCCAATCAATATATCAGCTTTTGGCACATCTTTTGGATCGGTTGTGGCAAGATCCCTTACAGATGCGTGTCCTTTCCCAAAATAATCTGTGTAAGTTTCGATGCAGCGAGGCTCATTATCGTAAGCCGCAAGAATGTTGAAGGGAAGTGTTGGATAATCTTCATTGTGGTAATTGAATCCACCGCGGAAGCCCAAATCCAAACCGCCGCATCCGCAGAAATAGGAGACCACGGAATACGGTGCTTTTTCTTTGTTCGCAGCCATTTTCAATACCGTCCTTTCTCAATACGCAACAGGTCAGTCTGGTGCATATTATGTATTGATTTAGACGCTTCAAGAATGCGTCAAAGAAAACGCATATCAATAGAGTCCGCCCAAAATATAACGATTTATAGTATAGCATGACGCAAAGCCAATTTCAACTGTAATTTATGGTTTTCTCCCTCACTTAGTTATATTTTTCAATAAGAGGGCCGTCCTGCGGATGTCACAGAACGGCCTGTATTTGGTATTACCGGATTCAATTTGCTTTATGAATAAATCATCTCTCTCATGATGATTTCCTCAGCAAGACTGGAAATGCTGCTCATGGCTTTAACCCACTCCCATTGCGACCGTCGCTTCAAATCTTCAGTCACGCCCTCACCCTCCATCATCTGCCGGACGATGAGTCGATAGCGGTCTTGCGCCTGTTCGTTGAGGTCGGCAAGGTAGGTGTGTAGCTTTCCCGTCAAGGTCAGGTGATTGAGCAGAAGCGGATTTGTTTCCTCCAGGTATGCCCGGTGCATCCACCCCCACTTCCCGATGGGGCGGTCATCATCCTCCGGCAGTTCGATGGCGGGGATGTAGTAGTCCCCAACAAGGATGTAGTCAATGCCAGTGTCCTCGTCATGGGTTCGCGGTTTCAATTCGTTCATAGTAGTTACCTCCGATGTGACAGTCTGGTTTGATTATCGGTAGCGGCTACCGATAATATGCCACGCCATCCCGCCGGAGGTAATCGACCGCTACGGCACTGCTTTTATAGCATTCTTTATGTAAGATTGACTGAGATTTGGTAGGTCAACTTCTTGGTCTCTTTGTCCAGCTCATATGTTAGGTAGCCCAGCTGGCCTAGTCTTTCCAGCGTCTCCAGTGCCTTGGCGCGACTCCTAACGCCCAAGCCCGGCGGGGAAAGCTTCCGCCGGACTTTTGCCAATAAGAAGGAGGAACCCATATGTCGATGCTTCTGCAAAGAACTTCTTCAGCTGTCCACAAGCCGAACCGATACAACTTCGGCAGTCAGGCCTTTCCGCCTTCGTTGTCCCCGTCGAAGAGGATCATGCTAAAATAGGTAACCGTATCGGGTCCATTGATACACTTTAGCTCCGTGCCCTCCACCGTATGGTACACATCGATCCCGTAGGCTTCCAGCGAGGCCCGGGCCTGTTCCGGGGCGCGGCAGGGCAGGCCCTCCGCCTTGGCGCAAACCTGACAGAACCGGCATCCGCCACACATCAAATGCAGGTAGCCGGACGGCAGGACGGGAGAAAGCGCCTGTTCAATATCCCGGCTCAGCTTGGCGTGGAGCCTGCTGCTCTTTTCCATGCCCTCAATGTCAAAGCTGTCCTCAAGCCTGTAGATACTCTGATAGATCAGCGACCGGGGATAGCTTTTCACCCGCTGGATCAACGGCTGGATATCCCCAACATCCGGGGGGCACATCCAGCAGCGTCCGTAATTTCCACAGACATTGGACTCGCAAGCACGGCGGAACTCCTCGGAGGTGACGATCTTCTCCCCAGGTATAACAGCCGCTTTTGCCGCACCGGTATTTAGGGCAGTGTGGATCATCTTCTGATACATGACAATCACCTTTCCTTAAGAATCAATTCATACTCCGGGCTCATTATTGAGGAAACGATGGGTTGCAGGCTAAACTACGCTAGCGTCTGTCTGAAAATTCGAGAGTCCCGCTTTATTCCATACAGAAACGCAGAGCCGCATCTGCAGCAGAGGCCGCGTCGGAGGTATAGCAGTCTGCGCCGATTTTCTGGCAGAATGCCTCGGTAACCGGTGCGCCGCCCACCATAACCTTTACCTTGCCGGCAAGCTCCGGATCAGCTTTCACCAGGTCCACCACGTTCTTCATTTCGCCCATGGTTGTGGTGAGCAGCGCCGAGCAGGAGATAATATTTGCGTGATGCTCCTTGGCGGCGGCAACAAACGCCTCGGGGGACACGTCCACCCCCAGATCGACGACCTCCAGGCCCTTGCCCTCCATCATCAGCTTCACCAGGTTTTTGCCGATATCATGCAGGTCGCCCTTGACTGTGCCGATAACCACAACGCCTTTGGTTTCCACTCCGGCTTCCACCAGGCGGGACTTGAGCACCTCTACCCCGCCGTTCATGGCACGGGCAGCGACAAGCACCTCTGGTACGAAGACCTCGTTATTTTTGAACTTCTCGCCGATAATGCCCATGCCTGCCAGCAGGCCCTCTTCCAAAATGACCTTTGGGGAAATGCCGGCGTCAACGGCCTGCTGCACCAGCTCCTTAACCTTCGGGCTGCGGCCCTTTTGCAGCAATGTGCTGATCTCCTGTAATAATTCCTGTTGTTCCATAACGTTTACCTCTCCTTTCTTGATTCTGTAATTTACCGGCTGCGGGCCGGGCCTGTTTGAAAATGGCAAAGTACCGGATGTTTGAATGGGAGAAGAAGCTGCTTCAAGGCGGAAACCGCGAGAAATGCTTGTGCTTTTCCAGGATTTTCAACGCAGAAAGCGCCCGTTCCAGGCAAAAGACGGTGCTTGCGATTTCACAAACGAGCCCTAATCCCTCCGCCGGCTTTCTTTATATTTTTTGGGCGTCTGCCCGGTTACAGCCTTGAAAACCTTCGTGAAATAGCTCTGATCCTCAAAGCCGGTGAGGGCAGCCACATCTACCAGGGAGAGGTCCGGGTCTGCCAACAGCAGCCTGGCCCGGTCAACCCGGACCTTGTTGATATAGGACGAGATGTTTTCGCCGGTATCCTCTTTGAAAATGCGGCTCAGATATGTCTTGCTGAAATGCACATGCTGGGCGATATCATCCAGGGATATCTTACGGAAATAGTTGCGGCGGATATACTCGACCACCTTGTATACCGTGTCGGAGTGCTTTACGGATGAAAAATCGAATGAGTATCCCAGAAACCGATGCAGGGCCCCTGAAATCCACACGCTCAGCTCCTCAATCGAGGCGCATTTCTGCAGCTCTCGGATGCAGGCGGTGTTGAACCAGATAATCTCACCAATCTCCCCGCCCGCGTCGATAGCAGCCCGCGAGAGGACCGAGAGCAGCTCAATCATCCGAATCTTGATCAGCTCCGGGTCGAAGTCGGAGAGCAGATAGATCTTGCCCAGCAGGTCGTTGAGCAGGCTCTGGGCCCCGGGCTTGTCCCCAGAACGGATCATGGCCTGCAATTCCTTCTCCGCTTCAATGGGATACGCCTGGGCCATTTCCGGGTCGGAGGGGGCCTTGGGCTCATATAAATTCTTGAGGAAGTTTTCCTGCCGGAAGACGATGCCGCCCATCATACTGTGGGACGCCCCGGACACCCCTTCGGTAACGCCCTCCAGCAGTTCCGACACATGGTTGACCTGCTCGGTGGAGAGATTGGTGATGGACTGCACATTCCGGCGCAGTCCGCCTTCCGGATAGAGCTGAACCGTGTCGTCCAATTCACCCATAATGATCGGCCCCAGCAGCAGCCCGCCAGAGAGGTTCCCATTTTTATCGGAAACAGAGGAGGCAATGAAGATGAAGCTCTCCGGACAGTAAAAGATATACTTGCCTCCCCAGCGGTAGGCCTCGTTGATCCCGTACAGGCAGGTGTTGAGCAGGCTGCAAGCCCGGTTCTGGCAGTGTGGGTGAAAGTCCCCTCTTTGGGGCTTGGCCAAAAAACACCGGCTCTGGGTATCCACGATCCAGCATCCCACGTTCAGGAGCTGGGAAAAATGCTCCCCGTAAGAACTCAATTTGTGAAATGTAACATCATCCATCCCGGTTGGCCTCCTTTTGTATTATATCAATGGAGTATGCCGCAAATATATCAATGATTTGCGCTTTTTGGTAATTTGTTTTAAACAAAGGGGGATTCCATCCGTCCCAGCCGGGCCGCATGGTCCGCCTGGACGCCGTACATGCCCCCAGGTGCGCGCGGTGCACGGAAAAGCGCTTTCCTTATGAGCAAGTTTTATAAAAATCGCAAAATTGTTATAGAAAAGCCCCGCAAAGCGGGATATTATTATACTTATATCTGTATATTTAGAATGGAGGTCGACCATGTTTCATCTCACGATTTCCTGCGGAGAACAGAGCACGGTTTTAGAGTGCCAGGAGCCGGTCCTGCTGGCAGACGCGCTGGAGCAGGCCCGGGCGGAGCTCCCCATGCCATGCGCCGGGCGGGGGACCTGCGGCAAATGCCGGGTAAAGGCCCAGGGAGCGCTGTCCCCGCCGGATGAGCGGGAACGGCAGCTGTTGGGCGGCGCGCTGGAGCAGGGAGAGCGCCTGGCCTGTATGGCCCGGGCTATTGGGGACGCGGCAGTCACCGTGTCAAAAGCGGAAACAGTGGTGCTGTCTTATGGAGAGCTGCCTGAATTCCCGCTGAAGCCGGACAGCCAGGGGCTGGGGGCCGCCGTCGATATAGGCACAACAACGGTGGCGGTGTATCTTTACGACCTGTCCAGCGGGCAGCTTCTGGGTAAGGACGCTTTCCCAAATCCACAGGCGGCTTACGGAGCGGATGTGATTGCCCGGATTCAGAAGGCTCTGGAAGGCCAGGGAGCGGCCATACAGCGAAGCCTGCAGGAGAGGCTTAGGGACAGCCTGCTCCGGCTGCATGGAGAGCCGGAAAGAATCAGCAGCCTGGTAATAACCGGAAATACCGCCATGCTCTACCTGCTGCTGGGCGAAGACTCCGAGCCCTTGTCCCACGCGCCTTTTCAAATAAGAGAATTCTTCGGGCGGCAGGTGGAGCCATCGTCCCTGGGGATTCCAGAGCTGGCAAAAGCCAGACTTTATGTGCCGCCGCTGATTTCAGGCTTCGTAGGCGGCGATTTGGTGAGCGCCGTGCTTTCCAGCGGCATGACGGAGCAGGCTGAGCCTGCCATGCTGGTAGACGTGGGCACCAACGGCGAGATGGCTCTCTGGGACGGAAAGCGTCTGCTGTGCTGTTCCACCGCCGCGGGCCCGGCCTTTGAAGGGGCAGGCATCACCATGGGGATGCCTGCCGCTCCCGGAGCGGTTTCTCAGGTTCGGCTGGACGGAAACAGCATGGTATGCGGGGTAATCGGCGGCGGCAGGGCGCTGGGCGTCTGCGGCTCCGGGGTGATCGACGGGGTAGCGGCATTGCTGGAGCTGGGGCTCATCGACGAGGGCGGTTGCATCAATGAGGATTCCCCGCTGACCCACATGCTGACCCAGTGGAACAGCGGACCGGCCCTGCGGCTTGGCGAAAGCGGCGTTCTGCTGACCCAGCGGGATATTCGGGAGCTCCAGCTGGCGAAAGCCTCTATATGCGCCGGGATAAGGACGCTCCTTCACGAGGCAGGGATGGCGCCGGACGACCTGGGGGCCTTTCTGCTGGCTGGCGGCTTTGGAAGCTATATCGACTGTGCCAGCGCCGGGAAAATCGGGATGATACCGGCGGAGCTGGCGGAGAGGGGAAGGCCCATCGGCAATGCCGCGGGCATGGGAGCGGTGATGGAGCTGCTGAATCTGTCTTTTCGGGACAGGAGCCGGGAAATCGCCGCCGGGGCGGCGGCCTTGGAGCTGTCATCCTCCGCATATTATATGGAGCAGTATGTGGACGCCATGGGCTTTCCAGAGCAGCAGTGAGAAGAAATCCCCCTTGCCAACTCCCAATACAGCCGTCCTGTGGCCCAGAAGGGGACGCGGATTTCCCGCCCCTACCTATATATTTAATTAAGAAACTTTAACATGAATAGAAAAAGTCTCTTTCTGCGCCCATTATACAGGAAATGAACCCAAGTGTAAAGACAAAAAACAAAAAACTCTTTAAAAAACATCAAAAAAGCTCTTGACATTTTGCCCTGAATTCGGTATGGTATAGAGGAACACAAAACCAAAACGTGAAGACGTGTTCTCTTTTTTACTTAATATCATTAACTATCTTAAGAAATTAAGACCGGCTTCATTCATGGGAAAAGGAGGGTGTGCTCTGGAAAATATTATCCAAAAACTACGCACGCCCCAAAGGGCGCCCTCCGTGGCAGCGGGATTTGACGGGTATGTGGACAGCATCCTGCGGGTGTGCAGGACAGCAAGCACAGCGGGCCCGGAATATTTCAAAACCATGGAGGATTTTGGGGAGTACATTCGGGCAAAGTCCCGAAAAAGCTGCTCTCTGGAGCTGAAACTTCAGACGGAGAAGTTGGGGGGGAACACTCCTATCTTCTCCCAGGCCATCGCAAAATTGGGAGCCAGGGTTACGTCTGTGGGGGCTTTCGGCCTGCCCCAGGTCCATCCAGTGTTTGAGGAGCTGCAAAAGAGCTGCCAGCTGTGGAGCATCGGACAGCCAGGCCGCTGCCAGGCGCTGGAGTTTGAGGACGGGAAAGTGATGCTGGCCAACAACAGCGCGATGCAGGTAGACTACCCAGGCCTTATCCAGGTGCTGCCGCCGCCCAAGCTGATTGAGCTGGCAGGGCAGGCCGACATGCTGGGCTTCTTCAACTGGAGCGAGGTGCGGGGAAGCACCTCCATCTGGCAAGGCTTCCTGCGGGACGTGCTGCCGGCGCTTTCGGAGCGCAAGCTGCTGTTTCTGGACCTGTCCGACTGCTCTCAGCGCCCCGCAGAGGAGCTTCAGGAAGCCGCCAAGCTGATGCGAAATTTTTCCGAGTACACGGAAACGATTCTAAGCCTGAACCTAAACGAGGCCGAAGCCCTGTGCCGGGCGCTGGGCCTGCACAGCCAGGGCCCTGAAAGCATGGCGGCGGAACTGCAGGGGCGTTTGGGCGGCGGCACGGTGGTTATCCACCTGATGGACGGCGCCTGCTGTGCCGGTGGCGGCCATATGGCTTTCCGGGCCAACCGGCAGATCAAGCGCCCGAAGCTCTCCACCGGAGGCGGGGACAATTTCAACGCAGGATACGCCTATGGGATTCTGCAGGGCATGACGCCCCCGGAGGCTTTGACCGTAGCTAACGAGGTGTCTGGCTTTTACGTTTCCCACGGCCATAGTCCCAACCGGGACGAGTTGATCAGATGGATCGAGAACGGCCCGGCTGATTGCCGGGAAACAAACTAGAGCAGGCCGTATTTGCGGCAAACACAGAAAGGATGGTAAAACAAATGAAAGCACCGAAGATTGTGTTTATCGGGGCGGGCAGCATGTCTTTTGGAACGCCCACGTTTCGGGACATCTTCACCACTCCGGCCATGAAGGGGGCCACCCTGTGCCTGGTGGATATCGACCCGGAGAATCTGGAGAGAATGTATGGGCTGGCGGTAAAGCTGAACGAACACACCGGCTACGGCCTGCATATTGAGAAGACCGGGGAGCGCCGGGACGTGCTGGCCGGGGCGGATTTCGTCATCAACAGCCTGGCCATCGAGCGCTGCGAGCTGTGGAAGCAGGACTTCCAGGTTCCCAAGAAGTACGGCGTGCGCCACTGCCTGGGCGAGAACGGCGGCCCTGGGGCCCTGTTCTTCACCATGCGGACCCTGCCTGTGATCATGGACATTGTCAGCGACATGGAGGAGCTGTGCCCCAACGCATGGTTCCTGAATTTCTCCAACCCGGAAACCCGGATCATTCTGGGCGTTAATATGTACTCCAAAATCAAGTGCATCGGCCTGTGCCACGGCATCTTCATGGCCCAGCACGATATGGCGAAGATCATGGGCCGGGAGCCGGAATCCATCCAGGTGTTCGGTGCGGGCATGAACCACTTCCAGTGGATTCTGTCGGTGCGGGACAAGGAAACCGGCGAGGATCTGTATCCCGAATTCCGGGAGAAGGAAGCTGCCTTTGACCCATCCTTTATGCCCTATTCCCGGAAGATGTTCCACTTCTTCGGCCTGTATCCTACCTGCTCGGACGACCACCTGGGCGAATATCAGGCCTATGGCTATGAGGCGGGCGAGCACGGCTACGACTTTGACTGGGACGCTCAGGACCGGGTGCGGATGAAGGCCGACATCGCGGCGCTGGTGGCAGGGGAAAAGGACATTGACGAATGGCTGAAGCCTTCTGGGGAGAAGGCCATCGAGGTAGTTTCCAGCATCTTCTTCAACCAGCCCAAGCAGATTCCCTCCGCTATCGTGTACAACGACGGTGCCCTCTCTCAGCTGCCCCCTGACGTGGCGGTGGAGCTGCCCATTGTGACCGACGGGGACGGCGTTCACAAGCGGGTGGTGCGCAATATGCCCGATGGGGTAATCGGGCTGATGAACCAGCAGGTTTCTCCCCAGCGGCTGTCTGTGCGGGCAGCGGCCATGGGCTCGAAGGAGTTGGCCCTGCAGGCCCTGCTGTGCGATCCCACCATCAACAGCACCGATGCGGCGGTGAAGATTGTGGACGAGCTGTTCGAGATCAACAAGGTCTATATTCGCAAGTGTATATAAATTTTAACAACAGAGAGGTTGATAAAACCATGAAAAAACGACTTTTAGCAGCCCTTCTGGCCGCGGCCCTGGTATTTAGCTGCGCGGCCTGCGGCGGGGACGGCGGTTCCCCTGGCACACAGGAAAGTGCCAGTGAAAGCTCCCAGACGGGGACCGAAGCCGGCAGCCAGGCCGGAGAGGACGAGCCCTATGACGGCCCCATGACCCTGGAGGAGGTTGCCTCCCCCACCAAGGATCCCTTTGGCAAGTATGATCCTCCTATCACGGTAAGCGTAATACACACCGCCAACGACGGCGCGTTCTGGTTCCCGGAAGGGGACTCCATTGAGGAGAACATCTACACCCGCCGCTATGAGGAGGAGCTGGGAATCAAGTATGAGTTCAAGTGGACCTGCCCGGGCTCTCAGGCCACAGAGAAGGTGAACACCATGCTGGCTTCCGGCGACCTGCCCGACTTTATGTCGGTGAACCGGACCGACTTTGAGAAGATGTACTCTGCCGGCCTGCTGGCCGACCTGACCGTGCCCATGATCGAGTACGCCAGCGAGTATACCCGGAATTATCTGACCGGCGAGTTCGCCTACCTGCTGGACGCCGCCACCAAGGACGGCAAATACTATGGCTTGACCAATGGATTCAGCTATCAGGACGGCGGCGACATGATCTGGCTGCGCAAGGACTGGATGGACAAGCTGAAGCTGGAGGTTCCCACAACCCTGGAGGAGCTGGAGGCTGTGATGGAGGCTTTCAAGACCCAGGACCCGGACGGCAACGGCGAGGACGACACCTACGCCATTGCCATGAACGCCAGCACCCAGAACGCATATGAGTGGACCCTGAACAATGCTTTCTTCAACTGCTTCAATGCTTATCCCAATATTTGGTATGAGAACAGCAAGGGCGAGATTGAGCATGGCCTGTTCGGCGAAGAGGCCCGGGAGCACACCCGGGCGGCCCTGGAGAAAGCGGCGGAGTATTATGCAGACGGCTACATCTCTCAGGACTTTGCCACCATGGACTTTGATATGCACAACGAGGACATCTTCAACGGCAAGTGCGGCGTTGTGTTCGGCGATGTGTGGGGCGCCTACTGGCCCCTGATCCTCCATCTGGACATTGATCCTGAGGCGGACTGGATTGCCGTGCCGGTGGTGGACGCCAGCTTCGACCAGTCCAAGGTAGGTCGGGACGCAGCCCAGGTGCAGAATATCCTGGTCGCTACCAAGGATTGTGAGCACCCCGAGGCTCTGGTCAAGATGACCAACCTCTACCACGACCTGAACAACAACCCCGAAACCATGGAGTTTGAGGCCTACAACACCAACGCCTCTGACAGCAACCAGATCTTCCTGTGCTATCCCCTGCCTATCTACAACCCCTCTTTTAACTACGAAGGCTTTCTGGCTATCTCCGAGGCCCAGGAAAGCGGCAATACCGACAGCCTGTGCGAAGCTTACAAGCTATTCTACGACCAGGCCATGGAATATGAGAACAGCAAGGACTCCGGCGGATGGCCTCCCTACCGCTCCTATCTGAAGAACGACACCTCCCTGTCGGTGGTGGACAACTATGTGAAGAACAAGCGTATCGTATTCAACGAGTACACCGCCGAGCAGACCCCCTTCATGATTGAGAACGAGCCTACCGTAAAGAAAATGTACGACGAAATGGCTATTCAGGTCATCACGGGCAAAGCGGATATCTCGGCCTTTGACCAGTTCTTGGAGAACTGGGAGGAAATCTATGGGAACACAGCTTCCGAAGAGGTGAACAGCTGGTTCCAGGAGAAGGGCGGCGTCAGCATACAGAGCGCCATGGGCTGATCTCTGCCGGACACAGGACCGAAACCGGACCAAGAACAGGTTTTGGCCCTGTATCTTTTTAACGGGCGTTCCCTGCGCCGAGTACGCAAATGCGCGCCGAACGAAGGAAACGGACCGGGGCGTAAAGAACAGGCACCAGGGCCCAAAACGCAGAAAGGAAATCAATATGAGAAAAAAGACTATACCGGTCCGGCTGAAACGGCAGCTCCCGCTGTTTCTCATGATGCTGCCGCCTGTGGCGCTGGTACTCATCTATTCCTACGGCCCCATGTTTGGCATTGTTATGGCCTTTCAAAAGTTCGAGCCGGCCAAAGGCTTTTTTGCCAGCAATTGGGTGGGCTGGGAGAATTTTGACCGGCTGTTCCAGCTGCCGGATCTGTGGACCATTGTGTGGAACACTTTCTTCATCGCCTCCATGAAGATCTTTCTTGGAATGCTGGCCGCCATTCTTGTGGCAATCCTACTCAACGAATTACAGTTTCGGCCCTTCAAGCGGACTGTCCAGACCGTTATCTATGCCCCCTACTTCCTCTCCTGGGTCATTCTGGGCGGCATCTTCCGGGAGCTGCTGTCCCGAGACGGGCTGGTCAACCAGTTTCTGGCAGTGTTCGGCGCAGAGGGGGTTAACTTCCTGGGAGAAGCGGCTATCTTCCCCTGGGTGATCATCATCACCGACTTGTGGCAGATGACCGGCTTTAACGCCATTGTCTACTTGGCCGCTATCACCGATATCGACCCCACCCTCTACGAGGCCGCCGCCATTGACGGCGCAGGGCGGTTCCGGCAGGTGATGAAGATTACCGTGCCAGGGATCATGGCCTATATTATCCTGATGGTTATTCTGAACCTGGGCTATGTGCTCAACGCCGGGATGGACCAGATTCTGATGCTCTACTCGCCCAGCGTGTACAGCACCGGCGACGTGATCGACACCTGGGTGTACCGGGCGGGCCTGAAGGACTCCCAATACTCCCTTGCCACGGCTGTGGGGCTTCTGCGGTCGGTGGTCAGCGTGGTGCTGGTTTCAGGGTCCTACATCATTGCCAAAAAGAAATTTGGCTACAATGTATTTTAGAAAGGAGGAGAGCCTGTGGTTTCCAATACAGCTGCAAGAAAGGTGTTCCGGGTGTGCAACACCGTGTTCTTTATCCTGTACGCCCTGCTCTGCCTGATCCCCATCATCCACATCGTCGCCATGTCCTTCAGCGCCAGTACGGCAGTGAGCTCTGGCAAGGTGACCCTGGCGCCGGTAGAGCCGACGCTGAAGTCCTACGAATACGTCCTGAGGAAAAGCGAGTTCTGGCGGGCCTTCCGGGTATCCCTGGTGCGGGTGGTCCTGGGCGTGGGGATCAATATGCTTATGGTGATCCTGGCGGCGTTCCCTCTGTCCAAAACCAAGCAGGATTTCTGCGCCAGGACTGTGTTCGTCTGGTTCTTCATGATCACCATGCTGTTCTCTGGCGGGATGATCCCATCCTTTATGATCGTGAAGTATACCGGCCTGCTGAACTCCATTTGGGCGCTGATCCTGCCGGGAGCGGTACCGGTGTTCAACGTGGTGCTGCTGATGAACTTCTTCAAGGCAGTGCCCAAGGAGCTGGAGGAGAGCGCCTTTATGGACGGGGCTGGTTATGGCCGCATTTTGTTCCAGATCTACCTGCCCGTTTCTCTGCCTGCCCTGGCTACCCTCACCGTGTTCGCCCTGGTTACCCACTGGAACTCCTGGTTTGACGGCATGATCTACATGAGCGACGCCAAAAACTACCCCATGCAGACCTATCTGCAGTCCATCATGGTATCTACCAATACAAAGCTGATGACCAAGGCCCAAGGCGGACTCTGACCGCCATGTGGCTATGGTGCGCCGCGAGCTGGAGCGTGAGGAGAACGCCCAGAGCAAATCTCTGGGCGAGGGCTACATACGGCTCATCAAAGACGTTGGCAGCCGGGAGGCCCTAACCCGCCGGTTTTTTCTGATTTTCCAGTATGAGGAGCTGCGCCGGGGAGATTCCCAGGACGTGGGGCAGGTATACAGCGCCCTGCAGACCGCCGAGCAGAACGCCCGGGCGTACTTCCTCCAATGTGGGAACTCTATCATTCAGCCCGCTGACCCGGACGAGGCCACTGCCGAGATTCTCTACATGTTCTTTAACCGGCAGAGCTGCGTGGACGAGCCATTCAGCGCAAGGGTGAACCGGGTTGTGCTTGATACTATGGCAGCGCGGGGAAAGGTGATTGGAATTGACCCTGTTCCTAAAATCAACGTAGCGCACTTTCTGGCCCCGCGGGGCATTGACCTTACCCATTTCAACTATACCGTCATGGACGGTCTGTACTACGCTTTCCTCTACATTAGGGGTAACGGATATCCGGGTGCGGTTCGGGCAGGGTGGATGTCTTCTCTCATCAACGCCGGCGAGGGCATAGACGTGGATGTACATCTGCGCCGGGAGAACCGTAGCCGCACCATTGACAAGGTGGCCCAAAGAATCCGGCTAAACCGCACCAAACTGCGGAGTATGCAGGACACCAGCACCGACTATGAGGAGCTGACAAACTCCATCCAAGCCGGGTACTTCATCAAGCAGGGTATTGCCAACAACAACGAAGACCTGTTCTATATGTCCGTGTTCGTCACGGTTTCGGCCCGGACTTATGAAGAACTGCTCTGGCGCAAGCAGCAGATGGTGGATATGCTGAAATCTATGGATATGCAAGTCAGTGATTGCCGGTTTCAGCAGGAGGCGGCTCTTAATTCAGTCCTGCCATTCCTGAAGCTGGACGGCTCTCTTGAGCGCAAGTCCCAGAGGAACGTCCTGACCAGCGGAGCGGCATCCACCTATATGTTCACCAGTTTTGAGATGTCCAACGACACCGGGGTGCTGCTGGGAGTCAACCGGCACAACAATTCCCTGTGTATCGTTGACCTGTTCGACACCCGCAAGAATAAGAACGCCAACCTGAATCTCCTGGGCACCAGCGGCGCGGGCAAAACCTTTACCCTCCCGCTGCTGGCTCTCAGAATGAGGATGCGAGGAATTCAATGCTACATCCTGGCGCCCATAAAGGGACATGAGTTCCGGCGGGCCTGCAATCGTATCGGCGGGCAGTACATCAAGATAGCGCCCGGCTCGTCCCACTGCATCAATGTGATGGAGATTCGGCACACGGTTTCCCCGGAGATGGAGCTGATAGACGGCGACGGTGGAGAAGAAGACTCCATGCTGGCGCGGAAGATTCAGCAGCTGATGATTTTCTTCTCGTTGCTTATTCCAGACATGAGCAACGAGGAGGAACAGATGCTGGACGAGGCGCTTATCAAGACCTACGCCGACTTTGGTATCACCCATGACAATGACTCATTGTATCTGGAAGCCCAGACAAACCCGCTGGGGATGAAGAAAATGCCCATTCTGGGCGACCTCCACAAGAATCTGCTGGAGAATCCCTTGACTAAGAGAGTGGCCATTATTGTCAGTCGGTTCGTGACCGGCTCGGCGCAGAGCTTTAATCAGCAGACCAATGTTGATTTGAGTAACAAGTACATCGTTCTTGACCTGTCCGAACTCAAGGGCAAGCTGCTCCCTGTGGGCATGATGATAGCCCTTGATTACGTCTGGGACAACGTGAAGGCTGACCGCACCAAAAAGAAAGCCATCATGATTGACGAGATCTGGCAGCTGGTGGGGGCCTCATGTAACCAAACACGCAAAATGTGGCAGCATATCGGGCAAAATGTAGCGGACAACCCCTTACAAGCCGTGACAAGGGCTGATTTAGGCTTTACGAAAGCTGACAGTGCCCTTACCAAAAATGAATATCTATGCAAAAACTTTACGCTGGGCAGGTGGATTTTCCTGCCCAGCGCCTCTATAGTTCCTCTT
>CAJUNQ010000052.1 GCA_910587835.1 uncultured Oscillospiraceae bacterium | reverse complement strand
TTTGAACGCGCAGTTCACAGAGCCGAACCTTAGTGAGTCGGCTTTGGAGTTTCTGCGGTACATCAACGCGAAGAAAAACAAGCTGTCCTTTGACGTTTCCGGCAGCGAATATCTGACCCGGATCGACCGGGCGGTGGAGGACATCAAATCCGACGACAGGAAGGTGGAGAGGTTTATGACGCTGGCGGCGAAGTTAGAGGATGTACGGTTTATTGCCCTGAGAGAGGGTGAGGAAAAGGGTCGTGCTGAAGGTAGGGCCGAAGGTCGTGCTGAAGGTGAGCATAGCGCCATGGCTGGCCTGATTAAGCGGTTACTGGAACGGCATAAGACGCTGGAGGAAATTGCCGATATTTGTGGCCTGGATTTGGATGAAGTCAAAAAAATAGCGGAAGAAGGCTGAGTTAGCTCTTTGCGCGAAACGAGTGTTATATTTTGTCATCATCGAATGGCGATTCTGGGTGCCAACGAGGGAGAAACTTCCTCTTGGTATTAGACAAAGGGGTTTGAATTTCTTCACTTTTTTGTGGCAAAAAAGCGGCATCTTTTAAGCACAGTAAGGCTACCAGCGTGACGCTGGACCCAATTCGCGCACCCGCATGGGTGGATGAGTGAAGTTTTTTTTGCCCGCAAGCGGGTGGCGTTTTTGGCGTTCAAGAGGCCGAAAAAGGACCATCGGGTTGTGACGTGTTTTGGGGGACGCCACCCCAAGCCGGCCGGTTTTGAACAGTCACACAGACAAGTCGGGGCAGTGCAAGTAAGTGAATACTTTTTAAAAAGGATCAAAGAGAAATCTTTGGTTCTTTTTATTGTTGGTTTTGCGAAAAGAATCCCCGGCTATGCCGGGGGAAAACTTTAGATGAAAGAACTTTCTTGTAGTTTAAGAGAGAAGAGGTCTAGAGCCGGTTTTAAAACTCCGAAATACGGTCTGGTTAAGTTGTCCGCCGCCTGCGCCAGTGTTTTCAGCTCGACCGAGCCTTCTTTTTCTCCAAAAAATAGTTATTATCAAAATGAATACAAAGGGGGCACCCCAGCTATAGACCAAGTCTTGCGCTGAATGACACAATGTGAAGGATAGGCGCACAAGATGGTTTCGGGTATCATTGATAGAACATTTTATTGGGCTCTATAAAGATTTGGATTAGACAGACTCAGCCATCCTCTGCCAGGCCCATGAGAAACGCTTGATTTTTTTGGCTTGTGGTGTATACTAAATATCACACAAGCACATAAAAGTCAGGCGTATAGATAAGGGAAAGGCTGGGTGGGAAGTATGAAGAAAATATCCTCGAAAAAGCAAGTGGCTCTTATTATGATGGTTTTCTTTGTACCGCTGGTGGGGCTGCTTTTATGCTATGGCGTGTACAGCATCCACACCCTCAATGACCAGGTGGCGCTTAGCGGCGAGAGCGCTCTGCAGCTCTACCGGGAGACAGTAAAACGGGACCTGAGCGAGACAGACTACTTCCTTTCCAACTTTTTAGCCAACGACCGGGACTGCGCCCAGCTGCGCTACCCGGCGGGCAGCCTGAAGGCACATGTGCTGGGGGTGGAGGTGGTCCGCAAGCTGCAATCTCAAGTCAATGTCCGGCCCTACCTGGCGGGCATTCTGTTCTGCTCCCGGAAAAACAGCCTGCACCGGGCTGCGTACTATTCCCGCAGCTATGCTTACGCCGAAAAGGCAAGCCTGGAGGCCCTGTTTACCGACGCCATCGAAAACCACCCCGACTGCCATACCTGGGGCTGGTTCCTGCGGGAGGTGGAGGGACGCCCCTTCCTGCTGCGTATTCTCGGCAACCAGGAGACCTACAGCATGTGTGCCGTGGACCTGGACTATGTGGATTTTTCCGGGGTAGGGGAGCAGGAGGACGCCTTTTTCTTCTTTGCCGACAGTCAGGGCATCCCCCTTACCGAAAAGCCCCGTCTGGCGAAGAAACATATTGAGGCCGCGCCGGTGGAGGAGGCCTACTCGATCAGCCCCAACACCGGCGGCCCGGAGAGCCGGAGCCTTTTGGTAGGCAGCGGGCTGGGCTATGGCGGGCTGCATCTGATCTATGCCATGCCCTACAGCGGCCTGCTGATGAACATGGACCAGATCCAGATCGCAATTCTGACCGCCCTGGCTGTTATTCTGCTGCTGGTCTTCTTCAGCTTCTGGCTGCTGCTGCGGTACTGGCTGCACCCGCTGGAAAGCCTGGTGGGGGCCATGGAGCAGGTGGGGAGCGGGAACCTGGACGTACAGCTGGGGACCAGCTACCCGACAGACGAATTTGTGCGGCTGGCCAAGACCTTTAACCACATGACCCGTCAGATTCAGGCGTTCAAGATCGCGTCTTATGAGCAGGAATTGGAGATACAGCGGGCTCAGATCCAGTACCTCAAGGTGCAGATTCGGCCGCACTTCTTCCTTAACTGTTTGAAAAACATTTACGGCCTGGCCCAGGGCAAAGAGTTCGACAAGATACAGGACATGGTGCTGCGGCTGTCCGAATACCTGCGGTTTTTGCTGTATGACGACCGCACCCTGGCCCCCTTGTCGGCAGAGGCCCGGAACGTGCGAAACTACATCGGCCTGCAGTCTATGTGTATGCCCGAGCCCCCTCGCTGGACGATGGAGCTGGACCCCCAGCTGGAACAGACGCCCGCCCCGCCCTTTGCCCTGCTGGCCTTTGTGGAGAACGCCATGAAATATGGCGCGGCGCCTGGGCGCACCCTGGAGCTCACCATTCGGGGTTCGCTGTTGGAGGGCGGCGGCCGGACCTATGCTGTTCTCACTGTCCGGGATAACGGCAGGGGCTTCCCGGAGGAGGTGCTGGCCCAGCTCAATGCCGGCGGCTTGAGAGAGGGCGGGCATATCGGCATACAGAACGTGTGCCGCCGGTTCCGGCTGCTGTATGGGGAGGACTGTGAGTTTTTGTTCTCCAACCGGGGAGGCGCGCAGGTGGAGATCTATTTTCCCTGCCAACTCCCGGAGGAGGACCAGGGAGGGGGCCGCGAGCCATGAACGTGCTCATTGTGGATGACCAGATCAATGTGATAAACGGCGTGCAGGCCGGGGTAGACTGGCACAGCCTGGGGGTAGAGCAAGTGTTCCGGGCCTATAATGCCAGCGAGGCCAGGGAGGTCTTCCGGCAAGAGGCAGTGGATATCATGCTGTGCGATATCGAGATGCCTGCTGAGGACGGCCTGAGCCTGTTCCGCTGGGCGCTCAAGGAGGGCTATGCTGTCGAGTGCATTTTTCTCACCGCTCATGCGGAGTTTGCCTACGCCCAGGAGGCGATCCATCTGGGGAGCTTCGATTATATCCTACAGCCAGCCCCCTATGAGGAGATTCAAAAGGCGGTGCACAAGGCCGTCAGCCGCATCCGAATGCGCCGGGAGCAGCAGAGAAACTCCCGCTATGGCCACTACTTTCAACGGAACCGGGAGGCCCTGCTGGACGGCGTTCTGCGGGACGCTTTCCTTCGGGAGCGCACGGAGATGAAGGCTGTGTCAAAGAGCCTGGCCCAGCTGGGGATAGACCTGGATTCGGACCGCAGAACAGTCTGTATGCTTTTGCAGCTGCTGCCTGGGGGTGAAACCGAGAAATGGGAGGAGCACGAGCTCCGCTATGCAATGGGCAACATCCTCGCAGAGCTGCTGAGGGGGCTTGGGGACGACGCGCCTCTGCTGGTTGGGCTGGGCGATGGGCTGTATGGAGTGGCGCTGCCCTGTGCGCAAGCCGGCGGGCAGGAGCTGGCCGGGGTCATGGAGCGGTTTCAGCGGGCCTGCCGGGAGGCGCTGGGCGTTCAGACAGCGTGCTATCTGGGCAGCCCCAGGCCGTTCCGGGAGTTTTCCCACCAGGCGGCAGGGCTGCGGGCCCGGATGCGGGACAATGTAGCCTATCTGGAAGGCGTGTTTGGGGAGGACGCTGCCGGGGAGCCGGAGGCTGAGTGGCTCAATGCCCAGTTCCGCAGCTGGGAGGCGGCGCTGCAAAGCGGAGGACGCTCGCTGACTGTGCGGGACGAGATTCACGCCGTACTGAACCGGCTGGTGGAGGAGCGGCGCGTCAACGCCCGGGTACTGAAGCTGTTTTACCAAAAGCTGGTAAGCATGTTTGCCCAGGCGGCGGGCCGGCGGGGGACCGGCATGGAGGAGCTGCTGGAGGAGCCGGAGCTGATGGACAAGTACCTGACCGCCTACCACTCGGTGGATGGGCTCAAAATGCTGGCGGACTATGTGACGCCCTATTTTCAGGATGCGGAGCCAGAGAAAAACGGCAGGCAGATCGACCAGATTCTTCAGTATATCTACAACCACATCGAGCAGGATATCAAGCGCACGGACATTGCCCGGGAGGTGTTTTTGAACCCGGACTACATCTCCCGGATGTTCAGGCGGGAGATGGGGGTCTCCCTTAAGGAATTCATTGTGGGGGAGAAGATGAAAGCCGCCCGGGATCTGCTGACGCAAACCGCCCTGCCTGTGAGCGCGGTGGCCCTGCGGGTCGGGTACGGCAACTTTTCTCATTTCTCTCACATATATAAAAAGGTGATGGGAGTCTCGCCAGCGGAGGAGCGCCGGGAAGGACGGGGGAGCCCGGAAAACCGACAGGAAAAGTCAGATTTGTGACAGCGCCGGCCCGATCCTGATAGCGAGAGGTCGGATAACTGACAGGGGAGGGCGGCTTTTTAGTGGCGGGGCCCAGGCCGGAGGGGTTATAATGTCCGTGTAAGTTATATTTCCCGGCGGTGGGCGGGCAACCGGAGCCACCGCGAAACCCAAAGGAGGAAAATAGTATGCGGACGAAACGAACGGTCGCGGCTTTGCTGGCCCTGCTGCTGATGCTTTCGGCGCTGGCAGGCTGCGGCGGCAAGCCCTCATCCTCAGCCCCTGAGAGCTCCCAGCCCTCTTCCAGCTCAAAGGCGGCCAGCCAGGAGGCCAGCTCGGAAGACGCCTCTCAGCCTGAAGAGGACGGCGAGACCTATACTGTCTCTGTCATGACCATCGGCGACGCCAAGACCGAGGACTGCAACGAGGTGGCGGCTTACATCAGCTCCATCACCAAAGACCTGGCAGGAGTCGAGGTGCAGCTGACCCGGGGGGTGAATGGCGAGCAGATGAATCTGGCGCTGGCCTCTGGGGAGAAGATGGACATTGTGGGAGCGTTCCCCTGGGTTATCTCCATGACCACGCTGGTGGCCAACGGGCAGATTCAGCCCATTGATAGCCTGCTGGAGGAGTACGGCCAGGAAACCCTTGCCATGATCAGCGAGGACGACTGGAAGTGCGTCTCGCTGAACGGCCAGAAGTACGGCGTGCCCGCCAACAAGGACAAGGCCCAGAACAAGTGCTTCCAGATGCGCAAGGATTTTGCGGAGCAGCTGAAGATCGACACCAGTGCCATCAAGGATCTGGACAGCCTGGAGCCCGTGCTGCGCAAGGTGAAGGAGGAGATGCCGGATGTGTATCCCCTGGTCAGCGCGGCTGGTTCTATCACCCTCCCCCTGCCCGTGGACGACCTGACCGATAGCTTCGGCGTAATTGAAAACGCCTTGGGCAATGATACCACCGTTGTAAACCTGTATGAGACCAAGTCCTATGAGGAGTTTGTCAACCGCATGTACAGATGGGGCCAGGAGGGCCTGATTATGCCCGACGCGGCCAGCAATACCTCCTCCATCGAGCAGCTGCTGGGCGCGGGAGCCGGCTTCGGCGGGTTTGTGCCCTCCAAGCCCGGCGCGGTGCTTCAGGCCAGCCGCGAGGCCAGCACGGAGCTGCTGCAAAGCGAGATCGTTCCGGCTGTGTCAACCACCGGCATGGTAGCCTGCCCTTATGTCATCGCCTCTTCCAGCGAAAACCCGGCAAAGGCCATGCAGGCGCTCAACCTGATGTACACCAATTATGACGTGTCTACGGCCTTTATTTACGGCATTGAGGGCAAGCACTATCAATATGTAGACAAGGAGCACCATGTGGTGGACTACGCGGACGGCGTCACCACAGAGAACACCGGCTACTCTGTGTTTGGCTGGGCCTGGCCCAACCAGCAGGTAGGCGCCATTTGGAACGGTGATGACTTCGACATCTGGGAGCAGCTCAGCTCCTTTAATACCGGGGCCGCAGCCTCCCCCGCCAAGGGCTTTGTGTGGAACAACGAGGCCGTCCTCAACGAGATCACCGCCTGCGAGAACGTGGCCAGCCGGTATAAGAACGGCCTGGAGTGCGGGATGCTCGACCCGGCGGAGACCTTGCCCAAGTTTAACCAGGAGCTGAAGGACGCGGGCATTGAGACCATTATCGCTGAAAAACAGCGGCAGCTGGACGAGTGGCTGGCACAGCAGTAAAATTAAACGGATTCGGCGGGGGCGTTTGCGCGCCTTCGCCGAAAACCATAAAAGGGGGTTCCGCTGGATGCGAACACACACACCGCGCCAACGCCTGGGGCAGGGGAAACGCAGGCATCTGCTGCCGCTGTATTTCATGATGATCCCCGGCGGCATCTATTTGATTATTAACAACTATATCCCCATGACCGGCATCGTCATGGCCTTTAAACGGTATAACTTTAAGACCGGCGTATATATGAGCCCCAATGTGGGCTTCGACAATTTCAAATTCCTGTTCGCCACAAAGGACGCCTGGGTGATCACCCGGAACACCATTGGCTATAACCTGGTGTTTATCGTGCTGGGCACTGTGCTGGCCATCACCGTGGCCATTTTGCTGGGGGAGCTCCGCTCCCAGTTGGCGAAGAAGGCGTACCAGACCGTGATCCTGATCCCCTTCCTGATTTCCATCGTCATTGTCAGCTATTTGGTCTACGCTTTCCTCAACACGGAAAACGGCTTTATCAATAACTCGATTTTGGCGCCGCTGGGGAGGAAGACGGTTTCCTGGTACTCGTCGCCCCAATACTGGCCCTTTATCCTGGTGCTGGTCAATATCTGGAAGGGCCTGGGCTATAACTGCATCCTTTACTATGCCACACTGGTGGGCATTGACCGGGAATACTATGAGGCCGCGGTAATCGACGGGGCCTCCCGGTGGCAGCAGGTATGCCATATCACTCTGCCATGCTTGAAAAGCACCATCGTTATTTTGACGCTGATGAGCATTGGGGGCATTTTCTACTCGGACTTCGGCCTGTTCTACCAGGTGCCCATGAACCAGGGGGCCCTGCTGGATGTGACCAACACCATCGATACTTATGTGTACCGGGGGCTGATGCAGTCCTCCAACCTGGGCATGACCGCTGCGGCGGGGCTGTACCAGTCCTTTGTGGGTTTTGTGCTGGTGGTGGCGGCAAACCTGGCTGTGCGGAAGATCGACCCGGACAGCGCGCTGTTTTAAGGAGGGGAGCATATGACCGCAAAAGAGCGAGCTTTCCAGATTGCCGCCCACGGAGTATTGTGTCTGCTGGCAATGTTCTGCCTGCTGCCCTTTCTGCTGCTGCTGTCCTCCTCTGTCACGGCCGAGAACAGCTTGATCCGCTACGGCTATTCCTTTTTCCCCCGGGAGATCGACCTGGCCGCCTACCGCTATCTGCTGGTGGACTCCGGCTCTATTGTGCGGGGATATCTTATCTCGGCGCTGGTGACCGTGTGCGGCACGGCGCTCAACCTGCTGTTGACGGCGCTGTTTGCCTACCCTCTCTCCCGCAAGGACCTGCCCAAGCGGAACCTGTTCGCGTTCTTTCTGTTCTTTACCATGCTGTTCCACGGGGGGCTGGTGCCTACCTATATAATGTGGACCCAGGCCTTCCACATCAAAAATACTCTGGCGGCGCTGATCGTGCCCAACCTGCTGATGAACGCCTTCAATGTCATTATGATGCGCACCTATATCGCCGCCAATGTGCCCGACGCGGTTATCGAGGCCGCACGGATCGACGGCGCGGGGGAGTTCCGCATCCTGTGGCAGATCGTCCTGCCCATGTCCCTGCCCATTGTGGCGACACTGGCGCTGCTGTCGGGGCTGGGCTATTGGAATGACTGGCTGAACGGCCTCTACTATATCAGCGACGACCGGCTGTTCAGCATTCAGGTTATCCTCAACCGGCTGCTGACCAAAACGGAGATGCTCAAGCAGGCCAGCAGCGCAGGGGCCTCTATGGGGCCGCTGCCCACCGTTGGCATCAAGATGGCGGTGGCCGTGCTGGGAGCTTTGCCGGTGCTGGCGGTATACCCCTTCTTCCAGCGCTATTTTGTCAAGGGCATTGCTATCGGCGCGGTGAAGGGATAACAAAATCAGAAAGGAAGTTGGAAATGGAGCTTTTTACCTATCAAAACAGCCGCCCGGTCTGGGTGAGCTTTGAGAACCCCACTGGCGGCAGGGGTTTGGGCGGCCAGGAGAATTTCGGTGCAAAGGGCCGCCCCTTCGAGTATTTTGCCGCCGGCGAGGAAAAGGTGCTGTGCGATGTGCAGGGCCCTGGGGTGGTGCGGCGCATCTGGTTCACCATGGAGGACCGCAGCCCGGAGGCGTTGAAAAACACCTGGCTTCGGGCCTGGTGGGATGGGGAGGAGGAGCCGTCGGTCAACGTACCGGTGGGGGACTTTTTCTGCATGGGCGCCGGGCGTATGGTTCCCTTTGAGAACGGGCTTTTTGCCTCCCCGGAGGGCCGGTCCTTTGTATGCGCCATACCCATGCCCTTCCAAAAGTCCGCGAAGATGACGCTGTTCAACGGAACCGGCAGGGACAACCCACACCTGTTCTACGACGTCGACCTGACCATGGAGGACCTGCCCGGGGACGCGATGCGTTTTCACGCTGCCTTTACCTGCTCCCGCAGCCTGCCCTTGGGCAGGGATGTGCCTGTGCTGCCCCAGGTCCAGGGCCAAGGCCGGTTTTTGGGGATGAATGTGGCGATCCAGATCAACCCCGCCTATGGCGAGAGCTGGTGGGGCGAGGGCGAGGTCAAGGTCTATCTGGACGGAGAGGAGGCCCCCAGCCTGGTAGGCACCGGCACGGAGGACTATATCGGTACTGCCTGGGGGCAGGGCGAGTTTGTTTTCCGCAGCCAGGGCTGCCTGCACCACCGGGAGGGCGGTGTGTCCTTCTACCGTTTCCACCTGGACGATCCTGTTTTTTTCAACCGGGGCTGCCAGGTGGACATTCAGGACATAGGCGGCTGCTCCATTGGAGAGGCAAAGCGGCTGGCAGAGGCCGGGGCGGAGCTGATCCCCGTGGGCGCGGACACAGGCGGGCACATGACCCACCTGTACCGCCGGGACTGGGACTGGTCCCAGCTGCTGGAGGAGGCGTTCATCACCTTTTACCGCCGGGACGCCTTTGACTGCGTGGCGTATTTCTATTTGCGGCGCTGAGCTGCCCGGGGGCTGAAAAGCTGACGGCGCGGCCATGGTTACACATCTTAAAAGATGCCACACCAAAAAAGCCCTGGAATTCCGGGGCTTTTTGGCGTTCAAGAGGCAAAAAAAGGACCGTCGGGTTGTGACGTGTTTTGGGGGATGCCAAAGGCGTTGCCTGCGGCAAGCCTTTGATTTTTGGGATCTGAACCTGCGTGGTTGACAAAAAGCGAGTAAAATGTTTTATAACAGGGACGTGTTTTAGCATCAAGATACCTGTAAACGGTGATATCGCTGTTCGCCCAAGCCATGCGCCAGGCTGAGAGCAGCCCGCAGAGCCAGCGGGCTTTTGAGTTCCTGGCCAGCCGCTCCTACTTAGTATAGGTATGGGGAATGAAAGGCTTTTGCTGTCTTTTGATAAAGATGAAATAGTCTGGCAGTCATTTCCAGCAGTACCGCACGTATTCTGTGAATCTCAAGTTTACCTCTAGCGAGCGGGCGAGGGAAGCGATGCCGCTGTCGTCGTCATCGGTGTCTGAATAGCCGCTGACGAGGCTGTCAATTTTCTGAAAACCAGCAAGCACGGTTTCTGCATACAGATCCTCAAAAATGTCAGGCCGCTTTTCTCGGAACACATTCTGTGCATGTTCAGGAAGAAGGTCAAAGGTCTCCCTTGTTACAAAACCTGAGGTTGTTACCAGCAGCCCTCCTGGCTTCAGCACGCGGTATGCCTCCTTGAGGGCGGCCCCCTTGTTCCCGGGCTCACCCTTCCCGGTTATGACGTTTGCGATACCGCCACGGTCAGTGACCACGTCAATACAGCTGTCGCGAAAGGGGATATGGCAATAATCGAAGGCGGCGAAGGAAAGATTTGGCGAGTTCAGCTCCCTGTCCAAAAGCTTTTTCCATTCCCGCACCATCGCGGGCGACAGGTCGCTGATGATGATGGAGGCGTCCGGGTCGGCCTGCAGGATGTACGGCGCAAAGCCACCGCCAGGACCTGCGCCCAGTTCCAGGATAAGTCCGCCCATCATTGCGATCCGCTGTCCTACTTCGCGCTCGATTCTTTTGTCAGGGGCCTTTGCCACTTGCCAGTTTCTGTAAAACCAGTTTTCTCGGATCATTTCCTCCGCCCATTCCGGGTATACCTCTATACTGGAATCGAACAGCGCGATATCCTCCAACCGGTATTCCTGGTTGGCCAGCGGCCTTAACATATCCTGATCCTCAAGCATCTCGTTAATCGAAACGCCGTACAGATGGGAGAGCTCCAGCAGTAAATCAATGTCAGGCAGCGCTGCTCCCGTTTCCCTTAATTAAAGATATTGTTGGGTAAAAAAAGAAAGGTCAGTCGATTTTGCCGATGAATCGGTAGTAGATTTCTACTTCCTGCTCACGACTTCCGTCCTCGCCCTTGACAGCTTCGTGGACGGTTATTTTTTCAATTAGAGTGTTCAGAAGTTCGGCGGTCAGCTCCACAGGGTTGACATACTGTTTCATTAGGGCAATCCACTTTTCAGCATCCGCTGCGGTCTGTACGGCGGCTTCCATCATTTCGTGAAGCTGTCTTATTTTTGTTTCAAGCTCCTTTTGCTCGTTCTGGTACTTCTCGGACAGCATATTGAAATTATACTCGGTTATGCGTCCGGCAGACCAGTCCTCATACATTTTAGCAAACAGCCCGTCAAAGCACGATAGGGCTAGACCTCTACAACTTTGTAGAGGTCTAGCGTCTGTATTTTGCAATAATGAACAACACGGGAAGGAATCGTAAATTGAGGTGTCAAGAATGAAATTGATAATAAGAAGTATCTGCATGATTCTTTTTTGCGTTTTGTGGCTCTGCCTGGGCGCATGTGACAGTCAGGAAAAAGAGTCCTCCGTACCTGATACTACATCGGCCGCTGCTTCAACCCCTCAACCGGCAACAACCCCATCCCCCAGTCCCATCCCCACCTTGAAACCCACTCCTACACCCGCTCCTACTCCAACCGCTGCTCCTACTGCTACTCCTACACCAGAGTACAGAGATATAACAGATGCGGAATATAAAACCCTGTTCAACGAGGAAATTACCGAGGAAAGATTGGCGTACATTTTGCAATATCTGCCTGTTGGTTCTTGTGAGAATGGCCTTTCCGCGATAGCCGCCAAAAATGTTTGGGAAAACTTTAATATGACGGATAACATGGCTATTAGCGAAGTATACGATTTGCGTTTTGAGGATAATGCGCAAACTGTCACGGGCGACGCTTCCAAAATGTTTGCATGGTTTGGCATCGTAAACAATAAAGGGATTCACAACGACCCTTCCGATGACAGCGTAGTGATTGACGGCGATACCCTGACGATTGATAACAGTAAGGCGACCCATGCTAACCGGCTTGACCCTAAAATTGTTTTGGGAAAAGTTTCTGAAAACGATATGTACATTTACTATTCCTATTCAACAGAATTTGATAATAGATCTCCCGATATGCACCGTACTGCGGTATTCAAAAAGGATAAAACAGGCAAATATCAAGTTTCTGAGATTGTTGAGAGAGAGTTATGGTCTGTGGCTCCTGCGCCAGAAGAATACGGGTTTTCGATTATTAACATTCCGTCTGAAGATATGACAAAAGAGTACCTGGCAATGTTTGCGGCGGTTCTACAGGATAAGTGTGCCAATCCGCAGGAATATTATAACGGAAGTTTTGCCCTGGCTTATGTGGACAGTGATGACACTCCAGAACTTATATGGATGGACTCAATGGCTCACTTTGGAATGGTAGAGGTATATTATTACAGCGATCACAACCTGGACATGCATACTTACCGCATTAACTATGGCGCCTTTGCTTTTCTTGAAAAGGAAAATACGATTTGGGGGGCATCTCCACAAGTTGACTATGATGCTTATGAATGGACCAACTTTATTTATAATGATGAGGATGAGCCAACCGATGGACTGGGAAACGGTTTTCGAGTGTGCCCGGAAAATATTATTAAGATGGCAAAAAATCCTGAGTTATTTATAATAAGTAATAATTGAACAGATTCTATCAGCGGGCGTATTAAGTTATATATTGATGCAGAAACTGATGAGTGCTGCTCAGAATTTCCAAGATAATAAGTAAAATGAGAGTGGGGAAAAAATATGCCAGTAATTAAGTGCAAGGTCTGCGGTGGAGACATGGAGCTGGCGGCAAACATGAGCTATGGAACCTGTGAATACTGCGGTTCTACCATGACATTGCCGAAAGTGGAGGAAGAACAGCGGGCGGCGTCGTTTAATCGGGGCAACCATTTCAGGAGGCTGGGAGAATTTGACAAGGCGCTTACGGTTTATGAAAAGCTGGTGCAGGAGGATGAACACGACGCTGAGGCGCATTGGTGCTGCGCGCTGTGCCGGTTTGGCATTGAGTATGTGCAGGACCCGGCTACGGGCGAATATCTGCCCACATGCCACCGCGCCAGCTTTGAAAGCTTTTTGGAGGACGTAGATTATAAGGCGGCGGTTAACAGCGCAGATGCGGTTGCCAGGGAGCACTATATCAAAGGCGGAAAGCAGATTGCCGGTATCCAAAAGCAGCTGCTGGCAACCATACAGCAGGAGGACCCCTTTGACGTGTTTATCTGCTATAAGGAAAGCGGGGGACCAGGGCCAGCAGACTGTGGACAGTACCTTAGCACAAGAAATATACTATCAGCTGACAGAGGAGAATTACCGCACTTTTTTTGCACGCATTACCTTAGAGGAGCAGGCTGGTCAGGAATATGAGCCATACATATTTGCCGCGCTGAATTCTGCCAAGGTTATGGTTGTGGTAGGAACCAAGCCAGAATACTTTGACGCTGTCTGGGTCAGGAACGAGTGGAGCCGGTTTCTGGCTCTGATGAAAAAGGACCGGCGGAAATTGCTGATTCCCTGCTACCGCGATATGGACCCCTACGACCTGCCTGAGAGGCTGTCTGTGCTGCAATCGTATGATATGGGGAAGATCGGATTTATTCAAGACCTGATTAGAGGTATTTCAAAAGTTGTTAATGCAGGGAAAGAGCCGGAGGTACAGAGCCGGCAGTCCAATACCGTTGACCTGGGCGTCAATGTTGTGGCTTTGCTCAAGCGCGGATATATGAGTTTGGAGGATAATGAGTGGAGTAAAGCCGATATGTTCTTCGAGCAGGTCTTGAATGCGGATGCCGAGAACGCGGAGGCCTATTATGGAAAATTGTTAGCTTCCCAGCATTGCGAAACGGATGACAAGCTGATTCAGCAACACTTGTCACAGGCGTCGGTAAACGAGATTTATCAAGAGCTGAAACGGCACGACACCATAACCCACTCCCAGTCAAAAACAGTCAAGGCGTGTGAGGAATCCACTCAAAAGGTGGAGTCCATCGTGAAAAGCCTGTCCATTCCGGGCTATTTGCGGGAGGAGAGAATCCGGGAACTGTTTGAGGGGTTCGACTTTACCATGAAATCCATTACCGCACACTTACAGGCCGGGCTTGACAGTGAGACTTGCTTCTTTGAGCAGGACAGGCTGATGGGGCGTACCTTGAAATATGCAGAAGGCAGCTTCCTGAGCCGGGTACAGAATGTGCGTGACACTATTTTGATAAAATATACAGAAACACTGGAACTGTCAAAAGAGAGCGACAAGAGAAACGCTGAGAAGGTTCGTTCCCGTTATGCGTCTTTTTTAGAGGAAGGCGAACAGCAGGCAAACTTGATGCACCATGCCGCTGTTGAAAAGCAGGAAGAAGATTATGCGGCGGCGTCTGCAAAATTAGCACAAGCGAAATCAACCGATGGCCGTGCTGCGGTACCGGTCTATCTGGAGGCAGCAAAAAAGTTCGCAGCCATTGGAGAATATAAGGACAAAAAGGATGGAATTGCCAGCGTCATAAAATATGAGGGAGATAACGAGACCTTCATCTGGAAGCACCCTATGGAAGATTTCAACATAGGCTCTCAGCTGATTGTCCACGAAAGCCAGGAGCTTTGATACATCTGGATTACAGAGTGAGGCGGCTCACCAGGTGAAAAGGCTGGCAGAGGCGGTTCGCTACAGCGACCCAGTCAGCAGCGCCGCAACACAGGGCGTGGAGGGTGTGCTGTCAGCCTGTATAGACGAGCTGCAGCAGATGATATGGGAGAGAAATCACAGCCAGGTAGTTGAACTTGCGCGAAATGCCTTGCAGCTTCTTAATCAAAGGAATCAGATATGTAAGGGGAGTAAGCGATAGGAGTGGTGAACGTCACCGCGTCTTATCAATGGTACTATGAAAAGTTGGGTGATGTCATAGATTGTTCTTCAGCTTCATTTTTTGATTTCACGATTATTACTCCCCCGCCGGAGCATTAGCCCGTGTCGTTGAAAAGCTGGAGAAGGACTGAGCCAGTAATCAGCCGCGAATTTTTTCGTTTCGCGGCGGCACATACATATTTACAAAAACAGCTTATAGGGAGATGAGGGTATGAATCATACGATTATGGGGGGATTGTAAATGATTCGCCGATTGGTAAGATGGTTTCCGCACCTCAAAAGCGCAGTGGCGTGATATCGTGCGAGCGCTCTGTCGGCGGTGTAGAGCCAACACAGGAATAAAAAATAAGCAGAGTGTATCTTTTGGAAACGCCGGATAAGTAAGCTTTTATATAGGACGCGGTGTAACTCAGTAAAAATGGGTTACACCGTTTCCTTTTGTTGTTATTCTACTATTGACACACGTTTGAAAAGGGGCAGCGGTTGCCAATGCATTGATTATTCCCGTGGGCGTAGTGGCAGACCACCTTTGATTCTCCCATCGTAACGCCGAAATGCTCCTTCACAAAATCAACCGCAGCCAAGATGGAAAGGAAAGAGTCTCTTTTACAGCATCTTGGCCCGCCCATCTCTCCAATCTTCCCAAGGGCTGTCGAGGTCATCTGATGGGACAACGCAAAGGGTTCCTTGGCGAGAGGCGTGGACTTCGATATGATAGAAATGAACATGCCGGAGCTTATGCCCGCTCCACAAGCGCCCCAAAACCCGCAGGCGCCTCCAGGGACGCTTTTCCCCCGGTTCATCATCTCCATCAAGGCGGCGGGGAGGTCAATATCACCGCCCGCATTTTTATAGGCTGTCAGAAGTGCGGCGCCTACCATAACATGATGCTCCGGCCCATGCATATGGCAAAATGGCTGAGACATCAGCTTTTCCATGATCTCAACAGGGTCATCCGATGTTTCCTCGAGACAGATTTTGACGATGCTGTCCATCCCCTTGGTATGACATTCATTGCAGACATAGTGGCCGTTCACACATCTGGTTTTACTGTTTTCTTTTTTGTGGCAAATAGCGCATTCCATCCGTTCGTCTTGTTCTAAGTACTCCAATATCTCCTTGCAAATCAAGCATTCCTCTTTTATGTTCATGCGGCTGAACCTCCTGCAAGTTTTAATTTGACCAACGAAACTAATCCTAGTATAGCACAGCAGAGCGGTGGAATCAACAGAGCCAGCGTGACGCTGGACCCGCTTCGCGCACCCGCATGGATGGATGCGCGAAGCTTTTTGCCCGCGCCCAGCGTGACGCTGGACCCAATTCGCGCACCTGCGTGGATGGATGAGCGAAGCTTTTTGCCCGCGAGCGGGTGGCGTTTTTTAGGCAAGGTAGGGCCACCAGCGTGACGCTGGACCCAATTCGCGCACCCGCATGGATGGATGCGCGAAGTTTTTTGCCCGCGCCCAGGGTGACGCCATCGGATGCACGGAATGCTTGCTTGGGCGCTGGCGGTATCTTGTGGGGCTTAGTCGCAGGAGCCGGCTGTTCTCTGGATCACACCGCAGGCAATTTTTGTGCCGGAGCTGCCCGAGGGCTGGGTGGTGAAATCGTCGGGGTGGCTGTGGAGAATCACAACCTTGCCAATCACGTCGTCTACCAGAAAACGGTCGGTTAAAACCGCCGACACGGCGAGGCCGTTATTCCCAAACAGGGGGGGCAGGTCGCCCGCGTGGTATGGATGCGCACAGTTTTTGGGGTTGTAGTGGGACATGGCGTGCGGGAACGGCTCCTCTCCGCCGTTCTCACAGGTGGCACCCTGGTGGATGTGAAAGCCGAAAATACGCTCCTGGCAGGGCTGGCCGGCGAGAGGAAGGCCGCTGACTTCAGCATAGACAATAACGCCTTCATCTGTCTGATAAAACCTTACCCAGCCGGTTATGTCAGGAAAGCTCCTGCTGCCGGTGATTCTGGCCTGGGCCTGGGGATTGCCGCGCAGTGCGGGGAGAAGATGGGCGCTGGACAAGGGGCTCATAAGCAACGCTCCTTTTTGAATGATTGATAGAGTATTCTATGCGGGTCATGGGCCGGATGTCCGGGAAATGTGTCTCGGCTGGGGTTGTTTGTAAAGTTGACCCATGAGCAAGATACGCAAAAGCGAGCGATGAAATGATGCTGACCCAAAGGAAAAAATCTTTTTTGTGTGTTTCGCTAAATGAGGCCTCCTTGCTTGGGGCTTTGTCAGACACTGCCTGAACAACCGCAGACACTGCCAAAATCCGCTTGAGACTTTTTTGTGAGCGGATTTGTCAGGGGCAAAGGTGGGGCCGCCCATATTCGGTAAGGACGAAGGCATTGCGGCGGGCTGTCGGGCCCCGCGATATTTTATAGTTAACGCAGTTCAAAAGAGATGATACCTCTTTTGAACCCGGCGGCACGGGCGTACCTGCGCCGCCCTGCTTGAAAATCGATAAATATCGATTTTCAAGTGCGTTTACTATATTCTATTAGCTTTCCGGTTTAAAAGCGAACAGCCTGCTGCGTTCTGAGCCCAAAGGGCAGAGCGCGGCAGGCTGTTATGTATTGTCGGACTTTTGGCTCAGAAGTTAAAGCGTTCAGAAGTCATAGTGGAACTCTCCCCACTCCGTCTCCTGGTGGTGGACAGCGGTGGAGCGGGACAGGGCCTCGATCTCGTCGGCCTGAATCTCCCGGCCCAGCTCGCTGGAAAGGAAGATGCCCTCGCTGACCAGCATGGTCTGCAGCGCCAGCCAGGCAGTGTCATACCGCTCCTCCAGCTCGCCGGAGAGATACCCGATCCAGCAGGTCTGGTCATTTTCCAGGAACCGGGTCTTGGGGTCCAGGAAGCCCTCGGTCATGGCGTTGGAGGCGGTTTTCAGGTCAATGTCCACGTCGGCAAAGCCCCTGGTGGTCAGGAACTTGAGATTGGGCAGGGAGCGGCCGTACACGTCCTCCTGGGTCAGCTTGAGGCCGCCCTTGCTGCCCACCAGAAACGCGGGCCCGAGCTCGTCCATGTGGATGGCCCAGGACTCGATCACATCCAGAGTCAGGCCCTTTTCATAGGTGGCGAAGCCAACGCCCAGCTCCTCCACCTCCATGCCCGCGTCTGCGGCGGGGCCGCTGTTATAGGCCACCTCCTGGTAGGTGCGGCCGGTGACACGCTCCAGCTTTGGCGTGCCCAGAATGTACAGCAGCTGGGAGATGTGGTATACCCCCATGTCATACAGGGCCCCGTGCCCGGCCCAGCGCTTGGTGATAAAGTCCCGGGAGAAGGCCGGGGGAGGCACGTCCAGGCCGGGGCGCATTCTGCGGCGCAGGCCCACCGAGCGGGCGTGGTACACATGGCCCAGCTCTCCCGCCTCCACCATCTGCCGGGCCACCCGGCTCTGGGGCAGAAACATCATGTCCAGATGGATGGACAGCTCCTTGCCGGACCTTTTCGCCAGGTCGTACAGCAGCTTTGCGTCTGCGTAAGAGGCCGCCATGGGCTTTTCGCAGTAGCAGTGCTTCCCTGCTTTCAGCACCTCCAGGGACATGGGCACATGGAGGTTGTTGTGCAGGCACACGTCCACCCCGTCAATGTCGTCCCGCTTCAGCAGCTCCCGGTAGTCGGTGTAAAGGTCCTTGACCTGGTACCTTTCGCCCCAGGCTTCCAGCTTTTTCTTGTCGATATCGCAGGCGGCCACCACCTTCGCGTTGGAGATTTTCCCATACCGCTCCATGTGCTGGTGGGAGATTACGCCTGTGCCGATCAGTGCAACTCTCACTTCTTTCATGATAAACACCTCTGATTCTGCGTGATGGAAAAGCATTTTTGTTTTATGACAAGGGATGCGGCGCGTGAGGCAGGGGAGAGGGGCTTTCTCCTGCTTGCGCCTGGGCCTGTCAGGAGTTGGGCAGCACCGACGGCGGGGCCAGCTTCCAGGAGCCGTCGTAGCTGAGGGGGGCCAGCACCCGGCGGGCCTGGGCCAGCTGGAAGGCCACATTGTTATACTCGTTGGTGGACTTGTGGCTCTCCACGCTCCAACAGCCGGAATACCCGGCCTCCTTCAGGGCGGGCAGCACCCGGTCGGCGTCCACGCAGTGCTCGTAGTTTATGTGAATATGCATGGCCCGGCTGGCGAACCGGCGGTCGCAGGCGTCCTTTTCCTCCTCGCTGCCAAACCAGTTGCCCAGGTGCAGCAGCAGCCCGAAGTTGGGCCGGTCCACCCGCTGGAACAGAGCCTCGATCAGCTCCGGGTCCCAGGAGGCGCCCCAGTGGTTTTCGGGCCCCAGCTTGGCGCCGAATTTCGCCGCCTCGTCGCAATAGGCCTGGTACTTTTCCGCCACATAGGCAAGCTGCTCCTCTGTGGCCTTGTCCTCCCGGACGCCCACGTCGATGCGGATGGTTTTGGCCCCCAGGGCTTTGCCGGCCTTGATGTACTCCCAGGCCCGGGCCTCGTTTTCCGCCCGCTCCTTGGGGTCGTTGTCCCAGATATGAGCCCGGTCGCAGCAGAAATTGACCACCTCAAGGCCCCGCTCGTCAATGCCCGCCTTGACCTTGGCCAGGTACTCCTCTTCAGTGGACGCCAGCATTCCGTTCCAGATGTCTGCGGTTTGCAGGTTGTAGCGGTAGCGGACGGTCTCAAGATAGCCGAAGATGTCGATGGCTCCGATATTTTTCAGGCCATGAAAGGAATAGGACATGACTGCGAAATTCTGAAATTCGTTCATGGTGCGCCTCCTTGGGGTTTATGTAGGGTCATGAATCAGTACATGACAGCCCCATTATACTGCTGTGTTCGACAAATTGCAAGCTGAAATTTCATAAATGTTAAAAAATTTATTGAGATTCACACAAGTTTGCTATGCTGCTGAAAGACTTAAAAAGTGTCCGCCTTGCGGCAAAGGACAAGCTTTGGGAACGCCCTGCCCCAGGCCGCGAACCCACGAGAATGTGTGGTGTGAAGCCGGGGATGTTCTTGGGAAAAGGGTCCGGCTCTGGCCGCAGACCTCCTGGCCTGACGGGAGAAGTGGCGGCCAGGGTGTGCCTTCATAAGCTGGGAACAGGGATTCGGCAAGTTGCTTGCGGCTTTTATTACCTCTCATACTTCAAGAGCTTTCTACCCAGAAGATGGCATGAATCTGCCCAAGATGTCTCTGCTCGCTCAAAAGACCTGTGTCAACGGGGAGCTCACCCTAAAACAGCCGGAGAATCTCCTCGTTGGTTTTGACCAGCTTTTGAATGGCGTGGGCGGCAAGGCGGCAGCGTTCCTTGTCCCTAGGGCTTGTTTGAAAATAGAGGGAATGACGAATTTTTACCCAGAAGGGGTTCATTTCAAGGAAAAAACCGCAAGGCAATCTTCCGATTGGCGAGGATTTTTGACGCAGAAAGGGGCCCCTTCTGGGTAAAAAGACGGCG
>CAJUNQ010000051.1 GCA_910587835.1 uncultured Oscillospiraceae bacterium | reverse complement strand
TCTGTGACGGACTGACAGAAATAGTTTTTTCTTCCTGACTGCCGCTTTTGGGCGGCGGTCTGTTTGCTGTATTCACTTTTTCCATCCGCTTCCTTTCATATTTTTGGCTTAAGGGGCTTGACTTTTTATTTGCAGGCTTTCCAAGATACCAGCTTCAGAGGCGGGACAGCAAGCAGCCACACGCCGCGCCGCCATCTTCCTATTAAATATCTGTGTTTTCAGTATACACGAAATTCACCGGCATGTCAACCAAAGTCCTTGGGCAATCCCACCTAATTTCATTTTTCTCTTGCACTCAGAGCCGGTTTCTAGTAAAATATATAGGATTAAGGACTGTTCTGGCAAACCCGCAACGAATGGAAAGGATGGATGGCACATGGAGCACAAGGAAAACACCCCGGCCACAGCCTGGCTGGTGCTGGAAAACGGCAGAACCTTTCAGGGCCGGCGCTTTGGCGCCCGGGGCGAGCGGATGGCCGAGGTGGTTTTTACCACCGGCATGAGCGGCTATCTTGAGACCCTCTCAGACCCCAGCTTCTGGGGGCAGATCGTGGTGCAGACCTTCCCGCTGATTGGCAATTACGGCGTGATTCCCGCTGACTTTGAGAGCGACATGGTGGGCCCTGGGGGCTATATTGTAAAGCATTGGTGCCAAGCGCCTTCCAATTTCCGTTCGGAAGGCAGTCTTGACGCCTTTTTTCAAGACCGGGGCCTGGTGGCTTTGGAAGGCATCGACACCCGCACGGTCACCAAGATCATCCGGGAAAAGGGCGTGATGAACGGGGTGATCACCGACGACCCCGCCTCGGTGGACCTGGCGGCCCTTTCCACCTACAGAGCCCAGGGCGCGGTGCGGGCTGTGTCCACCAAAGAAAAATATGTGGTAGGCCCCGAGAACCCCAAAAAGCGGCTGGCTCTTATGGACTACGGCCTGAAAAAGAACATCTGGCGGGAGCTGACAGACCGGGGCGCCCAGGTGACCGTGTGCCCCTGCACCACCACTGCGGAGGAGATCGCCGCCATGAACGTGGACGGCGTTATGCTCTCCAACGGCCCCGGCGACCCGGCGGAGAACACGGAGCTTATTGCCAACCTGAAGGAGATTGCCGGGCTGAAAAAGCCCATGTTCGGCATCTGCCTGGGGCACCAGCTGATGGCTCTGGCCCATGGGGCCAGAACCCAAAAGCTGAAGTATGGCCACCGGGGGGAGAACCAGCCGGTAAAGGACCTGGAGACAGGCCGGGTGTACATCACCAGCCAGAACCACGGCTACGCGGTGGTGGGGGAGAGCATCGACCCCGGCGTGGGCCGGGAGCGGTACGTCAACGTGAACGACGGCACCTGCGAGGGGGTGCGCTACACCAGCCTGCCAGCCTTTACCACCCAGTTCCACCCCGAGGCCTGTGGCGGGCCTTTGGACACGGAGTTCCTGTTCGACGAGTTCTTTGCCCTGATGGGGGACTAGCCCATGGAGCGGGGGAACACGGACTGGGGCCGCTCTGTCACAGGCGTGGTGATAAGAGAGGGCAAGGTGCTGCTCTGCCGCCACACCTATGGGGGCGGCAAGGGGCTGCTGATCGTGCCGGGGGGCTATATCGAGCACGGCGAGAGCCCCCAGGACGCGGTGCGCCGGGAGCTGCTGGAGGAGACCGGCGTTACCGTAGAGCCGGGCCGGTTGCTGGCGGTGCGCTTTGGAGAGAAGGACTGGTACGCGGCCTTTTGTGCGGAATACGTCTGTGGCGAGGCAGCGCCGGACCAGGACGAGAACGACCTGGTGGTCTGGATGGACACAGATGAGGCCCTGGGCCGGGAGGACGTGCCCGGGCTCACAAAAGCGCTGATCCGCTGCGTCCTGGCGGGAGAGAGCTTTGGGCCCATGCCCTATGACACCCCCTCGGGCGCTGTGCGGGAGGACCTGTACGCCTGGGACGGTTCTGGCGGAGAGAGGCCCATGGACGAAGCTTTTATCCAGGCCAAGCCTGAGGACGCCGCCGGGGTGATGGCCCTGGTGAAAGATCGCGCCGCCTGGATGGACCGGGTGGGCATCCGCCAGTGGAATGTCAACCGCTACCCAGAGGTCTACCCGGAGGAATACTACCGGGAAGAGGCGAGGGCCGGCCGGCTGTACCTGCTTAGGCGGAACGGGGCCATTGCCAGCGCGGCGGTACTCCGGCAAGAGGACGGGCAGTGGGAGGACAGCGCCGCCGCCCGGGCCCTGTATGTGCACAACCTGGTTTCGTCTTTAAATGATAAGGGGGCCGGCTGCTGGGCTGGGCGGAGAAATTGGCAAGAGAGCGGGGGCTTACCGTCCTGCGGCTGGACTGCGCCGCCAACAATGCCTCTCTAAACGAATATTACGAGAAAAAGGGCTTCCGCCTGTGCCAGGGACAGTGCGTGGACGGGCCCTATGTAGGCAATAAACGGGAAAAGACGCTGTGAAGCGGAGGAGGATACTATGCCACTGAATAAGGACATCAAAAAGGTATTGGTCATCGGCTCGGGCCCCATTGTCATCGGCCAGGCGGCGGAGTTCGACTACGCCGGCACCCAGGCCTGCCGGGCTCTGCGGGAGGACGGCATTGAGATTGTGCTGGTAAACTCCAACCCGGCCACCATTATGACAGACCAGGCCATGGCCGACCGCATTTACATCGAGCCGCTGACCCTCACCACCGTCAAGCGCATTATTGAGAAGGAGAAGCCTGACAGCATCCTCTCCGGCTTTGGGGGGCAGACAGGACTGACCCTCTCCATGCAGCTGGCCAGAGAGGGCTTTTTGGCCAAGCACGGGGTGCGCCTGCTGGGGGCCGGCCCCGAGACCATTGACAAGGCCGAGGACCGCCAGCTTTTTAAAGACGCTATGGAGCGCATCGGCCAGCCCTGCGTGCCCAGCAAGGTGGTCACCACCGTGGAGGACGCGGAGGCCTTTGCCGGGGAGATCGGGTACCCGGTGATCATCCGCCCGGCCTTCACTCTGGGGGGCACCGGCGGCGGCATCGTAGAGGACCGGGCACAGCTGCGGGAGGTCACCGCCAACGGCCTGGCCCTGTCCCCCATCACCCAGGTGCTGGTGGAGAAGAGCATCGCCGGGTGGAAGGAGATCGAGTTTGAGGTGATGCGGGACGGCGCGGGCAACGCCATCACCATCTGCTCTATGGAGAACCTGGACCCGGTGGGGGTGCACACCGGGGACTCCATCGTCATCGCCCCCACGGTGACCCTGTCGGACAAGGAGTACCAGATGCTGCGCACCGCCGCTTTGGACATCGTCAACGAGCTGGGGGTGGAGGGCGGCTGCAACTGCCAGTTCGCCCTGCACCCGGAGAGCTTTGAGTACGCGGTGATCGAGGTGAACCCCCGGGTGAGCCGGTCCTCGGCCCTGGCCTCCAAGGCCACGGGCTACCCCATTGCCAAGGTGGCCACCAAAATCGCCATCGGCTACCGGCTGGACGAGATCAAGAACGCCGTTACCGGGGTGACCTACGCCGCCTTCGAGCCCTCCATCGACTATGTGGCGGTAAAGTTCCCCAAGTGGCCCTTTGACAAATTTGTCTACGCCAAGCGGGACCTGGGCACCCAGATGAAGGCCACCGGCGAGGTGATGAGCATTGCCGACACCTTTGAAATGGCTTTGATGAAGGCGGTCCGGGGGGCCGAGCTGTCCGCTGACGGCAGGTCGCTGGACACATTGAACCTGCCCAAGTTCGCCCACGAGGGGGATGAAGTCCTGCTGGATATCTCCAGACGGGCTACCGACGAGCGCATCTTCGCGGTGTACGAGCTTTTGAAGCGGGGCCGCACCGTGGATGAGCTCCACGAGCTGACCATGATCGACGAGTGGTTCCTCTCTAAGCTCCTGATCTTGCTGGACTACGAGCGGGAGCTGGCCAAGGGGCAGCTGACCCAGGAGCTGTACACCCAGGGCAAGCAGCTGGGCTACCCGGACCGGACCATTGAGCGGCTCTCCGGCTGTCAGGTGGAGTGGGAGCGGCAGACCACCTTTAAAATGGTGGACACCTGCGCCGGAGAATTTGCCGCCCACACCCCCTACTTCTACGCCTCCTACGACACCCCGGAGAGCGGCGGAGAGGACGAGGCCCTGGACTTCATCCAGAGCAAGGGGGACAAGCCCACTGTGATCGTGCTGGGCTCCGGGCCCATCCGCATCGGCCAGGGCATCGAGTTCGACTACGCCAGCGTCCACTGCGTCATGTCCCTGCAGCAGCTGGGGTACCAGGTGGTCATCATCAACAACAACCCCGAGACTGTCTCCACAGACTTTGACACCGGCGACCGGCTTTACTTTGAACCCCTCTCCCCTGAGGACGTAATGGACATTATCAAGCTGGAAAAGCCCATTGGGGTAGTGGTGGCCTTTGGAGGGCAGACAGCCATCAAGCTCACCAAAACCCTGGCTCAGAACAACATCCCCATTCTGGGCTCCTCCGCCGACACCATTGACATGGCCGAAGACCGGGAGCGCTTTGACGAGCTGCTGGAACGGGCGGGCATCAAGCGGCCCAAGGGCTCTACCGTGGCTACTGCCGCCGAGGCCCTGGACGCCGCGGAGCGGCTGGGCTACCCGGTGCTCATGCGGCCCTCTTATGTGCTGGGGGGGCAGAACATGATCATTGCCACCTGCCCGGAGGACATTGAGGAGTACATGGAGATCATTCTGGGCAACAAGCAGGACAACACCGTGCTGATCGACAAGTATCTCTCCGGCATGGAGATCGAGGTGGACGCCATCTGCGACGGGGAGGATATCCTCATCCCCGGCATTATGGAGCATGTGGAGCGCACAGGCATCCACTCCGGCGACAGCATTGCCGTGTACCCGGCCTCTGACATTGACGACGGCATGAGCGCCAAAATCGTGGCTACCACAGAGATTCTCTGCCGGGAGCTTCACGGCATCGGCCTCATCAACCTGCAATATATCATTATGGACGGGGAGATCTATGTCATCGAGGTGAACCCCCGGGCCAGCCGGACCGTGCCCTATATCAGCAAGGTCACCGGGGTGCCCATGTGCGACCTGGCCACCAAGGCCAGCCTTGGCTATAAGCTCCGGGACCTGGGCTTTGGCACAGGCCTTTACAAGCCCTCCCCCTATGTGGCGGTAAAGGTGCCGGTGTTCTCCTTTGAGAAGCTGGCCGACGTAGACACCCATCTGGGCCCTGAGATGAAGTCCACCGGCGAGGTGCTGGGCATTGGCAACAGCCTGGAAGAAGCCCTCTACAAGGGACTGGTTGCCTCGGGCCACAAAATGCACAAGGGCGGCGGCGTGTTCATCACCGTGCGGGACCAGGACAAGCGGGAGATCAGCGAAATCGCCAAAAAGTTTGACCGGCTGGGCTTTCAGCTGTTTGCCACCGGCGGCACGGCTCTGCTGCTGTTCAAGGCTGGGCTCAATGTCACTGTGGTGGACAAGATTCACGAGAACCCCCACCAGAACACCATCACCCTGCTGGAAAGCGGGCATATCAACTATGTGATCTCCACCTCGGCCAAGGGCCGCAACCCTGCCCGGGACAGCGTGAAAATCCGCCGCAAGGCAAGCCTTCTGGGCATTCCCTGCCTCACGGCCATTGACACCGCCAACGCGCTGGCAGACTCGCTGATGAGCCGCTATACCCCTGAAAACACGGAGATTGTGGACATCAACGACCTGAAAGCCCGGAAGCTGAAAATCCCCTTCACCAAAATGTCCGCCTGCTGCAACGACTATATCTATATCAACTGCTTTGACCCCCAGAACCGGGTGGCCTCACCGGAGTCTCTGGCAGTGAGCCTGTCGGACCGGCACAACGGCGTGGGCAGCGACGGGGTCATCCTCATGAGCCCCTCCGAAATAGCCGACGGCAAAATGACCATGTTCAACCGGGACGGCAGCGAGGGCATGATGTGCGGCAACGGTATCCGCTGCGTGGCAAAATATCTTTACGACAACGGCATTGCCAAGGGCCAGCCCGCCGGGGTGGGCCGCAGCGTGCTGCGCATCGAGACCAAAAGCGGCGTGCGGGAGTGCACTGTCATCACCAAAAACGGCCTGGTGAGCAAGGTTGCCGTCAACATGGGCCGGGCGGAGCTGGCCCCCGAAAAGGTGCCTGTCAGCCTGCCCGGCGGGCCGGTGGTGGGCCGGGAGCTGAACATTGTCGGCGGCCGGTACGCCGTCACCTGCTGCTCCATGGGCAATCCCCATGCCACTGTGTTCGTGCCCTCGGCGGACAAGGCTCCGGTGGAGGAGCTGGGCCCCAGGCTGGAAAACGACCCTCTGTTCCCCGAAAAAGTAAATGTTGGCTTTGTAGAGGTCATTGACAGCCACACCCTCAAGGCCCGCATCTGGGAGCGGGGCAGCGGCGAGACCATGGCCTGCGGCACCGGCACCTGCGCGGCCGTGGTGGCCGCCACTCTCAACGGCTACTGTCCCAAGGGCGAGGACGTGCGGGTGATTCTGAACGGCGGCGAGCTGATGATCAACTACACCGACGAGCGTGTGCTCATGACCGGCGAGGCTGTGAAGGTGTATGACGGCCAGGTTGAGGTATAACCCTGCCCGCAGCCATTGACCCATAACAGCTGTTTTGGCAATTTGCTGTTCTCGCTCCCACCGTCCTTCCCATACTTTTATCAAACCTGCCAAAAAAGCTTAACTTCCTTCTGCTGACTGTCGATGTATATAGAAAGAACGGCCATCAGAAAGGAGTGTCCCCTATGAAAAACCCCCGAAGAAAGCCCCGCGTCCAGGCTTTTTGCCTTGCCGCAGCGTTTCTGCTCAACCTTGCCGCCTGTAAGGAGGCCGAACCCCCGGCAGAAAGCGTCCCTTCCGTTTCAAGCGAGCCCAGCAAGCCCGCCGCTTCCGCCTCAAGCGAGTCCGAAACTTTCTTCGGAACAGGGGAATACGACATGGTCGAATCCAAAGTGGCTGCAAATAATCCTGACGATCTTCTGGAGATGGTGCGGGAGACAGAGCAGAATTTGCCCGAGGAATTCTTCTGGATTGACGAGGAAGCGGTGGTGGAGCTGACTCAGGCGAGATTCCCCATGTGGACCTTTGGCGAGTGCCGGGAGGGGCTGGTTACCTTTTCCCGCTACCTGGAGGAGGATGTAGCGGACGAGGAGCTGCCCTTGCTGTACGGCATCTCGGAGGAGGAGCTGAGGCTGGGGCTGATGACCCGCTGGCCCTGGGCGGACTGGCGGGAGCTGATGCTGCATTTTACCCTGACTGTCACCCTCCGGCCCCAGGAGGAGCCCCCTGCTTTGCCTGAATGGAATCCCCCGGAGCCGGAGGAGGGCAGCCCCATAAGCGGCATAGAAATAACGCCCCGCTGGCGCGGCAGCACCGCAACCCCGGCCCCTGTGCCGGAGGGCTATGTGCCGGAGCCCTTGGAAGACTACCAGCCCCCTCAGTGGGAGCCGGCGGAAGGGCATCCCGGCATGGAGATGGCCGTGGTAGAGTCCCTGCCCAACGGAAGCATTCTGTCCGCCCGAGTGCGCTGGCAGGAGGAAGGGTTCTGGTTCCTGGCGGAGGTCCCCGGGCATATACTGGACAGTTTCCTGGAAAACGGGTCGTCTCTGTGGGTTAAGACCAGCGCCGATCCCTCCGTTCCCTTGTCCTCTCCTGTCCCCACCGTGGCCCCCATGCCCGAGCCGGAAGACGGCCTTACCGCCGACCCTGAGGACTACCGTTCCAGCAACAGCGAAAGGGGCGAGGCCCAGTTCAGCTCTGTCATGGCTTACTCCTGGAACGGTGCGCTTCTGCGGGATGAGGTCAAGGGCTTTGGGGAGGTCTGGTGGTTCAACGACGCGCCTGTCACTGAGATGTACGGCCAAAAGGTCTTTGCCGACGGGGTCTGCCACAATGGCGTGTGCTCGTTTATGTTCCAGGACCCCCGGGAGCCGGAGGCTTTGGCCCCGCTTTACGGCCTGACCGGCGAAGAGCTGCAATGGTCCTGGATGGACCCCTGGCCCTGGAAAAACTGGTGCAGTCTGACCAGAGAATGGTATTTTTATGTGACCCTGCAGCCCATGACCGGGGAAGGCTTTGGCCTGTGGGCCACCCCGGCGGGCGGGGCCTACGAGACCTATGAGGATGATCTGCAGGACACGATCTCCAAGAGCAAACGCTTTTCCGACGAAGAATCGGAATATGATTTGATGGAAATGTACCGCGCGGGCCAGTACGGCCCCAAAAACGCCCAGCCTGCCAGCCAGTACCAGCCCCCGGTGTTCCGGCCGGTAGAGGGCCTTGCGGGGGTGGAGATGGCTGTGGTAGCCCGCACCCCCTCAGACCAGCCCCTGCAGGTCCGCTTCCAGTGGAAGACAGAGGACGGCTATGGGTGCTGGGCTGTGGTCCCCGGTTGGGCGGTGGACCGCTTCTACCAGTATTTCGACCAGTGGTTCATTCGGGTAGACACCGGAGAGCCCTCTCAGCAGGAAGGAGCCGCGCCATGAAAAAACAGATCGCCTGCACGCTGCTTCTGGCCCTGACGCTTCTGCTGGGGGCCTGCGGTTCCGCCTCAAAGCCGGACCCGGAACCGGTGCTGCCGGTAGACGACCCGTACAAGGACTTTGACCAGACGCTCTGGCACGGGTCATTCTACAGCGGAGCGGTTCTGGAGCACCTCCGGGAGGAGAGCAGCGAGATGGGTCGGATATGGTGGCTTAACGACCAGGTGGTAGATGCGGTCAGCGAGGAGATGATGTGGACGCGCTGTGCTTATGTCAAGGGCGTGTTTCAGTTTGAATTCTACCCCTCGATGCCCAAAGAGGAGGTATCCCAGCTGACCGGCATAAGCATCAGGGAGCTTTTCAGACAGACGGACCGCTGGCCCTGGGAGCCAAAGGGATATATATCCCAGAACTGGGAGTTTTGTGTGACCATCCAGCCTGTCAACGGGGATTGGCCCACGCCGGACCATTGGATTCCTCCCGAAAACTACACCTATGAGGACTTTGCCAACCAAGTCGGCGGTAAAGGTTCCGAAAGCGTCCCAACAGAAGATATCGCTCTAGCTGATGAGTTTCCCCCGAATACTCCCAACAACCCCCAGCCCACCAGCGAGTATGAGATGCCCCAGTTCTCTCCGGTGAAGGGCCGCGAGGGCTATGAGATGGCCGTGGTCCACACGAAGCCGGACGGCGCGCCCCTGCAGGTACGCCTGCGCTGGCGGAATGAGGAAGGCTTCGGCTTCTGGGCGCAGATTCCCGCCCACGCCCTGGACATTTTCTGGGAGCATCAGGACCAGTGGTTCGTGCCGGTGGACCTGACGGCCGGGGAAGGGTCCGCGTCAGCAGCGGGAAGCGTGAACTAAGAACCTGTATTCATAGGCGGAGGATGCCGGAGTGGCGAGGGATTTTGTCGCCCTGCAAGGCAAAAAATCGCAGGAATACTTGCCATATTTCAAGATTTTTTAACGCAGCAGGACGGCAAAAGACCCGTCCCTCCGGCGTTCAACGCCTGTGAATACAGGTTCTAAGACCCCTGTCCGCTGAAAAAAGAAACCTGTCACTTGAGAAAGGAGCGAGAACCATGAAAAAACTGCTTGCCTGCGCCCTGCTTTTTCTCCTGACCCTCAGCGCCTGCGCCCCCCTTCAAAGCTGGGACCCGGAGGCCTGGTTCCCCATTTGGGAGGAGACGGGAGAGACGCCGGAAAATCAGGAGGGCGTTTCTATGGAGTTCAAGAAGGTAGAGCCTGTTGACGAAAGGCTTTGGGGGGACAATCTGCTGGGAGACCGGCCGGAGGAGGACTGGTCCGCCCTGTGCATGGAGCTGTGGCTGGAGGAAGCTTCCCTGCGGCCGTCAGCAATACCCGGCTGGTATATCGACTATTACTGTGACGGTGCATGGCATACGGTGTACCGGGAGGCGGTATTGAAAAACTCCTGCCAGGAGCAGGCCGTTGCCAGAGGACTGAAGGCGGGCACACAGGACGTGAGCTTTTTTATGCCCGCCCGGGTGCTGGATCAGCCGGGGAAATACCGGCTGTGCTATGGAAATTTCGGGGCGTTCCCGTTTGAGATCAAGGGGTAGGCAACAAAGCCTCTAAGTACCGCCTGCGGTCGAAGGAAGCCTGTGGTTTGAGGAAGGAGCGGAAGACATGAAAAGGCTGCTTGCCTGCGCCCTGCTTTTGGCCGTGGCTCTCAGCGCCTGCGCCCCCCTTCAAAGCTGGGACCCGGAGGCCTGGTTCCCTCTTTGGGAGGACCCGGAGGAGCCGCCTGCCTGCCGGGAGACGGTCGCCATGTGGTTTCAGCAGGTGAGGCCCTTTGAGCTGGACGCGCTGGACCTAAAAAGATTGGCCAGTGACTTTGTGGGCGTGGAGCTGTCTCTTCTGCACATGAAGCTGCTGACGAAAGAGGATATACCGCTGCCGTCCGCCCCCGGCTGGTGGATAGATTACTATTACCGCGGGTCATGGTATACCGTATATCGGGAGCAGTTCTTGTGGAAGGTCGACCACATGGTCGCATATGGCCGCATGGCCGGACTGTCTGACGCGGGGTTTGCGATGCCGGCAAAGGTGCTGGAAAAGCCGGGGCATTACCGGCTGTGCTATAAAGGCCTGGGAACATTTTCATTTATGATTTGGAGGTAAGGGATGAAGCTTTTATTCAAACAGCGTTTTTTCTCGTGGCTGGACAGCTACGACATCTACTATGAGGACGGCAGTACCGCCTACACAGTGCGGGGCCAGCTCAGCTGGGGCCACTGCCTGAAGATTTTCGACCCCTATGGCCAGGAGCTGGGCATGGTGCAGGAGCGGGTGCTCACCTGGCTGCCCAAGTTCGAGCTGTATGTGGGCGGGCAGTACATTGGGTGCATCAGCAAGGAGCTGAGCTTTTTCAAGCCCCGCTACAACATCGAGTGCAACGGCTGGCATGTAGAGGGCGACTGGCTGGAATGGGACTATCAGGTGCTGGGCCCCCAGGGGGACCTGGTTGCCAGGGTCTCCAAGGAGGTCTGGAACTGGACGGACACCTATACCATTGACGTGGCCTTTCCCGACGACGCCCTTTACGCCTTAATGTTGGTGCTGGCCATTGACGCGGAGAAATGTTCGCGAGATTAAAACGCAAGGCGTTTTAACTTGCCAAGTTTTTGCTCTCTGTTTGAAAAAACGTGATTTTACTTCGCAACATACCGCAAAAACTTTTGCGTTGGAGGGTGGCCGGGAGGCTTCGCGTCTTCGTTCTCCCGGCCTTACCCTTGGTTTGAACAGCCTGGCTTCCCCTTCACGAAATACCGTAAAGCTTTGACGCCAAGGGTGGCGCGAGACGCCCCCCTGCGTACAGGCCGGGGGACAGGCCTGGCTGGATAGAAGATGAGGAGGTGAGAAAATGGAGGAAGGGGTTCTGATTCTGCTGTGCCTGGGTCTGGGCGCTTTCGGCGTGGTAAACCTGGTAAATCCGTCGGTTTCCTGGGAAATTTTCGAGCGTTGGAAGTCCTGCCGGGCGGACGAGCCCTCGGACCTGTACCTGCGGCTGGGCCGCGTCAGCGGGGCGGTTTTGACGGCAACGGCGGCGGTCTTGCTGGGGATTACCATCTGGAGCCTGTGCTCCGCCGGAGAGGAGCCCGGCCCGGAGAGCTTTGACCCGGGGGATATCACGATCAAGGCCTACGACCAATATGGACAGGAGATCGAGACCGAGGAGCATCCCTTTGCCAGCAGTGGGAAAGAATAGAACGGAAAGGAAAAAGAAAGCTATGCCAGAGATTTTGAAGTTTACCAAAATGCACGGCTGCGGCAACGATTACATCTATCTGGACTGCTTCAAGCAGCCCATTGCCAACCCGGAGGCCCTGGCCGTCCGGCTGTCGGACCGGCACAAGGGGGTGGGCGGCGACGGCATTATCCTCATCTGCCCCTCAGACAGTGCCGATGGGAAAATGCGCATGTTCAACGCCGACGGCAGCGAGGGGGCCATGTGCGGCAATGCCATCCGCTGCGTGGCCAAGTATCTGTATGACGAGGGCATTGCCCGCAAGCCCCTGCTGCATATTGAGACCAAAAGCGGCATAAAGACCTGCGCTGTCACTGAGAAAAACGGCCGCGCGGTGCGGGTGGCTGTGGACATGGGCCGGGCCGAGCTGAGCCCTGGCAGCATTCCGGTCCGCCTGCCGGGAGAGAGCGTGGTGGGCCGCAGGGTCCACATGGCGGGCAGCGAGTTCGCCATCACCTGCGTGTCCATGGGCAACCCCCACTGCGTCATTTTTGGCGGCGACCCCATGAACCTGGACCTGGAACAGCTGGGACCCCGGATTGAAAACGACCCCTTGTTCCCGGACCGGGTGAACACAGAGTTCATCCAGGTAATTGACCGGAACTGCCTGGTCATGCGGGTGTGGGAGCGGGGCAGCGGCGAGACCATGGCCTGCGGCACCGGGGCCTGCGCCGCTGTTACCGCGGCCTGCCTCAACGGCTTCTGCGCCCCGGGAGAGGATGTGACCGTAAGGCTGCGGGGCGGCGAGCTGGTCATCAATTACACCCCCCAGGGCATCACCATGACCGGCGGGGCTGTGCGGGTATTTGACGGAGAGATCATTCTGGAGGAGGAAGAGGATTCACATGGCTAAGTATATTTTTGTAACCGGCGGCGTGGTCTCCGGCCTGGGCAAGGGCATCACAGCGGCCTCCCTGGGCCGGCTGCTCAAATCCCGGGGGCTGAAGGTGGCGGCTCAGAAGCTGGACCCCTACATCAACGTGGACCCGGGCACCATGAGCCCCTATCAGCACGGCGAGGTATATGTCACCGAGGACGGCCTGGAGACTGACCTGGACCTGGGCCATTACGAGCGCTTTATTGACGAGGACCTGAACAAGTTCTCCAACCTGACCACCGGCAAGGTGTACTGGAATGTGCTGAACAAGGAACGCCGGGGAGAATATCTGGGGGAGACCATTCAGGTCATCCCCCACATCACCACAGAGATCAAAAGCTTTATCTACAGCGTAGGCAGCAAGAACAACGCGGACATTGTCATCACCGAGATTGGCGGCACAGCCGGCGACATTGAGAGCCAGCCCTTTTTGGAGGCCATCCGCCAGGTGAGCCAGGAGGTGGGGCCGGGCAATTCCCTGTTCATCCACGTCACTCTGGTGCCCTACCTGAAAAGCTCCGGCGAGCACAAGTCCAAGCCCACCCAGCACTCGGTGAAGGAGCTGCAGAGTATGGGCATCAAGCCGGACATTATTGTGCTGCGCACGGATGTGGCCATTGACGACCCCAGCATCTTCCACAAAATCGCCCTGTTCTGCAATGTGCGGCCCGACTGCGTTATTGAGAACCTCACCATTCCCGTGCTGTATGAGGCTCCCATCATGCTGGAAAAATCCAGATTCTCCGACATTGTCTGCCGGGAGCTGCATCTCTCCGCCCCTGAGCCGGATATGACCGAGTGGCTGGGCATGGTGGACAAGATCCGCGGCCGGAAGAAAAACGTGCGCATTGCCCTGGTGGGCAAATATGTCAAGCTTCACGACGCCTATCTCTCGGTGATGGAGGCCCTGGCCCACGCAGGCTATGAGCACAGCGCCAGGGTAGATATTGACTGGGTGGACTCGGAGACCCTGGACGAGGAGAACATCGTGGCCCGGCTGGGTGACTGCCACGGGGTCATCATCCCCGGAGGCTTTGGCAGCCGGGGCATTGAGGGCATGGTGCTGGCGGCAAGGTTTGCCCGCGAGAGGGACATCCCCTATCTGGGCATCTGCCTGGGCATGCAGGTGGCGGTCATTGAGTTCTGCCGGAATGTCTGCGGCATTGCCGATGCCAACTCGGGAGAATTTGACGAATACGGCCTGCACAAGGTGATCGACTTCATGCCCGACCAGAACGCAGACATCAACAAGGGCGGCACCCTGCGCCTGGGCAGCTATCCCTGCCAGATTGTCCCCGGCACCAGAATGGCGGAGTGCTACGGCCAGGAGCTCATCCATGAGCGCCACCGGCACCGGTATGAGTTCAACAACGAATACCGGTGCCTGGTGGAGGAGAACGGCATGAAGATCAGCGGCGCCTCGCCGGACGGGCGCATTGTGGAGACCGTAGAGCTGCCCGAAAAGCGTTTCTTTGTGGCCGGGCAGTTCCACCCAGAGTTCAAGTCCCGTCCCAACCGGCCCCACCCCCTGTTCAAGGGCTTTGTGGGCGCGGCCGCCGCCTATGCCGGTGAAAAGACCGAGGGCTGAAGACGCGCCCCCCTCCCGAGGGGACAAGCCGGTAAGGAAAAGCATTTTTCCCCCTCTGCTTGCCCTGATCCTTCTCTCCATTCTCCTTTTCGGACAGCAGGCAGGCCAGCCTGTCGCCTACCTGTCCCTGCAGGGATTTTACCACAACCAGGAGCCCCCCTCTCCGGTGGACTGGAAGGCCGTGCTCCAGGGCCCCAGCCCGGCGCCGTCCTTTGAGCCGCCGGACAGGCTGCTGGACCTGAACGCCGCCACAGCGGAGGAGCTGCGCACCCTGCCCGGAGTAGGCCCGGCCATTGCAGACCGGATCATCCGCTACCGGGAGCGGTACGGCGGGTTTGTGCTGGCAAAGGAGCTGATGGAGGTCAAGGGAATCAGTCAGGAGAGGTTTGCGGCCATTGCGCCGTATGTCACGGTAGAAAAACCAGAAAAACAGTAAGGGAGATGGACACCATGAAACTGAACGCCAATTTTCAGAATTTGGAGCAGAGCTATCTGTTCGTCACAATCGCCAAAAAGGTAAACGCCTACACTGCCGCCCACCCGGAAAACCAGCTCATCCGCATGGGCATTGGGGATGTGACTTTGCCCCTGGCCCCTGTGGTGGTGGATGCCATGCACAGGGCCGCTGACGAGATGGGTAAAAAGGAGACCTTCCGGGGCTACTCCCCGGACAGCAGCGGCTACCCCTTTTTGCGGGAGGCCATTGCGGGCTATTACGGCAGCTTTGGAGTAGACGTGCAGCCCGAGGAGGTCTATGTGGGCGACGGGGCCAAAAGCGACGTGGGCAATATTGTAGACATTTTTGACAATGCCAACACCATTCTGGTGCCAGACCCTGTGTACCCGGTGTATGTAGACACCAACATCATGTCCGGCCGCAAAATTGTCTATGCTGACGCCAACAAGGAGAACGGCTTTCTGCCCATGCCCCAGAAGGGCCATCCGGTAGACATCATCTACCTGTGCTCTCCCAACAACCCCACCGGCGCGGTATATAACAAAGAGCAGCTCACCGCCTGGGTGGACTATGCCCTGGAACAGAAGGCGGTCATTCTGTTTGACGCGGCCTACGAGTGCTTTGTCGGCCCCGGCCTGCCCCGAAGCATCTTCTCTATCCCCGGGGCGGAGAAGTGCGCCATTGAGTTCGGCTCCCTCTCCAAAACCGCGGGCTTTACAGGCATGCGCTGCGGCTATACGGTGATCAAGCCCCAGCTGCAGGTGGACGGCGTGCAGGCGGCCCAGCTGTGGGAGCGCCGCCAGGGCAGCAAGTTCAACGGCGTCAGCTATGTCACCCAGCGGGCGGCGGAGGCGGTGTTCAGTCCTGAGGGCCAGCGGCAGATTCAGGAGAACATTGCCTACTACAAGCGCAACGCCCAGGTAATGGTCCAGGCCATGAAGGACATGGGCCTGTGGTACACCGGGGGCGAAAACTCCCCCTATGTGTGGTTCCAGTGTCCCAACGGCATGGGCAGCTGGGAGTATTTCGACTATCTGCTGGGCGAGAAGGAGATCGTGGGCACCCCCGGCGAGGGCTTTGGCAAAAACGGCGCGGGCTGCATGCGGCTCTCTGCCTTTGGGGACGCGGAGAAGACGGTGGAGGCCATGGAGCGTCTCAAGAGGGGGTGAGGGGATGCCCGGCGTCTGCAATGCTTTCGGCTATACGCTGGACTGGCAGCAACGCTATCGCCTGATCAAAGCCGCGGGCTTTGACTCGGTGATGCTCTGGTGGAGCGACGGCTTTGGCCGGGGCCCCGGCTACCGGCAGGATGTGCGGCGGGCCCGAAACGCGGGGCTTGTGGTAGAAAATATCCATACCCCTGTGCAGTGGCAGAATGATCTGTCCTGCAACGGCCAGGCAGGCGAGGCGGTGGCGGAGCTTTACCGGAATTGCGTCATGGACTGCGCACACCACCAGGCGCCTGTTATGGTGGTGCATTTGCCTGGGGACGCACACCCGCTGGGCAGCCTGGGTATGGACCGGGTAAAAAGCATTGTGGAACTGGCGGAGAAGCACCAGGTGCGGGTGGCCATGGAAAATATCTTCAACACCCAAAACCTGGCAAGGGTCTTAGAGGAGGCTGACTGTGAGACAGTGGGCTTCTGCTACGACAGCTGCCACCATGCCAATGACCCCCACGCCAGGCGATCTGCTGGAAAAATATGGAAGCAGGCTGATGGCCCTGCATCTTCACGACAACGGCGGGGCCCGGGGCCAGCATCAGCTGCCCTTTGACGGGCATATTGACTGGCCGGCGGTAATGAAAAAAATTGCCGCCACAGGCTACGCCGGCCCCACGTCGCTGGAGCCTATGAACTGGGGCTATGAACATCTCACCATAGAGGAATTTCTGAGCCAGGCCTTTGAAAAGGCCGGCGCACTAGAAAGATTAAGGCGGTGATACTATGACAATCGGCAAATATATCCTCTCCATCGACCAGGGCACCACCAGCTCCCGGGCTGTGCTGTTTGACGCCCTGGGGGGCGTGGCAGGCATGGGGCAGAAGGAATTCCGGCAGATTTACCCTCAGCCCGGCTATGTAGAGCACGACGCGGTGCAGATTTTACAGACCACCCTCTACGCCATGCGCCAGGCAGTGGCCAACGCCGGGGTAACGGCAGCGGACATTGCGGCCATCAGCATTACCAACCAGCGGGAGACCACTGTGGCCTGGGACGGGGACACGGGCATCCCCATCTGCAACGCCATTGTCTGGCAGTGCCGCCGCACTGCTCCCCAGTGCGAGCGTCTGTATGCAGCGGGCCTGAGCGGCTACATAAAGGAGACCACAGGCCTGCTCATCGACCCTTATTTCTCCGGCACCAAAATGCAATGGATCATGGAGCATATCCCCGCCGCCAGAGAGCTGGCCGCAAAGGGCCGCCTGCGCTTTGGCACCATTGACTGCTGGCTCTGCTACTCCCTCACCCAGGGCCGTGCCTTTGTCACCGACGTATCCAACGCCTCCCGCACCATGCTGTTCGACATCCGCCGCCAGCGCTGGGACGAGAGGCTTCTCCAGGAGCTGGGCGTCCCTCGCAGCGCCCTGCCGGAGGTAGTGGAATGCGGTCAGGTAGTGGGCTGCTGCGGCGCGGATGTGCTGGGCAGGGAGATTCCCATTGCGGGCATGGCCGGAGACCAGCACGCCGCCCTGTTCGGCCAGTGCTGCTTTGACAAGGGCATGGCCAAAAACACCTATGGCACCGGCTGCTTTGTGCTGATGAACACCGGCGGCGAGCCGGTAAACTCCCCCAATCTGCTGACTACGGTTGCCTGGAAGCTCCAAGGCCGCACTGTCTACGCCCTGGAGGGCAGCGCCTTTAACGCAGGCTCAGCCATTCAGTGGCTGCGGGACGAGCTGGAGCTGATCAAGACCCCCCAGGAGGCCGACCAGCTGGCCGAAACCGTGGAGGACGCCGGCGGTGTCAGCTTTGTACCCGCCTTTACGGGCCTGGGAGCCCCCTATTGGGACATGTACGCCCGAGGGGCCCTGCTGGGGGTGACCCGGGGGGCCAAACGGGCCCACCTGTGCCGGGCTGTACTGGAAAGCATTGCCTTGGAGAGCTGCGACCTGGTAAAGGCCATGGAGGCCGGTTCCGGCGTACCAGTAAAGGAGCTGCGGGTAGACGGCGGAGCCTCCCGCAGCCGGTTTCTCATGCAATATCAGGCGGACATTCTGGGCACGCCGGTGCTGCGCCCCCAGTGCCTGGAAACCACTGCTTTGGGGTCCGCCATGATGGCCGGGCTCACTGTGGGCCTGTGGGATAGCCCCCAGGCTCTCACCGCCCTGTGGCGGGAAGACCAGGTGTTTGCGCCCCAGTACCCGGAGGAACGCCGCGCTCAGGACATGGCCCGCTGGCACAAGGCAGTCCAACGCTGCCGGGGCTGGGCCGAGGACTGACCCGGGAGAAAAAGGTACCGCCCAGTCGAGAAAGGAAGACGCCATGTCAAAGCTGATCATTCTCCGGGGCAATTCCGGCAGCGGAAAGACCTCTGCGGGAATTGCCCTACAGAAAAAATTCGGGCCCAACACCATGCTCATCTCCCACGACATGATCCGGTTGCAGGTGCTCCATGTGTGGAGCCGGGAGGGCGTGGAGAAATCCCTTCCGCTGATGATCGAGCTGCTGAAATATGGACGGCGGCATTCAACGGTCTCTATCCTGGAAGGCATCCTGCCGGCAAAGGATTACGCGCCTCTGTTCCACACCGCGGTAGAGGAGTACGGCCCCAACATATTCGCCTATTACTACGACCTGCCCTTTGAGGAGACCCTGCGCCGCCACAGCGCCAAGCCCAACCGAAACGACTTCAGCGAGGCAGAAATGCGCCGCTGGTGGCAGGAAAAGGACTACCTGCCCATGATTGCCGAGACCATCCTGACCCAGGAGCAGAGCCTGGACCAGACGGTAGAGCAAATCTATAAAGCCATTGCAGAAAACGATTGACAAAACAGTCGGATTGGTATAAAATAAACAGACAGGGCCGTGTGACCGGCCTGGTCTGTTTTCTTTTGCTGCAAATTCTTTCCCTGTCTAAAGACAACCCAATATTTTATGCCTCCTTAGTTAAATGGATATAATACGCCCCTCCTAAGGGCGGGTTGAGGGTTCGATTCCCCCAGGGGGTGCCATGTGAAGTGGAGTTGTTTTTCGAACCCTTTTATCGAAAAACAGTTCCACTTTTTGTTATAAACCCTAGAAATGGCTGGAATTTTAAAAAGGGTACTTTGATACCCTTCTTAAAATAACTCCAAAATCCATTCGGGAATATTTATTCGGGTTCGCATTTTAGACACAGAAATTCTCACAAATCCTGTGCCTTTTCTTTTCCGTACAACTCTTCAAAACGTGATGGCGTCTTGTATGCTAGTGTTTGATGTGGGCGAGCGTTGTTATAAAAGTTTACATATGTCTCTACGCTTTTTCGGAAGTCTACCTCTGAGGAATATTCACAGCGATAGGCCTCCTCCTTTTTGAATGTTGCAAAAAATGTTTCTTCCACAGCATTATCGTAGGGACATCCTGCTTTTGAGAAAGATTGCTTTACACCACATTTTTTCAGCAGAGTACAAAATGCTCCTGAGACATACTGGCTTCCACGGTCGCTATGAAAGGTAAGGTCAGATGGGGTGCCGCGATTCTGAAACGCCATTCGAAAGGTTGATGTAACTAAATGTGTGCTACTCTTTTTTGACACGCGGTATCCCACAACCTTTCTGGAAAACAGGTCAATGATCGCGCAAAAGTATACAGCATAGTCTTTTGTTTTGAAATATGTAATGTCACTGACCCAGACTTCATTCTGACGGCTTACGGTAAAATTGCGATTCAACAGATTTTTCCGTTGATACTCCTGTCGTTTCTTGTAATCTTTCGTGGCATTCTGGCGGACACTTTCCAGCCCAAGCTCCTGCATAATTCCTCTTATACGTTTCTTCCCAACATGGATATCATTCTCAGTTAAGATATTCCGTATTTTTTCCGCACCAAACCTTTGCTGGCTGTCATCAAAAATCTGCTGGACTTGCAACATAAGAGATTGCTGTTCTTCCAGATAGTTGTTTCGGTCAGCCCGGCGGAAAATGTGGTTATAGGATGTACCTCTTGCTACGTTTAGGGCTTCGCAGAGTTCGTGGACGTTGTATTACTTATGTTGATCGTATAGTAATTCCAGCATCTCCAGTCGATCACGCAGAGGAACATCATCAATTATACCGGATAGACGGATGATTTCAATGATGTGGTCTTGACGCTCCTTTTGATTCGATAACGTTGTATAATTTGGCATGTCACTGCTCCCAGTTGGATTGGATTTTAGCCATCGGTAGACTGTGCTGGGAGCGATATTGTATTTTCGGGCAACATTTTTGATTGTCATTCCGTTCTTATGGAGGTGTATAACTTCTTTTCTAAACGCTGATGGATATTGTTTTGGCATAAGTGACCTCCTGTGGTTAAGTTGAGCTCAATTATAACACAAGGTTTAGTAACCGTATACCATTCTAATTTTGAGTGGCCCAGCCCAATCCGAACTGATTTGTGTAAGTATTGCCTATTCCAGTGCATTCTTTAGCCCAGCAATAGATTGTGCGTGTGCATATGCTATGCTTTGCGCTTATAGTGGTTATGGAGCTCCTTACCGATACTCAGCTATCGCTTCTTTTTTTCTGTTTGGTATGTGACATTCTGCCGTTTTCTTTCTAGATAAGCTAAAGGATAGCATCTGTTCGGAGGGTTGCAAACACAGAGAATATGGGCTATAATGTAAATAAACAATTATAACTCAGATTAACACAGGTTCACCTAGTACAGGAGGTACCATGTCAAAACTTATAGATATAAAGTACCGCATAATGCAATTAGATGGAGGCACGTTTCAAAATCTATGTGATGCGTTTTTACACTGTGAGGGGTACGGGAGTGGATATTCCCTTGGAATGCAGACTGGCACGAACAAAACAGCGTCTGGAAGTCCTGATACATACTTTTTGACAGCAGAGAACAAATATGTTATGGTTATGTACAGCACACAACAAACAGATTTTTTGAAGAAAGCAGAAGAAGATATTGCAAAATGCTTTGATCAGAAAAGGACAGGACTGTCTGAAGATGATGTAGCGGAAATTGTGATTTGTCACACATACGGAAGGCTGCATACTGGAGATGACAAACAGCTTCGTGACTTATGTGCAAAGAGAGATACTAAGCTAACTTTGATAGGACTGGATAAACTTGCCGAAGGACTGTTTTTTGAGTACCCGCGACTTGCCAGAGATTTTCTCGGTGTCAGTGTGGACACAGGTCAGGTCATGTCCATTTCGGAGTTTATACAGACTCATGACAACAATAAGATGTCTGCGCCTTTGGACACAGAATTCCTGTTTCGACAAGAAGAAATTGATACTGCAAAGGAAAAGCTTTCTCAAAGCAATGTTCTGCTTATTTCTGGCCCGGCAGGAACGGGAAAAACCAGACTGGCATTAGAATTATGCAAAAGTATTTCGCAAGAGCAAGGAGATCATGTCCTTTGCATCAGGAACAACAATCTGCAATTATATGAAGATTTCCTTGATTCTTTGGATAGTGGAAAGAACAACCTTGTGTTTGTGGACGATGCGAATGAACTGTCTGGGCTATCTTTTATCCTAAACTATTTGTCCGAATCCCGCTCTGATCGCAAATGTATCCGGAAAATGATTTTGACCGTACGGGACTATGCCCGTCGTCAGGTATTAGAAAAAGTGGCAGAGTTTGAGAGGCCGGAAATCCTTAAAGTGGGGATAATGAAAGACGAAGAGATTGCCCAATTGATGGAGAAACATTTTGAAATAAGGAACCCGCTGTATCTGGAATGTATCACCTCCATTGCGGAAGGAAATGTCCGGTTGGCGATGCTGGCGGGAAAAACTGCTGCAAAGGAGGATTCCTTGCTGGCCATAAACGATGCGACTGAGTTATATGAGTTGTACTATGGAAAGCAAATCGATGCGATCGTTCATACAGAAACTGGGATAATTTCGGCAGGAATTATGGCATTTTTTGAAGGAATTCACCTGGAAAAACTAGACATCCTGGAACCTTTGTTTTCTGCAATGAAACTAACAGAGGATCAGTTTGTAACAGATTTGAAAATACTTCATGAAATGGAACTTGTTGACATCTGCCAAAATAAAGCGGCGAAAATGTCAGACCAGAGTTTCTCAAATTACTTAATCAAGCATGTGTTTGTTGATAGGAAAGTCCTTCCCCTCGCACAGATGATCGAAGTAAGTTTTTTTATTAGCCGGACAAGAACCGTATCTGCTTGTAATGTACTTATGAATGTCTTTGCGGAGGACACGGTCCGACGCTATGTAAAGGATCAAGTCGGTATAGTTTGGGAACACATAAAAGAGGACTCGGAAAAATTTCCTTCTTTCTTTAAGGCTTTCCATATGATCCGGCCAATCGAAACGTTATTGCATTTAAAAAAAGCAATTGATGCGAAATCTTTCCAGCCCTTTGATGTTCAATCAGTTGATTTCAAAAAATTTGAGACAGAAAAGGAAATAAGGGACACCATTATAGAAATACATATAATGCCGATTATTCGATTGTTGGACGGGAGATCGGTCAGATACTCTCTTTTTTCCCAATGCTGTCGCCGGACAATCTCTATCATTGTGTGACAGCAGCACATATAGAAGATATCCTAAAGCTTATAAACTATGATGATATAGACATCCTTTCACCTTTCTTAAACTCACCGAAATATTTGATTTTTGACGTGCTTAACAACAAACGGCAAAAACAAATTTTCAAAGGTTATCAAGAAAGGAAGGCCTGGGAAAAGGAACAAGTACAATTATTGGTCAAAGGATATGATGCCTTAAAATATGAGTATATGTTTCAGATATGCAATGAATGTCTATGTACGATTGATAAAGAAGCCAGGCTCCTTACATCAGGAGTAGAATATGCCCTTGAGGCCATAGCGGCTAATAGTACACTATTCATCGATGTGGTAAAAAAATATATGCAGGCAGACACCCCATACTGCCGGCACCCACACAAAATTATTGAAAGGCTTTTCAATATTATTTCACCAGAACAGATTAAGGATTTAATCATATCTGTCAATTTCAAGCAACAAAATATATGGATGTGGGAATTCTATGTATGCTTACCAGAATCGCATATTACTACTTCATGGGCAGAAGATTTATTGCACTTTTTGAATAGGCCCAGCAAAACGTTGCGATCCGCTCCACCTCGCCCACTGGATGCGATTAGGAAATATGGAATTATCCACAAAAATTTTTTGTTGAAAGCCAGCAAGATAGTGTCTGAGCATTATGATGAATCTCCGTACATATTTTACCTTTACTTCGAGTGGTTATCCTGCCCTTCAGATGCAGCAGAGATGGTGAAGATGTACCGAACTGAATTAAATCTTTTAGAGGAAATCTACTTTAAACTGATTTCCTATGAAGGCAGAGTAGATGAAGATGGAGAACTACTTGCCGAAATCATTAGCATGGATGGTAGTTTCTTATTTTCTTATCTTGATTTTCTATTGAAACAAACCACCAGGTTTCACTATATGTATGATACTAGGCTGACTAGGCTTGCTTTTGTATGGCAAAAAGATGACTATTTTACAAGTATTGACCTCATATTAAATTATTTAATAGAGCACTCTGATAACAGTACTACCATTTTGGTATTGCGATATTTGTTTTTATGCAAGGGAGGTGAAGAGGATGTTATGGAAAGATATGTATTGTGGATTCGCCACACAATTCAACTGTTTTCTGGAGATGAACAGCGAATGTACATACTTTTTTCAGCACTCGAAGACCAGAATGAAAACCTTAGAAGAGAAACTCTAAAAGAATTTTTACATCAGAATTCTGACTACCAGCTATTTGAGCGTCTTCCGCTAGATAGTTCTTTGGTCAGCGGTGTTGGCAGTCTCATTCCAGCCATACAAAGGAAAATCGGTTATTTGCGTTCATTATTTCCAATGCTATCTGGAATAGATTTTCTCCAACATACTCAAAAGATAGAAAGAGATATCCAACGATGGGAGGCCGATATTCAGCGTGAAGAAATAGGAGAATTATTGCGAGATATTTCGTGACTTATAGCGAGATATGTGCATCCTTTAAGCCAGAGTTGTTTTGACGGCTTTTGAAAAGCCCGGAAAACCGCATAAATACTAGGGATTTTGGCTCTCCAAGGGCCGATGGCATCTTTTAAGCACGGTAAGACCACCCAAAAGCCAGGAGTTTCTAGGGACTCCTGGCTTTCTCTTTTTCTCGTTCCTCCAACTTTGTTAGTAACGCAAAAATCACTGAAATTGCTGCACCTCAACCATTCTGAGGTATTCCACCGTGGAACGGTAGTCAGGTATCTCACTATATTGTCAACACCCCCGCTGGCCCTTAAGGCTGGCGGGGGTGTTATTTATAGAT
>CAJUNQ010000050.1 GCA_910587835.1 uncultured Oscillospiraceae bacterium | reverse complement strand
CAGTTTGCGCAATCGAGCGTGACAGCTCAGGCAGTGCCTCGTCAGTCCGGTTCCCTCCCATTGTAGCTTAGGTGTGAACCGCTGCATAGGACGGTCATCTCCCCCGTTTTTGGGGGTATCACCATTGTAGCAAGCAAAGCCGAAGGCAAAATTTGCCGGAATATCCGGCCCGTACAGGTTCTTCACCTTACGAGACGCCGGCTTCTGACTATAAGGAGTAGGCTGGGTATGACCCGCTGCCTACAGGGAACAGGAAAACCAAAATGGAAACTGCATTTGCAAGAGAAGAGCTGCTCCTGGGCCAAGAAGCCCTGAAACGCCTGCAAAAGGCCCGGGTAGCCGTATTCGGTCTCGGCGGCGTGGGAGGCCATGCCGCCGAGGCCCTGGTCCGCTGCGGCGTGGGGGCCGTGGACCTGATCGACGGAGACGTATACAGCCCCACCAACCTGAACCGCCAGCTGTTCGCCACCACCGCCACCTTAGGGATGCCCAAGGTACAGGCGGCAGGGGAGAGGCTGCGGGCAATCAACCCAGCGGCGGAGATTGACGAGCACCCCTTCTTCTACACCCCCCACACGGCCGGCCGGCTGAACTTTGCCCGGTTCGACTACATTCTCGACTGCATTGACATGGTCGCCGGCAAGCTTGCCATCATCCAGCGGGCCGTAGAGGAGGGTGTGCCCATGGTCAGCGCCATGGGGGCCGGCAACAAGCTGGACCCCACCGCCTTTCGCGTGGCGGACGTCTATGAGACCAGCGTCTGCCCCCTGGCCCGGGTCATGCGCCGGGAGCTGAAAAAGCGGGGCGTCCCCCGGCTAAAGGTGGTCTACTCCCAAGAGCCCCCCCGGGCCGGCCCGCCCTCCCTGGAAGAACGCCCCCTGCCAGGCAGCGTGGCCTTTGTGCCCTCTGTGGCGGGGCTCATTATGGCGGGAGAAGCAGTGAAAGACCTGACAGGAGTGGGAAATGATGGAGGATAACCAAAGCCTCTGCCAGCAGGCGGAGCGCAGCCTTACCAAAAAATACCGCAAGCAGCTGTGGGCCCCCTTCATCGCCGGGGTAAAAACCTACAACCTGCTTCAAGAGGGCGACCGGGTGGCAGTGTGCGTCTCCGGGGGCAAGGACTCCATGGCGCTGGCAAAGCTGATGCAGCTTTTGCACCGCTATTCCCAGTTCCCCTTTGGTCTGGAATTCATCGCCATGGACCCAGGCTACAGCCCCGAAAACCGGGCCCGGCTGCTGGCCAACGCCCAAAGGCTCCAAGTGCCTTTGCAGGTGTTTGACACCAACATTTTTGACGTGGCGGACTGGGGCGGCAAAAACGCCTGCTACCTCTGCGCCCGTATGCGCCGGGGGCATCTCTACAAGCGGGCCCAACAGCTGGGCTGCAACAAAATCGCCCTGGGCCACCACTTCAACGACGTAATCGAGACCACAGTCATGGCCATGTTCTACGGGGCCCAGCTTCAGGCCATGCCCCCCAGGCTCCAAAGCAAAAATTACCCTGGCATGGAGCTCATCCGCCCCCTCTACCGGGTCCATGAGCAGGCCATTCTGGCCTGGCAGCGTTACAATCAGCTGGAATTCCTCCGCTGCGCCTGCAAGTTCACCCAGCAGGCCGCAGCCTGTGGAGGCTCCAAGCGGCAGGAGGTCAAGGAGCTGCTGGCCGGCCTGAAAAAGACCAATCCCAATATAGAGAAAAACATTTTCATGAGCCTCCACAACCTGTGCCCCCACACCTTCCCCGTGGCCGACTCCCAAGAGGGCCAGCCCCCCTCAGAAAACCCGGAACAAAAATAAAGAAGCGGACGGCCCTCCTGGGCTGTCCGCTTTTGCGTTTGAGGTTTTACGGCTTGTCCGGCGTCTTCATCAGGTCCGCCAGGGTGATCCCCTTCAGGTAGTCCGTGATCACCTTGTCCAGCCCCTTCCACAGGGGCAGGGTCCGGCAGCCCTCCGCCCGGGGGCAGGGGGGACGGGCGTCCTCCAGGCAGGCCACCGGGGCCAAGGAGTCCTCGGTAAGCCGCAGGATGGTTTCTACGGAGCATTCCTGGGGCGAAACGCTGAGCTTATAGCCGCCTCCCTTGCCCCGCAGGCCCTTGAGCACTCCATTCCGGACCAGAATTTTCAGAATGCTCTCCAAGTACTTTTCCGATACATCCTGGCGTGCAGCCACCTCTTTCAAGGGGATATACCCCTCCCGGGGGTCCTCCGCAATGTCCACCAGGATCCGCAGGGCGTAGCGCCCTTTGGTAGAAATCAGCATGGTGATAAACCCTTTCCTTTCATTCAATAGAACTAGGCGTTAACTTTAAAGAACTAAGTATCTACTCTACAGTATAGCAGGTTGTTTGTCAAGATGCAAGTGGAAAAATCCTCGAAAAAATTATTTTCTACGCTCCCAAACGCGCCGGCAGCTCCGAATTATTCTACCGTGGAAAAATAATCCCGCTCCCCATCGGGCGCCCCCTCCCTCAGACCATGGTTCCAGCTGTTCCACAACGAGTGGGGCCCGTAAATCCGCCCAATCACCTCCACCATCTCCCCGGGGGCCTCCTTACAGTTCCCCAGCAGCCAGGCAATCAGCATAGCGGAGATGCCCGCGGTAAAAAACTGAAAGTGGTAAGCCCGCTCCCCCGGTACGCCAAACCCCATGTCCTCCTCCCGAATTTTTTTTATCTCCTTCTGAAAGGGTGCGTTGATCACCTCAATCAGATGAGAGGCCCGGGTGATCTCCGTAAAGTAGAGCAGATAGAACTCCTGATACTCCTTCACAAACTGAAAGACCCCCTCCATCACTGTGAAAAAGCTCTTGCGGCTGGCAAAATTCTGGTGGATTCGCTCATAGCACATCTCGGCCATCTGCAGCTCCACCTTTTCAAACAGGTCGTACACGTCCAGGTAGTGGGCGTAAAAGGTCGAGCGGTTTACGCCAGCCTGCTCGCAAATCTCCCGCACCGTAATTTTGCTCACTGGCTTGCCGCCCTGCACCATACACGCAAAGGCAGCGCGCACAATGGCCTCGTCGGTGTTCTGGCGGCGTTTGTTGTTGGGGGTGTTCATAGCCTGTCCTCTTTTCCCAAAAGAATTTTATTAACGCAACACCTGACGCAACATTGCCGGTTGAAACAGACATCTGTCGGTATTATACTATAGTCACAGCCAGAAAACAAGTGCAAAAGCGAAAAAAATCTGAGAGGAGCATTCCCCATGAAAAACGAGAAAATGCTGCGAGAGGCCCCTGTATGGAAGCTGCTGTTCACTGTGGGCCTGCCCACGATTGTGGTCATGATCATCAACGTGCTCTACAACATGGCCGACGTGTTCTTTATGGGCCAAACCGGAGAGACCATGCAGGTGGCGGCCATCTCCCTGTGCGGGCCGGCCTTTAACATTTTCCAGGGCATGGGCACCCTGTTCGGGTCCGGGGCCTGCACCGCCATTGCCATGGCCCTGGGCCAGGGCGACCGGGAGCGGGCCCGGCAGTACAGCGCCTTTTGCACCTGGGCCTCTGTGGCCGTGGGCCTGGCGCTGGCCGGGGCCATGCTCGCCTTCATGACCCCTCTGCTGACTATGATGGGCGCCACCCCCGAGACCGAAGCCTTTGCCCGCACCTACCTGACCATTGTGGCCCTGGGCTCTCCCTTCACCATGTTCTGCGGGGGACTGGGCAATGCTCTCCGGGCAGACGGCTCCTCTGCCAAAACCATGCTCATCTCCCTGGCAGGCACCGGGGTCAACATTGCCCTGGACCCCCTGTTTATTCTGGTCTTCCGCTGGGGCATTGCCGGGGCGGCCTGGGCCACGGTGCTGGGCAATGTGGTCAGCTGCGTGCTGGTGTTCCTCCATGTGCGCAAAACCGACTGCTTCACCATCTCCCCCCGCTGCTTCACCCTGAAAAAGCAGGTCTCCCTCCGGGTCATGAGCCTGGGCCTGCCCATGGCCCTGGGCACGGTGCTCATGTGCTTCTCCTCCATGTTCAGCAACCAGCTTCTGGTCAAATACGGCAACATTGCCGTGGCCGCCAACGGCGTGGCAGGCAAGGCAGGCATGCTGGTGGGCATGATCGTCATGGGCCTGTGCATGGGCATGCAGCCTGTCATCTCCTACGCCTACGGCATGGGCGACCGCAAGCGTCTGCGGGGCATTCTGCTGGCCACAGGCACAGCCGCCACCCTGCTCAGCATCCTGCTGGGCGGCTGCTTCCTTCTCACCCGCGAGGCCTTTATCCAAGCCTTCCTCAACGACCCCGAGATCCTGGAAACCGGCAAATTCATGATGCTGACTCTGCTGGGCGCGCCGGTAGGGGGTGTCTACCAGCTGTGCTCCGTCTATCTTCAGGGCACCGGCAAGGTGAGCTACGCCACCTTCACCTCTCTGCTGAGCAAGGGCGTCATCTTCATCCCCATGGTGTTCCTGGGCGAGGCCCTGCTGGGGCTTCCCGGCCTGGTGTTCGCCGGCGTGGCCACCGAGCTCGCCTCCACCGCCGTGGCGGTCCTGCTCTGCCTCAGCTGGTCCAAACAGTCCGCCCCACAGCAAAAACGCCGCCCCATCCCCGCCTGACTGTTTCCGGCAACGCCGCCCCCATACCAGCCCTTGGCCTTTGCGCAAGACTTGCCCGCCACTCCCGAGACTGACTGGCCTCAACCAAACCAGCTTTCCCAACTCTTGTGCACATCTGACAAAAATGGACGGCGCAGCCCACACAATCCCTGGAGGGCCGCCTTAAGAAAACCGTAAGACACAGCCCCTCTCCCTTGTAAGCTTTTCCTGATAAAATAGCCCCAAACCAAACAAAAGGGGGCGAAGCCTGTGACAAAAATCCTGGTTTTTATGATAACGCTGACCTTCGGGTTCGTCCTTTGGGAGGAACGCCGGAAGAGACGCCAGCAATAGCCGCACCCGCCCACAGCGGGCGCAGGGGAGCCGGAGCCCTTCCGGCTCCCTTTTTTCATGTGGGGCAGCTGGTGGAAAGTACACAAATATCCCAATGAAGATTATCGATATTTCTTTATCGATAAATGAAATTCATGCTTCCCTTTTTCATAGAAATGTGCTATATTATAAACAGTAAGCGCATGAAAAGCAGCAACAGGAAAGCGAGGTGATAAAAATGCCGGACCGATGTGTCTCCAAGCAGACCCTGCAAAGGCTGCCCGCCTATCTCAGCTATCTGAGAAGCATGGGCGCGGGCAGGGGCAAGCATGTCTCCGCCACAGTCATTGCCGAGGCCCTGGGCCTTAACGACGTGGTGGTGCGCAAAGACCTGGCCTCTGTCAGCAGCAAGGGCAGGCCCAAGGTGGGCTATGTGCGCCAGGAGCTAATCCGGGAGCTGGAGGGCTTTCTGGGCTACGACAACAGCCAGGACGCGGTGCTGGTGGGCGCGGGCAAGCTGGGCCAGGCCCTGCTGGCCTACCGGGGCTTTCCCCAGTACGGGCTCAACATTCTGGCAGGCTTTGACGACGACCCGGCCCTTTCCGGCAAAGAGATCGCGGGCAAAAAGATTCTGCCCATGGAAAAGCTGCCGGACCTGTGCCACAGGGTGGGGGTGCACATCGGAATCATTACGGTGCCGGGGGAGCACGCCCAAAGGGTGTGCGACCAGCTGATAGAGAGCGGCATTCTGGCGGTGTGGAACTTCGCCAACGCGCACCTGCAGGTGCCGGAGGGCATTCTGGTGCAGAATGAGAACATGGCGGTGTCGCTGGCGCTGCTTTCCAACCACCTGAAAGAACGATTCAGCACGAAGGGAGGCGCCGGGTAGGCTTGCGCTGCAAGCCGGTCTGGGGCTCCCCAAATAAACAGCAAAGGATGGGCAATTTCATGGAGACAAATTTTGAGATCGTGGAAAATGTGGAAACCTTTGAAAAAATGCTGGCCCGGGTGCGCGAAGCGCAGAAAAAATACGCCGCCTTCACCCAGCAGCAGGTGGACGAAATTTTCCGCGCAGCGGCCATGGCCGCCAACCTTCAGCGTATCCCGCTGGCCAGAATGGCCGTTGAGGAGACGGGCATGGGCATTGTGGAGGACAAGGTCATCAAAAACCACTATGCCGCCGAGTATATCTACAATACCTACAAAAACACCAAAACCTGCGGTGTAATCGAGGAGGACAAGGCCTTCGGCATCCGTAAGATCGCTGAGCCCATCGGCGTCATCGCCGCCGTAATCCCCACCACCAACCCCACCTCCACCGCCATCTTCAAGACCCTTCTGGCCCTGAAGACCCGCAACGGCATTATCATCAGCCCCCATCCCCGGGCAAAGAAGTGCACCATTGCCGCCGCCAAGGTGGTTCTGGAGGCCGCTGTCAAGGCCGGCGCTCCCGAGGGCCTCTTCGGCTGGATCGACGCCCCCTCTCTGGAGCTGACCAACCTGGTCATGGCCGAGGCGGACATCATTTTGGCTACCGGCGGCCCCGGCATGGTCAAGTCCGCCTACTCCTCCGGCACCCCGGCTCTGGGCGTGGGCGCGGGCAATGTGCCCGCCATCATCGACGAGAGCGCGGACCCCATTATGGCCGTCAACTCCATCATCCACTCCAAAACCTTCGACAACGGCATGATCTGCGCCT
>CAJUNQ010000049.1 GCA_910587835.1 uncultured Oscillospiraceae bacterium | reverse complement strand
GCCATCTTCTGCGTCGAAAATCCTCGTAATACGCAAGTATTGGCGTAGTTAGCGTAGCTAACTACAGCGGTTCTTCTCCTTGAAGCTGACCGCTTCTGGTCAAAATTCCGTCATTTCCTCTATTTTCAAACAAGCCCTAAAGACGCTTCTTGTTTTTTGACCGCCCACCGGCGGCTGGGCTGCGTCCAGCCGCACAGAATCACATTATTCTCTCAAAGAAAAGGGGTATCCCGATGAAAATCTATTCGTCCTTCCGCTATCAGCTCCGGGACCAGCGCAGCGCGATTCTGGTCTACTATGGGGTGCTGGCCAGCCTGTTTCTGGTGGCTCTGATCGCCATGGCCCTGGCCCCCGCCGAGGCCAACGGCTTTCTCTCTACCAACGGGGTCACCGCAATTACCATGTTTTTTGCCTTCATCCTCTCCCTGTGCGCCTTTAAAGAGAGCTTTTTGATGAATCTTCAGCATGGCGTCTCCCGGCGCAGCCAGTTTTTGGGGCGGCTGGGGGCTATGGGCGTTGTCTGCGGGGTCATGGCCCTGGCAGACGAGATTTATACGCTGCTGGTGTCGCTGCTCCATGTGGTTCTTCCCAACGGCTTCCAGGCGAACTCCCTCTATGAGATGAGCTACTGCATGGAGTATGCAGAGGGCCGCTTTACCGTGCAGAGCAGCCCTGCCACCATACTGCTGTCTGTGGTGTTCAGCTTCTTTCTGCTGCTGACAGTCAGCTCCCTGGGCTATCTCATTACGGTCTTTATGTACCGCCTGTCCAAAATGGGCAAAACCATCTTCTGGGTGGGCACGCCGACGGTGTTTATTCTGCTCTCCTCCTATCTGTCCTTCCACCCTGCGGTTCAGGGGAAGGCGCTGCGGTTCATTGTGGGGTTCGGCCAGATGTGCTGCAGCACGCTGCCCAGAACCGCCCTCACCTGCACCCTGCTGACAGCCCTGTTCTCTGCCCTTGCCTGGCTGCTTATGCGCCGGGCAGCGGTGAAGTGAAGAGCCCGCTGCGCATTTGATTCGCTGTTTTGTTGACATGGGGAGCAGTGCACATTGTGGGGCACCCCGTGTCAACCATGTGAACGGCAGTGAGCCCGCCCCAACCAACGGTGAGAAGCCTATGATGCTTCTGCCACTAAAAAGTCATAACCAACCAAAGCAGTAGAGGCACAGCGGGGCGTTCGCTGTGCCTCTTGCGTCTCTTTGCGGCCCCGGGTAGGGGAGCCACCGCCCCTTTACCGGAGGCCTGACACTTCCCGCCGCCCCTTGGCCAGCCACCGCCGGGAGCCGAAATAGACGGCGGCAAACCCGGCTGCGGAGACTCCGGTTTGGACCAGCACCAGCGGAAAGCCCCCCAGAGGCGCTCCCGCCAGCAGCGCCCGGCTGAGGCCCACTGCTGTGGCGGCGCAGAGCAGGGGCAGAAGCACATCCTCTGTCAGAGAGAGGCGCAGCTCGCTGACCTGAATGAGCCGGTGCAGGCTGAGAGAGGCATTGAAGATGGTGCTGAAAAACAGAATGCCCACATAGCTCTCCATGCCGAAAAACCGCAGCAGACACAGCACCAGCAGCACCCGGATGAGGGAGTCCGCCAGATTGTATTTCATGGAGTTGAATTGCTGGTCCAGCCCCTTGAGCAGGCTGTCTACCACCACGTCCAGGTAGGTGAGGGGCACCAGGGGGGCCAGCACCCGCAAATATGCCCCGGCGCTGCCGTTGTGGTAAAAAGCCTGGCCCCAGCTGTCCCCAAAGGCCAGAAACAGCGCGGCGAAGAACATACCAAAGGCCAGCGCCGCCTGCACTGCCCGGCCCGCAATGTGGGCCACCGCGTTTTTGTGGCTCAGCTCCCGCTCTTTGGCAACCTTGGGGATGAGCAGGGAGGCAAAGGAGGTGAGGAAGGAGGAGGGAAAGTATAGCATAGGCATGGCCATGCCCTGCAGCAGACCGTATTGGGAGAGGGCCTGGTCGCTGCTCAGGCCGAAGCGTCGGAGCTCCCGGGGAATGAGCAGGTTTTCACCGGTGTTCAGGGCGCTGCGGGCTGCGGAGCTGAGGGTGCAGGGCAGGGCAATGTGGCAGAGCCCTGCCAGCACCCCCTGGCTTTTTTCCTTCTTGACTGGGGTGTTGCGGGCAAGGCTTTTGCGGTAAGCGGCCCAGCTGGTGAGAAAGGACACGGCCTCGCCCAAAGTAGAGGCCCCCATTGCCGCCAGGCAGGCGGACTCGATGCTGTGGGGGGCAAAATACCAGAAGAAAAACACAGTGGCCCCAATGGTCAGAATTTGCTCCAATGCGTCGGACACAGCAGTGTTCAGGGACTCGTCTACAGCCAGAAAATAGCCCTTCATGCAGGTGCACAGGGACATGAAGGGCAGGCCCAGTCCCAGAATGCGCAGGCAGGGGGCGGCCTGGGGCATATCCAGCAAAAGACCGGCGGCAGGGCCGGCCAGCAGAAACAGCAAAAGGGCAATGCCCAGGCTGATGCTCAGGCAGAAGCCGAAGCACTTTGCCACCACCGAGCGCACGGTCTGCCGCCGGCCCCCGGCAATGGCCGCTGTCACCATGCGGGTGACGGCCAGGCTGATGCCTGAGGTGGAGAGGGTGACGGTCAGCATAAAGATGGAAAAAATGAGCTGATAGAGCCCCATGCCCCCTGCGCCGATTTTTTGGGAGAGATAAGAGCGGTAGCCCATATTGGTGACCCGCAGGAACAGGGAGACCGCTGTCAGCGCAACGCCCTGAAGGAAAAATTTTTTCTTGGTCATAGTTTTGCTCCTTAGAATGAAAACCGTAAAGATTTCCCTTTTTTGATTGACAAAGCACCCGTTCGGGAGTAAAATAACGGAAATATCTGTTATATATAGTAAACGCGCAGAATGATCGGTACATGCCGGTTGTTCAGCCGGACAGCAAAGCCGCCAAAGAGGGGAAGGCCTCTTTATGAGCCGCGTTTACGATCACAACAGGGGAGGGACACAGCGTGAGCGAGAGCTGGACTGAGATCACTATTTCTGTACCCGCAGCCAAGGCGGAGACAGCCGGGAACATTGCCAATATGACAGTGCCCCATGGCATCTATATTGAGGACTACTCCCATTTAGAAGAGGAAGCCAGGGAGATTGCCCATATTGATTTGATTGATGAGGAGCTGCTGGCCAAGGACAGGGAGCATGCCGTCATCCATGTCTACATCAGCCCGGAGGACAATCCTGCCGAGGCGGTCTCCTTTTTGGAGGAGCGTCTGGGGGCCTGCGGCATTCCCCATACCATCGGCCAGAGCGGCTGCGCCATGGACGACTGGCTGAACAACTGGAAAAAGTATTTCAAGCCCATCCCTGTGGGCGAAAGGCTGCTGATCCGCCCTGTGTGGGAGGAGGCGTTTGACCCCCAGGGCCGTGCGGTGCTGAACCTGGAGCCCGGCCTGGCCTTTGGCACCGGCGCCCATGAGACTACCCGCCTGTGTCTGGAGCTTATCGAGCGATATCTTGCCCCAGGCGGCGCGGTGCTGGACATGGGCTGCGGCAGCGGCATTCTCTCGGTGGCGGCGCTGCTGCTGGGGGCGGGCTCTGCGGTGGGGGTGGACATTGACCCCCTGGCCGTGAAGACTGCCAAAGAGAACGCCCGGCTCAATGGGGTGGAGGCGCGCTTTACCGGCCTTTGCGGCAACCTGGCGGACAAGGTCAGCGGACAGTACCAGCTGATTGCCGCCAACATTGTGGCGGATGTGGTTATTGAGCTCACCCGGGACGTGCCCCGGTTCCTGGCCCCGGGCGGGGTGTACATTATCAGCGGCATTATTGACGCCCGGGAGGCCGACGTGCTGGCCGCGCTGGCAGGCAGGTATACTGTCATAGAGCGCCGGGAGGACCGGGGCTGGGTGGCCATGGCCCTGCGGGCCTGCTGAGAGGGGGAAAACATGGAATTTATTCCGGCGGCGGAGATTACCGCTCTGAGCAACCCGGGAGTTATCTCCCGGCAGCTGCTGAACCCGGAGAATTCCCGGAGCCAGCGGGTGACGGTCACTGAGGTCCACCTGGAACCGGGGGCCAGCCAGCCCAGGCATGTCCACCAGAGCGCAGAGCAGATCTGGTACGCTTTAACAGGCAGCGGCAGGCTGCTTTTGGCAGAGGGGCAGGAGCAGCCCTTCCGGGTGGGGGACGTGGCGCGGTTTGTGGACGGAGACGTCCACGGCCTGGTGAACGACGGAGAGGCGGAGTTTGTCTATCTCTCTGTCACCGCGCCGCCCATTCATTTTGGGTATGCCTATCAGGAGAGACAGTCAACAGAAAAGAGGAGAGAGCCATGAAGGATGTGATTGAGACAGCGCGCCTGCGGCTGCGGCCCTGGCGCATGGAGGATTTAGAAGACTTTTATGCCTATGCCCAAAACCCGGACGTGGGCCCCTGGGCGGGCTGGAAGCCCCACGAGAGCATAGAGGAGTCCCGGGAGATCCTCAGCCGGTGGGTGCAGGGCAAGGAGGACGGCTTTGAAACCGCCCTGGAGCTCAAGGAAACCGGGAAGGTGATTGGCTCCATCGGCGTGATGGCTGACGGCCACCGCCCCAAAATTGAGGGCTGCAGAAGCATTGGCTATGTCCTAGGAAAGGACTACTGGGGCCAGGGTCTTATGACCGAGGCTGTCCGGGCGGTGATGGACTATGTTTTCCAGGTAATGAAAGTGCGGCTGCTGACCATCAACCATTACACCATCAACGCGCGTTCCCGGCGGGTCATTGAGAAGTGCGGCTTTGTGTATGAGGGTACTCTGCGCAGCGGCAGCGTCATCTACAACGGCGAGGAGCGGGACCTGTGCTGCTACTCTCTGCGGGCCTGGGAGTATTGGGCTATGCGGGCCAAGGAGGCGGGCTTCTCTCTGGCACTGCCGGAGGAGATAGACCGGCCCCAACTGGAAGCCATGCAGAAGGAATTTGTAGATGGCGACAACGGCGATGTGACCCCCTTCATGCTGGACCCAAAGGGCATGAACTTTGAGCGCTGGATGGAGCGCACCGTGGCCTGGCGCACGGTGGTACCAAAGCCTACTTACGCCAAGTCCACCCTGTACATACTCACCAGCGAGAAGACCGGCCCGGCGGGGGCCCTGGACCTGCGCCACTATCTCACCGACCGCCTGCTCAACGGCGGCGGACACATCGGCTACGGCATACGCCCCAGCCTGCGGGGCCGTCATTACGCCCCCTACATGCTGGGCCTGGGCATGGAAAAGGCCAAGGAGAAGGGGATTGAAAAGGCCCTGCTCTGCTGCGAGGAGGACAACCCCGCCTCTGCCCGCACCATTGAGGACTGCGGCGGTCAGCTGGAAAACGTGGTGGAGGACCTGCGGCGGTATTGGATCACCATATAAAAGGCACGTGAAAAGGCCGGGAGCTTTACACTCCCGGCCTTTGGTCTTGCTTCTTGATTCAGATTTTTTCACGGTACCAACCCTGCACAAGCTGAGCGTCCCCTTCGCCCATAAAGGCGTGTTCCTTGTCAGGGGCGATGGTCAAATCACAGCCAAACTTCTCAGCAAAACGCCGAATGACCTCCTCCGACTGGAACCAGTCGTTCCCGCCATACAGAATCGATGTGGGAATCGGCCAGCCTGTAATGGGGTTTTCCGTTACATACTGATAGTAGTCCCAGCGCAGCGGGTCAATGGGGTTGGGTATGACTCTCTTCTCCCGAAGCTCCGCCTCGGTTACGCCAAACTCGTCCATCATCCGGTGGACAAGGAATTCCATGTCCACGATTGGAGACTGGAACAGGCATTTCTGAAAGGGCAGCTCCCGGTAAGCATCCAGGCTGAAAAACGCGCCCAGGCTCCCGCCGTAAAGAGAAACGGATTTCCAGCCGGAAAAGGCATAGTCCGCAATCGTTTTCAAATCCCTGGGACCGTTCCAAATATCGCAGGGGTATTGGTGGTCCTCCGACCGCTCGCCATGCTCGGGCAAGTCAAAGCTCAGGGTCTGATAGCCCTTTTCCCCGGCAATAGCCGCAAAATCCTCCGCGAACTCCTTGCGGGACATTTTGCCGTGCACATGAACATACACCTTCTCTGACGCCCCGCCCCAGATCAGGGCCGGGATGCCGCCTATCTCAATTCTTTGGGCCTCCACATTATTTCCTCCATATTATTTTCCGGGCTTAAAGCTGTCCTTCAGCTTCACCGAGCGGTTGAACACCAGGGCTCCGGGCTTGCTGTCCTTGCTGTCAACGCAAAAATACCCCTGACGCATAAACTGCCAGCTCTCTCCGGGCCGGGCAGCGGCCAGAGCGGCCTCGGCCTTGCAGCCATTCAGCACTTCCAGAGAGTGGGGGTTCAGGTGCTCCAAAAAGTCCCCCTCCTCCGGGTTCTCAGCAGTGAAAAGATTGTCATAAATGCGTACCTGCGCGTCTACCGCAGTCTTCACGTCAACCCAGTGCAGGGTGGCGCCCTTTACCTTGCGGCCGTCGGCAGGGTCGCCCCCCCGGCTGTCAGGGTCATACTCAGCGGCGATTTCAGTGACATTGCCGGCCTCGTCTGTCTCATAGCCCACGCATTTGATCAGATAGGCCCCCTTCAGCCGGCACTCGGGCCCGCCGGGGTACAGACGCTTGAACTTGGGCGCGGCCTGGGGCAGAAAATCCTCCGCCTCCACCCAGATTTCCCGGGAAAAGCTGACCTCCCGCTCCCCGTCCTCAGGGCGGTTGGGGTTGTTCTCCACGGTGAAGACCTCGGTCTTGTCCGCCGGGTAGTTGGTGATGACCAGCTTGACCGGGTGCAGCACTGCCATGGCCCGGCAGGCGGTCTCGTTCAGGTCCTCCCGCAGACAGTGCTCCAAAAAGGCGTACTCCACCGTGGACGCGGCCTTGGACACGCCGTTGCGCTCTGAAAAGCTGCGGATGGACTTCGGGGTGTAGCCCCGGCGGCGCAGGCCGCAGATCGTGGGCATCCGGGGGTCGTCCCAGCCGTCCACATAGCCGCCCTCTACCAGAGCCCGGAGCTTGCGCTTGCTCATCACCGTGTGGTCAATGCCCAGCCGGGCAAACTCGATCTGCCGGGGCTTGGAGGGCAAAGTCACGTTCTCAATCACCCAGTTGTAGAAGGGCCGGTGGTCCTCAAATTCCAGGCTGCACAGAGAGTGGGTGATGTGCTCCATGGCGTCCTCAAAGGGGTGGGCATAGTCGTACATGGGGTAGACGCACCACTTGTCCCCAGTGCGGTGGTGCTTGGTGTGGTTAATGCGGTAGATTACCGGGTCCCGCATGTTGAAGTTGCCAGAGGCCAGGTCGATTTTCGCCCGCAGGGTCATGCGGCCGTCCTCAAATTCTCCGGCCCGCATCCGGCGGAACAGGTCCAGGCTCTCCTCCTTGGGGCGGTCCCGGTAGGGGCTGCGGGCGGGGGTGGTCAGGTCTCCCCGCATCTCCCGCATCTGCTCCTGGGTCAGCTCGCACACATAGGCCAGGCCCTTCTCAATCAGCTCCTCGGCCCCCTGGTACATCTCCTCAAAAAAGTCGGAGCCATAGTAGAACCGGTCGTCCCAGTCATACCCCAGCCAGTGGATGTCCTCCTGAATGGCGTTGACATATTCCACGTCCTCCTTGGTGGGGTTGGTGTCGTCCATGCGCAGGTTGCAAATGCCCCCAAAGCGCTGGGCTGTGCCAAAGTCCACATAAATGGCCTTGGCGTGGCCAATGTGCAGATACCCGTTGGGCTCTGGCGGAAACCGGGTGTGCACCTGCATCCCCTCAGTGCGGCCGCCGGGGGCCATGTCCTCTTTTACAAACTCGTCGATAAAGTTCGTGCTGGGGATATTATCAAAATCCGCTGCTGTTATTTTTGTTTCGCTCATTCTCAGTTACCTCATTTCTAGCGGGTTATTCTATGCAGGATAAATAGAAGCTGGTCTGACTGCCTCGCCCGCTGTCGGAACACGGCCCGCTGATTTCGCGGCTGTAGGTTCATAACTTCTCCTGCCTCCTTATCGAGCGGTATACACACCGGTGCTGCTGCCCCCGGTAGGATATCTGCTCTGTCAAGCCAATGGGCTGCATCCCACATTTTTCCATGACCTGAATACTGGCGGGATTGCTTTCAAACGCCCCGGCCCGGACCTCCGCCACACCCTGGGCAAACATGGCCTCTATGGCAGCGCACACCGCCTCGGTGGCAAACCCCTGACCATGCCAGAGGGGATGAAGGGCCCAGCCCAGCTCAACCCAATCGTCCTGCCGCTCCACCTCGTGCACAAAGCCAATCAGCTCCCCTTGACAGCAGACTGCCCAGGCAAAGCGCTCTCTGCTTCGTGTCAGGCTCCACAGGTGCCGGAATAGCTTCTCCTCCATCTCCCGGCTGGTGATGTCCGGGACCATGTAGGTCCTTTTCACCGTCTCGTCCCGCAGAATGTCCACCACCCTGTCCCTGTCGGCATCGGAAAGAGGGCGCAGCTCCAGGCGGCTCGTCTTTATGAGGTTCATACCAGCTTCTCCAACCCGAGCTTCAGCCGGCGCAGGGCCTCCTCCCGGCCCAGCAGGGTCAAAATCTCCATAGCTCCGCCGGGAGTCACCAAAGTGCCGGCGGCGGCAATGCGCACGGGCCACAGCAGCGTGCCGTTCTTCACTTCCAGTCTGGCGGCCAGGTCAATC
>CAJUNQ010000048.1 GCA_910587835.1 uncultured Oscillospiraceae bacterium | reverse complement strand
TATCTCCAAAGCATTTCCTTTGCGCGGGATGCCGCTAGGTGGCAGGAGAAACGCAGCGAGTCGGAGCGAGCGATACGCGGATTGCTCTCCGCTAGGAGGAGGTTGGCCTCTCGCCGGGGGTTTTTCTTTGCGCGGGATGCCGCTAGGTGGCAGGAGAAACGTAGCGAGTCGGAGCGAGCGATACGCGGATTGCTCTCCGCTAGGAGGTTGGCCTCTCTCCGGGGCTTTTTCTTTGCGCGGGATGCCGCTGGCTGGCAGGAGAAGCGTAGCGAGTCGGAGCGAGCGCAACGCGAACTGCTCTCCGCTAGGAGTGGATGTCGAGGAGCTTTTGTTTGAGTTCGCCTTCCAGGCGGCCCAGCTCCTGCTCGGCAGCGCGGCGTTTGGCCCGGCCCTCGTCCTGAATCTTTACCACCTCGTCCAGGGTCTGGATGAGGCTCAGGTTGGTGTGGCGCAGGGTCTCCATGTCCACCACCCCGCGCTCGGTCTCCCGGGCGGTCTCGATGGTGCTCATCTTCAGCTTGTCGGCGTTTTTGCGCAGCAGCTCGTTGGTCATGTCTGTGACCTCACGCTGGGCCCGCACTGCCTGCTCGCTGTGGGCCAGACCCAGGGCCAGGACCATCTGGGACTTCCACAGGGGAATGGTGTTCACCAGGGTGGACTGGATTTTGTCGCTCATGAGCTTGTCGTTGTTTTGCACCAGGCGGATCTGGGGGGACATCTGTACGCTGACCATGCGGGTCAGCTCCAGGTCGTGGAGCTTCTTTTCAAAGCTGTCGCACTGCTGGGCAAAGTCGTTGGCGGCCTGGGCGTCTTCGGCAAGGCCGGACTGGCGGGCCCGCTGCTTCATCTGCTCCAGGGTGGTGGCCCGCTCTTGCTGAAGCTTCTTTTTGCCCGCGATAATGTACATGGAGAGCTCTTTATGGTAGTTGAGGTTCATGTCGTAGAGCTTATCCAGCATGACCACGTCCTTCATCAGCTGGACCTGGTGGCTCTCAAGAGCGGCGGCGATTTTGTTGACATTCACCTCAGCGCTGTCGTAGCGGGCCTTCATGGCCACGATTTTGTTGCTGGAATTTTTGAAGAAGCCGAAAAAGCCCTTCTTCTCCTCCTCGTCAATGTCAAAGCCCTTGAGCTCTACCACCAGATTGCTGATCTGGTCCCCGACCTCGCCCAGGTCTTTGGTGCGCACATTGTTCAGGGCGGTGTCGGAGAAGGAGGCGATCTTCTTCTGGGCGGCGGAGCCGTACTGCATGACCAGGGTGCTGTTTTGCAGGTCGATCTTCTGGGAGAAGTCGTCTACCATTTTCTGCTCCTCGGGGGTGAGAATGCTCTCGTCCAGAGTGGTGATCTGGGGCTCCTCCGGGGGGGCGGGCTGCTCCTGGGCCTCAGGGTCCAGGGTGAGCGTGGGCATGGTTGGCTCTTCCAGGGTCAGTTTGATCTCGTTTTCCATCCTTACAACCTCATTTCCTGAATTTATTTTATACCTGAGATGTTACAGGTTATTTTGCGGTTTCTTAAAAATTTTTTACAGCCCGTTCTTCTTCTCCTCCACAAAGCCCTCTTGCTTGAGCATGGTCTCGAACACGGTGATATCCGCTGAGATGTCCATGGCCTCGTCGGTGAACAGGGAGTCCAGCTGCTTTTCAAAGGCGTCGGCCACGGTGTGCATCATGCCCGCGATGTTGAACAGGGTGGAGGTGATGTTCTCCCCCTTTACCGACTGCTTGGAGAGCTGCTCGTAGCTGCCCAGCAGCTTGAGGGTGGTGGGCAGGTAGTAGTTCATGAATTTGCGGATTTGAGGGGCCTTGCCCGGGTGCTTGGCAATGTAGTTGAAGATGTCCGCCGAGGCCCGCTCCATGCGGTCGATGTCTGCGGACAGGGCCTCGTCGGGGATGGCGTCGTTGGCGGCCCGGAGCTTTTTGATCATATCGTGGCCCTCGTTGATGATCTTATCCACCTCTGGGTTGCCGGTGGCGGATTTTTTCTCGGGCTCGGGCTCTTTTTTTGCCTGGGGCTCAGGCTGAGGCTGGGGCTTTGGCTCTTGGGCCTGAACGGGCGCCAGCTGCTTTTTGCCCCGGAACAGCGCCCCGGACAGCAGAAACACCAGCAGCACCACAATGCCGAACACCGCGAACTCTGCGGGCTCGGTCATCTGGGCGTTGAGGGCGTAGAGAAGGGCTGCGACGCCGGTGATGTAATATTTGGCCGGACTGCCCATGTGCACCACCTTCATGGGGGGCATTTGGGGGGCAGGGGCCGGCGTGACCCCTGCGGGGGGCCGGTGGGGCTGGGCCCGGGGCCCGGTGTAGGCCGTGTGGCCCTGGCGGACCCCAGGGCCCGGCTGGGGCGCCCGGGGAGGCTGGGGCGCCCGGGGAGGCTGGGGGGCCGGGCCGGGCTGAGGGGGCCGGGGAGGCTGGCCGGGCTGGGGATACCGGTAGCGGTAGGTTTGCTGTGTTTGGGGGGGCTGGCTGTTCTGCTGGTAATTCTGGGCGGCAGCGTTGACTGTGTGCAGGGCCGCGTCAATGCCTGCGGCGGCCTTGCCCAGGCCCTCGGCCAGCTTGTCGGCCCCGGGCAGATTGATGCCGTTGAGGGTGCGGTACATCTGAGAGCTGCGGTATTCGTTTTCCACCGGCCTTCCGCCGTGGTTCCCTTTCTGATTCATAATACTCCCCCTGGCGGCAGATTCTTGCCGCGCGGTATGATTTTTCTGGCGGACAGGGTGGGTCTTCTAACACCCCATCTTTATTTTACGGTTTCTTTCCCGCTGTGTCAACTTAATTTTCTGTAAACATCCTCTGCGGCAGTCCGGCTAGGGCTTGTTTGAAAATAGAGGAAATGACGGATTTTTGACCAGAAGCGGTCAGCTTCAAGGAGAAGAACCGCTGTAGTTAGCTACGCTAACTACGCCAATACTTGCGTATTGCGAGGATTTTCGACGCAGAAGATGGCTG
>CAJUNQ010000047.1 GCA_910587835.1 uncultured Oscillospiraceae bacterium | reverse complement strand
TTTGCCTTATTATCAGCCTTATGTAAACTAATCTCCCTAATAGACGGAAGCAAAGTCTATTTATTCTCGTCCAGTATGGTTAACTTAGCGTTCTGGGCGGGTAAAGCTGGCGCTATTACGTTCTATATCTCACTGGTTCTGGCAGCCCTGGCATTTGCGTGGGCCATTGCAGAGCCAGACGCAAGCCGTATATGCCGGGCAGTTAAGGCGGCGTTGTTTATTCCCGAAAGAGGGAACCCGCTGAACCTTAAAGACGGGGAACTATTACCTGTGGTACGTTGTAAGCCTTGCGGCGAGGGCAGATACAGGATAACGGTATCAGCGGGAACATGCCCAATAGAAGCTATCGAAAAGTTGGCTTCGCCCATATCGTCGGCCCTGCAGGGTAAGTTTGAGAATTACGCTGTGACGCAACGAGAGAGCGACCTTGCCTTTAATCAGGTAACGTTTACTGTTGAGGACGTGATGATTGACAGAAGTATCACGGCTCAATCCGTAAAAGACCTATGCCTTCGGGACATGACTAAATTGAAAGTCCAGGTAGGCGTCAATATTGATTTGACCACTTCTGGCAGCATGCTGCTGTGTGGCAAGACCCGCTCTGGGAAGACAACAGGTGCAATCAGTCTGATTTTACAGATTTTGGCCCAGGGCTCAGACGGGCACGGCAGCGGCGTGACAATCATTGACCCTAAACGGGCCGAGCTGTCTATGTGCAACCGCCATGTCGTTACTCTTGACGAAGACGGGGAGGCCAGGGCCATACTAAATGAAATGAAAGCATTTGCGGAGGCAATGCGGGTACGCCAGAACTATTTGAATCTGTGTTCACAGAAGAACGGTGATGCCGTGCACTGGTGGGAAGTGGGCTTTAAGCCCGCTATCCTGTTTCTGGATGAATATGTGGCCCTGCGCTCTATATTCCCGAAAAAGGCCGCAAAGGATGATGATTATTGCCTTGCTACCTTTGACGGGCTGATAAAGCGTATTGTAACGATGGGGGCCTCTGCGGGGAGTTACGTTCTAATTTCCATTGCGGAGGCCAGCGTGGAAGAGGGCGGGCTTCCTTCCATGCTGCGGTCGGCAATGTCTACGAAGATACTGTTTAGGCCGACACTCCCTGAAGCAAGGCTGCTTTGGGATTCAGAGAAGCTTGCCGAGTTAAACACCAGCCGGACATACCTGCAGGGGGATGCTTGGTTTAGCTCCACAGATGGCGAACACGACTTGGTTACTTACGTGCATTTCCCCAGGCTTACGTTCCCGGCATATCGGGAGCTGGGGCGGCTGTTGGACGAGTTCTATGTGTGATTTACCGTATTGGCTGCGCAGGATGCGCAGCCAATACGGTGTCAAAAAGACAATGGCACTATGAAAAATATAGACGTGTGCCGTCCTTTGGGCTTGTTTTAAGGACGGCACACCAAAGTGCCATGGTGCCAAAGGCTACCGAAAAGCAAGTAAAATCCACGGAGGGAATGACACAAGATGGACAAGGCAAATAACAAGAAGGGGCCGTTAAAGTGTAAAAACATGATGTACGTTCAGCAGCTTAGGCATCTTAACGGAACCGTGGAAGATTTAGCAGAAAGAATCAAGACGATGAAAAGCCCGCCGTCCAGATATGCTCTGATCGTGCACGACCAAGACATAGACAAGGACGGCAATCCAGAAGAACCGCATGTGCATGTCATGATGTGCTTTGGCAATGCCCGCCATGTGACGGCAATAGCCAAGGCTTTAGGCGATAAGCCCCAGCAAATCCAAGTGTGGGATGACAGGGCGGACAACGGCTTTGCCTACCTATTGCACATTACAAAAGGGCGTAAGAACGCCCGCCAATATGACCCTAAAACCGTGATTGCCAACTTCGATTATGGGGCTCTTATTAAAAAACTCCAAATCGAAGTTGAACAGAAGGAATCCAGCACCCACAATATTCGTGATATGCTGGATATGCTCCTATTAGGTATCATGACGAAAAAGCAGATTTATAGCATGTTATCCGGCTCACAGTTTGCCAAGTGGCACAGGCAGATTGAGGACGTGTACGCACAGTATCTCAAGAACTCTGCCGAGAAATGGCGGCAGCAAATGATAGACGAAGGCCGCAGGCTTGAATTTATCTGGATTAACGGCCCTGCTGGCGTGGGAAAGACCCGGCTTGCCAGAGACTACGCGGAAAGGCGCGGACAGCCTTATTTTGTGACGGGCTCAGGAAAAGACCCTTTTCAGAATTATGCCGGAGAACATACACTGATTATTGATGAAATGCGGGCAGAAACTTTGAGCTACCGGGAGCTGTTGCGGCTGACCGACCCATTTGGTATGTATGGTGGGATGGTAAATGCCCCGTCAAGGTACTCTGACAAGTCCCTTGCCTGCGACTTAATCATTGTTACGTCACCGTACCGCTCAAACGGCTATTACCACTCCATTTTTGATGGCATGCCGCGAAACCGTCAAGAGATAGACAGCTATCAACAGTTAGCCCGCAGAATTACACTGTGGCTTGAGATGAACGAGTACTGCATCCACGGCTATATATACGACGGGAAGGATTGGTTCAACCCGATAGAACAAAAGGGCAGGCCAAACCCGTATGCTTCCAAGGCACAGCCCGTTACACAAGACACAGATTCGAAGATGCTGTTTGATTCCATCGTAGCCAAGCCCGCAGGCCCAGCAGGAGACACGGAAGCAGCGCCTCTTTGATGTGAATATTTCAAAATAGTCGGACAGCAAAACTACCGCCGCACTTAAATTGGGGGCTTGCGCAAGCCCCCAAAACCATTTATAATGAGTGCGGTGATAATCTTGCTTGCTGACGAAAGGAGTAAACACATGGCAAGCAAAAATACAGTTTCTGGCACTTTAGTTGATGATAAAGGCACGTGGACAGTGCGGGGGCGGGTAACTAACCCCATCACGGGCAAAGTGAGAAATAAGTCTAAAAGCACAGGCTACAAGGTGAAGGATAACACCAAGCGCAAAGCCCTACAGGTTATGGCTGAAATTCTCGCTGAGTGGGAGAAGGAAGCAAACCGGGTCTTGCCAAACCATGACACTACGCTCCGCTACTATGTGGAAGGATGGCTTCACAACATGGAAGTTACCGGCAGGAGAAACACGGTTGCAACCTATTGGAGTTATGCACAAATTCACATCCTGCCAGCATTGGGGGATATTCCGGTGCAAGACCTAACTTGGCGTGTCCTGCAAAGTTACTACGAGGGCCTTTTCAAGACTCATAAGGTAGCCAGTGTAAAAAAGTACAATGTGGTCGTAAATGGGGCTCTAGAGGATGCTAGGCGGGATGGCGTGATACCTTCCAATCCAGTGGACTTGCTCAAATGGCCCAGGGAAGAAAGATTTGAAGGGTACCCATATAACAAAGACGAAGTCAAGAAAATCCTTGTCATGGCAAGGGCTATAGAGGAACCTATGAGGGCTGCTATTATCCTGGGCCTGTGCTATGGCCTACGGCGTTCAGAGGTCTGTGGCCTGCGCTGGTGCGACATAGATTTGGAACAGGGCACCATGCACATCCAACATACGGTCACGCAAAACGGCAATGTCCTGCTGGACATGGACAGCACGAAAACAAAAAGAAGCAACCGTGTTTTGGTGCTTATCCCCAGCACAGCGGCCTATTTCAGAGGACTATATGCGCAGCAAAAAGCAGCCGGTCTTCCCATGGACAAAGTAGTGGCAAGACCAGACGGGAAATTTCTCCGGCCTGACGGTGTTTATAACAGGTTCAAGACCTTGATTAAAAAGAATGGAATTGATACCGCCATACGCTTTCATGACTTAAGGCATTTTGCTGGGTCGATGCTGGCTGACCACGGGGTACCCCTCAAGCAGATACAGGCTTTTCTGGGGCACGATTACAATTCCCCTATAACTTCCAAGGTTTATATCCACGAGGAACTACAGAGCGGTGCGAAAACCTCTGCCGCGATGGATGAGATTTTGGGAGATTTCTTGACGGCTTGACAAAGCTCTCTACCTTGTTCGGAAAAATGTTCGGAATTGCGGTTTTACTGATTTATGACAACAGAAAAACCGCACTACATAAGCCATAAATGGCCCTGCCATGCGGTTTTTCCTGTGTACTCTTTGGTGGAGATAAGCGGGATCGAACCGCTGACCTCTTGAATGCCATTCAAGCGCTCTCCCAGCTGAGCTATACCCCCGAGTTTTTCATCATACGATGATATTCTTTATCGGAGTACACTTTATTCAATTTTGGTCAATATAAGCGGAATAATGAAGATTTGGTGCTCTCAGTGGGGGCATATATTTAACTTCTCAGGCTCCCAGCTGAGCTATACCCCGAGTTTTTCATCACATAATGATATTATTTATCGGAATACACTTTGTTCAATTTTACAGATACACACCAAACACTAACAACTTAATACCCTTTGCAGTCTCTTTGAGGTGTTACCCTCGGTGCTTGATTATAATACCACATCTCTTTTCATTTTGCAAGCCTTTTTTGCAAAAAAACTTTATTTTTTTTCGGGGCCTGACTGCCGCCCTATTTTCTTCCGCTTGCCCCTGCCTGTCAAGCAGCCGGAACGCACTGGACAGAGGGCGTTTTTCCGGCTGTGCGCCTGTGGGAGGCCGGGGGATGCTTCCGCTGCTGCGACCTGCATTCCCGGATTTTTCACTGCCGTCTGGTTCCCCGGTAGAGGCTGGGAAAAATATTTTTGGAAAAGTGATTTTCCCCATTCATTTTTCTGAGAGGCTGTGTTATAATGTCCCCCAACAGGCACTATGCCCCTGCGCTCTTGGGCCAAAGGCCGCGCCGCCTGCTTTCAGGGGAACTCTGCGGCAAAAACATTTCAGGAGAAGAATTATGGACAACATCAAAAAAGTGATCGTGGTGCACAAGACCCACCTGGACATCGGCTTTACAGACTCCGCCGCCGCTGTGCTGGACCGGTATCTGAACACCTTCATCCCCGGGGCCATTGCCACCGCCCGGGCTGTCAACCAGAACGGCGAAAAGAATTTTGTCTGGACAGTGGGCTCCTTCCTTATTGAGCTCTACCTGGAACAGGGCAAAGACCCGGCCCTGTTGGAGCAGGCCATTGCCGATGGAATCATCGCCTGGCACGGCCTGCCCCTGACCACCCACACCGAGCTGATGGACGGCAAGCTGTTCGACTATGGGCTGAGCATCTCTCAAAGGCTGGACGCCCGATTTGGCCGGCACACGATTGCCGCCAAAATGACCGACGTGCCCAGCCACACCCACGCTATGGTCCCTCATCTGGTGAAGGCCGACATCAAGTACCTGCATATTGGCATCAACGGCTCCTCCAAAATGGTGAAGCTGCCTCCTCTGTGCCGCCTGCGCTATGGGGAAGACGAGGTTATTCTGGACTACGCCGCCCTTTACGGCGCTTCCAGCTCCTGCGGCGGGGTGGCCTTGGAGTTCGCCCACACCCCGGACAACAGCGGCCCGCCCTCTCCGGAGAGCGTCACCGCCGAGCTGGCCCGGCTGCGGGAGAAGTACCCCGGGGCGGAGATTGTCTCAGGCACCATGGACGAGTTTGCCCAGGTGGTGCTGGCCCACAGGGAGGAGCTGCCCGTGGTGGCCCAGGAGCTGGGAGACACCTGGATTCACGGCATTGCCACCGACCCCTACAAGACTGCCGCCTACTGCGAGCTGTTGCGCCTGCGGGACCAGTGGGAGGCCGAGGACCCGGCAGCGGCAGGCTCTCCGGCCTGGCGGCAGTTCTGCCGGGGGCTGCTGCTGGTGTGCGAGCACAGCTGGGGCCGGGATGTGAAGCGTTGGCTCTCGGACTGGCGGAACTGGGAGAAGGCAGACTTCTACGCTGCCCGGGAGCGGGATCACATCACCCCTGAGGACGTAATGCCCGCCGGAGAGGAGCTGCGGGAGTTCACCCTGCACCACGAGCCCACCTTTGTGGCCGGGCTCTGCTCCTATGAGAAGATGGAGTCCTCCTGGGAGGAGCAGCGCCAGTATGTAGAGGACGCAGTAAACGCCCTGCCCCAGCCCTGGCAGCAGGAGGCCCGGACACGTCTGGAAGCCCTGCGGCCCCAGAGCCCCCCGGCCTGCACGGCCCCCACCAGCCAACGGGAGTTTACGGTCAACGGCTGGCAGGTCTCGGTTGACCAGACCGGCGAGGTGCGGGTAATCAGCCGCGGCGGCAAGACCTATGGCCATGTGCGGCTGGGACAGCTGGTCTATGAGGTCTACAGCGCCAAAACCGTGTTCGACAATTTGGAGGCCTACAACCGCAACCTGAAGTACACCCGGGTATGGGCTGAGGGGGACTTTGCCAAGCCCGGTCTGGACAAGGTAAAGGACCTGGACGACGCTGCTTTCTATTATAAAGTAAGCCAGGCAGAGCAGCAAGGGGACCAGCTGCGCCTGTGGCTGGCCGCGGAGGAGGCTGCCGGAGAACGCTTTGGCGCGCCCCGGCAGGCAGTGGCAACCTACACCTTCGGGGAGCGCATCGAGGTAGAGCTGCAGTGGTTCCAGAAGGACGCCAGCCGCTTGCCCGAGGGACTGTTCTTCGGCTTTGACCTGGACTGCCAGCCGGGAGAGAAGGTCAGCCTGACCAAGCTGGACCTGCCGGTGGACCCCTACGCTGTGCAGGAGGGGGGCAACCGGAAGCTTCACGGGTCCCTCCAGGTCCAGTGCCCGAAGGGAACTGTGGAGAGCCTGCACGCGCCCCTGATTTCGGTAGGCGGGCGGCATCTCTACGACGAAAACGAGAGCTACGGCGACCCGGCAGAGGGCATGTGGTATCTGCTGTGCAACAACCGCTGGGGCACCAACTTCCCCCTGTGGTATGGGGAAAACGCCCGGTTCCGGTTTACGGTCACGCTGCACTGAGTCAACAGGAATGAGGGAATTGTTATGAAATTTGAGTATAAGCTTGTATCGTCTATGTGCAAGGTGCTGGCCGACCGGGAGCCCCAGCCTGCCCTGAGCCAGCCCACGCTGGCCGGCTTGCGGGGAGAGACGGTCTCCTTTCAGCTGGCCTATTACTGGGAGGATTGGAGCAAGAGCTATGCCCAGGTCCAGGCAGAGTGTTCCCTGCCCATCAGGCTGCGCTCTGTGGAGCTGGTGCCCTGCGCCTACCCCTGCCATCCCCGGCGAGACCCGGGGTATCTGGCCACCGTCCCGGGCCTGTACCCGGACCTGCTGCGAGACCTGAGCCCCCAGGGCCTGCCTCTGGTCTCTGGCCAGTGGCGGAGCCTTTGGGTGGACCTGGACCTGCGGGGGGCCGCGCCCGGCGGGCACAGCCTCAGCCTGACCCTTCTGCGGGAGGGGGAGGAGCTGTGCCAGGTCCAGCTGGCCTGCCAGGTGCTGGACCTGGACCTGCCCAAGCTGCCCATCCCCCATACCGAGTGGTTCCACAGCGACTGCCTGGCCAATTACTACCAGACAGAGGTCTTCTCGGAGGAATATTGGAGAATTGTGGCAGAGTTTGTGAAGACCGCCGCCCAGCACAAGTGCAACATGCTGCTCACTCCGGTGTTCACCCCGCCCCTGGACACGGCCGTTGGCGGCGAACGCCGCACCGTGCAGCTGGTGGACGTGGCTGTCTCCGGCGGGAAGTATAGCTTTGGCTTTGAGAAGCTTCGCCGCTGGGTGAAAATGGCCCTGGACTGCGGCATGGAGTATCTGGAGATCTCCCACCTGTTCAGCCAGTGGGGGGCTGTGGCCGCGCCCAAGGTCATGGCCACAGTGGACGGGACGTATTGCCAGCTGTTCGGCTGGGACACCGACGGGGGAGGCGAGGAGTACGGCGGCTTCCTCCGGCAGTTTCTGCGGGAGCTGAAGGAGGAGCTGCGGAGCCTGGATGTGCTGGAAAAAACCTATTTCCACATCTCCGACGAGCCCTCTATGGAGCAGATCGGCACCTACCGCCGGGCCTGGGAGTCAGTGAAGGAGGAGCTTGCCGGCTGCCGCATGATGGACGCTCTCTCAGACCACGCCTTTTACAAGGAGGGACTGGTTCAGCAGCCGGTATGCGCCCTGGACCATATCCAGCCGTTTTTGCAGGACCGGCCTGAATATCTGTGGGGCTACTACTGCACGGCCCAATGTGTGGACGTGCCCAACCGGTTTATTGTACAGCCGGGCAGCCGCACCCGGATCTTGGGCCCCCTGCTGTACCAATATCAGCTGGACGGCTTCCTCCACTGGGGCTACAACTTCTACAACTCCCAGTATTCCATCCGCCCCATCGACCCCTACCAGACCACGGACTCAGACGCCGCTTTCCCCTCAGGGGACCCCTTCCTGGTGTATCCGGGGCCGGATGGAAAGCCGGAGGCCTCCATCCGCCTGATGCTCATGGACGAGGCCATGTCAGACTATTGCGCCCTGCTGGCGCTGGAACAGCTGGCAGGCCGTGACCGGGCCCTGGCCTGCCTGAAGGAGGACCTGGCCTTTGACCGCTTCCCCCAGGAGGAGGCCTATCTGTTGGAGCTGCGCCAACGGGTGCACAGCGCCATAGAGGCAGCGCTGAACAGCAAAAAATGAGAACGCTGCCGGTGACCCCAGCTTCTGACAGGAGACGGCCCCGGCGCGGCGCGTGAATATTTTAAGAAAAGCCAGAGCCACTGTGAAAGCGGCTCCGGCTTTTGCTTTCTTAATGATTGTGAGGCTAAAATGCGGCGCACCGGCTGAGTCAGGGTCTGAATTTCTTTTTGACTGCGGGCATGTTCTGCCGGTCCGTCCTGGTTGATTATAGAGGTGGTTGCCGGGGCGGCTTGTCCGCAGGCCGGATTTGCCCCAAAACGCTGGTTTGCAGTGCGGCACGGTCTGACCTTTTGATTTTGCCGGGCAGAATATCAAGGCTTGTTTGAAAATAAGCGCCGCCCTTTTGCACAGAAGCGGCCATCTTCTGCGCTAAAAATCACATCAATCGCGAGATTGTCAGCAAACGACAGCGGATCTTCCCCTTGCATCCGGCCGCTTCTGGTCAAAAGCCCAGCATTCCCTCTATAATCAAATAAGCCCTGAGCGAATGATAAAATCGAGACAAGGCCAGGCAGCGGCCAAAAATATACGCCGCCGCACAAGGGGCGCGCATGTTCCTATTATCCTAAATTTATGTCAGACAGGCCCCATGGCATGCAAAAATTAACAATCATAAACCCCGGCCGCTGTGTCACAATAGGTAATGCAAACGCGAAAAAAACATTTTTGAAGGAGACGAGAATCATGAAGAACAATTCTGTTATGGTCCCCGAGGCCAAGGAAGCCATGGAGCAGTTCAAGATGCAGGCCGCTTCTGAGGTAGGCGTGAATCTGAAGCAGGGCTACAACGGCGACATCACCGCCCGTCAGGCTGGCTCTGTGGGCGGCCAGATGGTCAAGAAGATGATCGAGAGCTACGAGAAGGGCCTGAAGTAAGCAACGGCCTCCACAAGGAACGCTCTGCCGGGGATGCGGCAGAGCGTTCCTTCTCTGTTCGGGGCTGTCTTCTCAGTGGTAGTCCTCCAGAATTTTCCGGGCTTCGCTGAGGGTCTGGGCGGGAATGCCCTTTTTCAGCAGGGTCAGGTCCTCCTCAGGCAGCAGATACACCGGCACGTCGGCAGTGAGCACCGGCTCGGCGCCGCCCTGGGGAAAGACCCCCAGCTTCCCCTGGTAAAGCCCCACTACATACGGCCCCCCCTCTTCAGCCGAGCCGGTATTTTCCCCAGCTTTGGGGTTTTCTTGACTTAGAGCCGGGTTTGGGGTATAATAAGCCATACCAGGTTCTTCCGGGGCATAGGCCGGGGTGCTGCGGGCGGCTGAGGCCGTGCGCTTCAGCGAGAGCATCGCTGCGGTAAGCACCAGCGCCGCCGCTGTGAGAATGAGCAGCCAAAGCGTAAAGGTCTTGTACTGCTTTTGCGTCATGTTGACCACCTCAAGGGTCAGTGTGCCCCATTTGCCCCCATTTATTCCTGATTTTACCGAATTTGGAGGAAACTGCCAGTGAGAAAAGAAGATATCAACAAGTATACCACCACTTCCATGCAGATTCCCAGCCAGCGCACCGAGGGCGAGTTTGCCAAAACCGCCGGGGCCACTGCCGGCACCCTGGGCGGCATGGTCTGGAGGTTCTTCAAGACTCTGTTCTGGGTGATGGCCATTACCGGAGTGCTGGTGTTTTTGTCCGTGGCCTCCTATATTCTCAGCTTTCGGAATATTGAGCCCCCTGATATTGACGCCATCGGTCTGAACTATTCCAGCACCGTCTATGTGGACAGCGGGGGCAGCCCGGTAGAGTATATGTCTCTGTTCCGGGACGAGAACCGGGTGTGGATGCCCCTTTCGGAGATTCCCGCCTACATGCAGACCGCCCAGGTGGCCATTGAGGACCACCGCTTTTTCCAGCACCAGGGCGTGGACTGGAAGGGCACCCTGGGCGCGGTGTATCACCTGATGACCGGCCAGCCGGGCCGGGGCGGCTCTACCCTGACCCAGCAGCTGATCAAAAACATCACCAAAGAGAATCAGTACAGTATCATGCGTAAGGTGAAGGAGATTTTCACTGCGCTGAACATGGAGAAGGACAAGTACACCAAGGAGCAGATTCTGGAGGCGTACCTGAACTACGTCAACTACGGGGGCATCTGCCAGGGGGTGGAGGCCGCCGCCAAGTGCTATTTTGACAAGAGCATCACCGAGTGCTCTCTGGCCGAGTGCGCCCTCATTGCGGGCATCACTCAAAACCCCTATCAGTATAACCCCCTCATCTTCCCCGAGCAGAGCAAGGAGAAGGCGGAGGTTGTGCTGGACCGGATGCTGGAGCTCTCCAAAAGCGGAGAGCTGGACGCCGAGCACCTGACGCCCATTACCCAGGCCGAGCATGACGCCGCTTTGGCCGAGCTGGCGGCCATGGACTTTGTGGGCGCGGAGATTGAGGAGGAGAGCGTAGAGGAGAAGCAGGACGAGACAAAGTGGAACTGGTATATGGACGACATGTTCAACCAGATTGTAGAGGACCTGATGGAGCGCTACAGCTACTCGGAGGAGACCGCAGTGCGGCTGATGTACAACGGCGGTCTGGAAATCTACAGCGCCATGGACCAACGCCTGCAAAGCGACCTGGAACGGTTTTTTCTCACCAACACAGACATGCTGCCCGCAGACGAGGACATTCAGCTGGGCTTTTTTATGATGAACCCCTATAACGGCCAGGTGATGGCCACCATTGGCGACCGGTATGAGCGGGACGGGGTGCGGCTTTACAGCAACGCCACCCAGGCCGAGCGTCAGTGCGGGTCCTCTATGAAAGGGGTGGGCCCCTATGCGGTGGGCATTGGCAGCGGGGCCATCACCTATGGCTCGGTGCTGAAGGACCAGCCTTTGCCCGACTACTTTGGCCCCGGCCAGCCCGGCCCCAAAAACTGGAACGGCCGCTACAGTAACTATATGTGTGTGGACAAGGCGCTGGAAACCTCTATGAACGCCCCGGCGGTTCAGCTGGCCAACACAGTGGGCCCCAACGCCATTTACGAGTGGCTGACCCAGTCCCTGCACTTCAGCACGCTGGTGCCTGAGGACAACGCCCTTTCTCCCATGGCCCTGGGCGGCCTGAGCTGGGGCGTCACCGTAGCGGACATGACCGCTGGCTACCAGATTTATGCCAACGGCGGGGTCTACCACAGGCCCGTCACCTATTGGTATGTAAAGGACCATAACGGCAATGTAATTCTGGACAATCGGGACGACCCGGGCGCCCAGGTAATGAGCCCTGAGGCCGCTGCCATTATGAACAAGCTTTTGCAGCGCACAATTTATGGCCCGGCGGCTACCGGCGGCTATCTGGCAGACCTGCCTGTGACAATCTACGGCAAAACCGGCACCACCGACGATGACTTTGACCTGTATTTTGTGGGGGCCACCCCCTTCTGCGTGGCGGGCATCTGGAACGGCTACACCTACAGCCAGGAGTTGGGGGACGGCACCATGCACCTGCGCACCTGGAAGGCTGTGATGCAGCACCTGATTGAAAACTACGACTGGTCAGACCGGCAGTGGGTCATCAGCGAGAATGTGTATCAGGCCACCTTCTGCCGCAGCAGCGGCAAGCTGGCGGGCCCCGGCTGCTTTGACACCGCTGTGGGCTGGTATGCCAAGGGCAACGCCCCCGGCACCTGCAACGGCGGCTCAGACCATATTGCCGGGCCCAAGGTGTCGCCCTCTGCGTCCCCGTCCGCGTCTCCCTCGGCCTCGCCCTCTGTGTCGCCGTCGGTGTCGCCCTCTGTGTCGCCTACCGGCGGGCCTACCTCAACCCCGGATACCACTGCGGAGCCCACGGATACTCCCGCGCCGCCTCCCGGGCCCACCGAGGAGCCCCAGCCCACGGTCTCCTTCCCCCCCGATCCCACAGAGACCCCCACCCCGGAGCCCACCGAGGAGCCCACGCCCGAGCCCACCCCCACCCCCGAGCCCTTTGACCCCGAACCGCCGGTGAGCTCGGATGTGGAGGACCATGAGCCGGATGTGCCTATGGGCTGACCCTTTGGCGCACCCGGCGCCACCGGGCAAAAAAAGCGGACAGCCATGTGATTGACAAGAAAAACCCCGGCCGGCTCTGCGGCCGCAGGGGGACCAAGAAAACGAGAGGGAAGTGATGAAAATGGCGGATATCGCTGTGCTGGGCCACGGAGTCGTGGGCTCCGGCGTGCTGGAGGTGCTGCTCTCCCATGGAGACAGCATTACCCGCCGGGCAAAGGAGGCCATCCGCGTCCGGTATGTGCTGGACCTGCGGGAGTTCCCGGAGCTCCCCTACGCGGAGGTCTTTACCAAGGACTTTGACCGCATTCTGCAGGACCCGGAGGTCCGCATTGTAGTGGAATGTATGGGTGGGCTTGAGCCCGCCTTTACCTACGCGAAGGCCTGCCTGTCAAACGGCAAGTCCTTCGTCACCTCCAACAAGGAGCTGGTAGCGGCCAGGGGCGCGGAGCTGCTGGCCCTGGCCCAGAAGAACAACCTGAATTTTCTCTTTGAGGCCAGCGTGGGGGGAGGCATCCCTATTATCCGGCCCATCAGCCAGTGTCTGGCAGCCAATGAGGTCAGCGAGATTGCGGGCATTCTCAACGGCACCACCAACTTTATTCTGACCAAGATGATCCGGGAGCGCATGGCCTTTGCCGACGCCCTCAGTCTGGCCCAGCAGCTGGGCTATGCTGAGCGGGACCCCTCTGCCGATGTGGAGGGCGCGGACGCCTGCCGGAAGATCTGCATTCTGGCCAGCCTGGCCTTTGGCTCTCATGTATACCCGGAGGATGTGCACACCGAGGGCATTACCCAAATCACCCTGGAGGACGTGGCCTATGCCGACGCCTGGGGCGGGGTGGTCAAGCTGATCGGCGAGGTAAAAATGCTGGACAGCGGAAAGCTGTCCATTCAGGTGGCCCCCATGTTTATCAGCCGGGAGAGCCAGCTGGCCAATGTGGACGATGTGTTCAACGGTATTCTGGTGCGGGGAGACGCCACCGGCGATGTGGTGTTCTACGGCAAGGGAGCGGGCAAGCTGCCCACCGCCAGCGCTGTGGTGGCAGACGTGATTGACTGCGTGAAGCACCTGAAGGCCAGAAAATACCTGTTCTGGGAGGACGCAAAGCCCGACCGGGTAGAGCCCTACGGCACAGTGCCAGAGGACTTCTTTGTCCGCCTGCAGGGCCCGGAGAGCTCGGACCAGGCCTTTGCCCAGGCCCGGACCCGGCTGCCCGGCGCGGCCCGGATCATCCGCCGGGACGAGGCGCCCGGAGAGGTGGGGCTGTCTGTGGGCGGCATTTCAGAAAATCAGCTGCGAATGGCCTTGGACCAGCTGTCCGGCGAGGGACTCCGTGTCCTTAACCGGGTAAAGATTTCGGATTTTTAAGGGGGACAAGAGATGATTCGCATTGATGTGCCGGCCACCAGCGCCAACCTGGGCTCCGGCTTTGACTCGCTGGGACTGGCTCTCACCATGCAGAACCGGGTGTGGGTAGAGGAGTACGACGGCCTGGACATCACCTGCACCGACGGCATGAAGGTGCCCACAGACGAGAGCAACCTGATTTTTTGGGCGGCAAAGCATTTGTATGAGGTGTGCGGCAAACAGCTGCCCGGCCTCAAAATCATCCAGGAGAACAACATCCCCATGGCCCGGGGGCTGGGCAGCAGCTCGGCCTGTATTGTGGCGGGCATTCTGGCGGCTAACCGGTTTATGGGCAATCCTCTGTCCAGGGCGGACCTGATCAATCTGGCGGCAAAGATTGAGGGCCACCCGGACAACACCAGCCCCGCCCTCTCCGGGGGGCTGGTGGCCTCGGCCATGGAGGGCGAGCGGGTGTACAGCGTCAGCGTGCCGGTAAGCGATAAAATACGCTTTGCCCTGATGATTCCCCCCTTTGAGCTGAAGACAGAGGAGGCCCGGGCCGCTCTGCCCCGGCAGTACAGCCGGGAGGACGCGGTGTACAATCTCTCCCGCTCCGGGCTTATGACCGCGTCCCTGTTCTCCGGCGAGCTGCATAATCTGAGAGTGGCGGTGCAGGACCGGATTCACCAGCCCTACCGCTCGGGGCTGATTGAGAACTATGACAATGTGTTCCGCATGAGCTACGAGCTGGGAAGCCTGGGTACTTATGTCAGCGGGGCGGGGCCCACCATCATCGCCATGATTGACGCGGAGAACGCCGCAGCCTTTGGGGCCAGCTGCGCCAGCCACCTGGCAGACAAGGGCATTACCGGCTGGCGGGTAGAGATTTTGCAGGCCGACCAGGAAGGGGCCAAGGTGGTGATTGAATGATGGACTCCCTGTTTCAAAATGTAGACTGCGTCTCCTTTTGCGTGGAGGATATCGACGAGGGCATTGCCTTTTATTCCGCGCTGGGACTGAATCTGCTCTGGCGGGCCGGTCATTCCTGCGGCCTGGGCATGAGCGGGGACGTCACCGAGGTGGTGCTGACAACCGAGCGCAACCCGGTGGTCCAGTTTAAGGTGGAGTCGGTAGCGGAAGCCCTGCCGGCGTATGAAAAGGCCGGGGGCAGAGTGGAGCTGGGCCCCTTTGACATTGACATCGGCAAGTGCGCCGTTGTCAGCGACCGCTGGGGAAACGAGTACTGTCTGCTGGACATGACCAAGGGGAAGTACACCACCGACGCCCAGGGAAATGTGACCGGCGTGGCCCTGGAGCAGGAGAATTTGAAGGCAGAGGAAGATAGATAAAAGCCTGACTGCCTGCTGCGGGGCCTGCGAAGACCTGCCCTGTGCCCGGCTGCGGGACTTCTTTGGGGATGAGGAGCACGGCGACCAGCGGTGTGCAGCTGCGGAACCTACGCGGCCGGCAGGCGGGGATAGAGGCCTATAAGGCGTGGGAAAACCGTTCCCAGCGGCAGGCCGGAGGCTGTTCTGGTTAAACCGGTAGAAGTTCACTTGAGAAGATTGACAAAGGCTCCCTTAAACGTGATCAGGCGTGAATAAAAACACAATATAGAGGGGTTGAGTATGGCACTCATCGTACAGAAATTCGGCGGCACCTCTGTCCGGGACGCCGAGCGCATTGACAATGTGGCGGAGATCATCACCTCCGCCTACAAGGACGGCAATGATGTGGTGGCGGTGGTCTCCGCCCAGGGGGACACCACCGACGACTTGATTGCCAAGGCCGCAGAGGTGAACCAGCGGCCCAGCAAGCGGGAGATGGATATGCTCCTCTCCTCCGGCGAGCAGATTTCGGCTGCGCTGCTGGCCATGGCCATTGAGCGCATGGGCTACCCGGTGGTGTCTCTGCTGGGCTGGCAGGCGGGCTTTGACACCACCAGCGATTACGGCAACGCCCGCATCAAGCGCATTGACGCCTCCCGGGTCAAAAAGGAGCTGGATAAGCGGCGCATTGTGATCATCACAGGCTTTCAGGGCGTCAACCGCTATGGGGACATGACCACCCTGGGCCGGGGGGGCAGCGACACCAGCGCGGTTGCCATGGCCGCTGCCATGCACGCCGACCTGTGCCAGATTTACACGGACGTGGACGGGGTGTATACCGCTGACCCCCGGAAGATTCCCGGGGCGAAAAAGCTTTCGTGCATTACCTATGACGAGATGTTGGAGCTGGCCTCTTTGGGAGCCCAGGTGCTGCACAACCGGTCGGTGGAGATGGCAAAAAAATACAATATTGAACTGGAGGTCCTTTCCAGCCTCACCAGGGCCCGGGGGACCATTGTCAAGGAGGAGAACAGCGTGGAACAGATGCTCATCAGCGGCGTGGCCAAGGACGACAACATTGCCCGCATTTCCATTATCGGCGTGCCGGATAAGCCGGGCCTGGCCTTTAAAATTTTCTCCAAGCTCTCGTCAAAGGGCACCAATGTGGACATTATTCTTCAGTCCATTGGCCGCAACGGCACCAAGGACATCAGCTTTACTGTGGAGAAGGACCGGATGGAGGAGACCATTGAGCTGCTGAAGGCCTACACCGAAAAGCTGGGCGCCACCAGCCTGGTGGCAGACGACAATGTGTCCAAGGTGTCCATTGTGGGCGCGGGCATGGAGAGCCACCCCGGCGTGGCCGCGGAGATGTTTGAGGCCCTGTTCAGCCGCAATGTGAATATTCAGATGATCTCCACCAGCGAGATCAAAATTTCCGTGCTGGTCCACAAGTCCGACAGCGACCGGGCGGTGGAGGCTATCCACGCCAAATTTTTCGAGAATTGAACCAGCCGGCCTCTGCCCTTTGGCAGGGGCTGTTCCTTTTCCCCTCAAATTTAAGAATGAGGTGGTATCATGCAGGCAAAGCCATTTTGGGAGGAGACCTACCGGGACCAGACGGTCTCTACCTTCTCAAAGGGTCCGACCGTGGATGTGGAGGAGTTTTACAAGCTGTTCCCCACTGGGGGCCGGGTGCTGGACATGGGCTGCGGCGAGGGTAGAAACTCCATTTTTATGGCAAAGCCGGGCTGTCAGGTAGACGCCCTCGACCTTTCGGAGAACGGCATTGGCAAAGCCAAAGCCATCGCGGCCGCAGAAGGGGTGCAGGTTAACTTTTTCCCCTGTGACCTGGGAGATTTTGTATTTGAGAAGGATTATGACGTGATTCTCTCCCACAGGGTGCTCCATTTGCCAGAGCGGGACGTGCGCAGCCGGTTTATCCGCAAAATGCAGGACCATACAGCGGTGGGCGGGTACCATGCTGTAGGTATTTTTACCAACCGTCTCCCCGCCACGCCGGACAATGCCCCCTATACCCACAGCCTGTTTGACGTGGGGGAGCTGCCAGCTCTCTATGCAGGCTGGCAGCTGGTCCACCACGCGGAGGGGGTTTTTTAAGACAGTCATCCCGGGGACATACACCACGAATACGCCTTTGAGCGGGTGATCGCCCGACGAGTAAAATGACCGTGCCGCTGTCCGAATGCAACAGAAATGAGCGGGTTCCCCGGCCCCATGCGGACGGGATGAACCCAAGAAAACATTCCCTGTTTTACTTCAGAATCAGCGCTTTTATTTAAGGAGAAGCTTAGGGCTTGTTTGAAAAATCGGAAAGGCCGTCTTTTTACCCAGAAGGGGCCCCTTTCTGCGTCAAAAATCCTCGCCAATCGGAAGATTGCCTTGCGGTTTTTTCCTTGAAATGAACCCCTTCTGGGTAAAAATTCGTCA
>CAJUNQ010000046.1 GCA_910587835.1 uncultured Oscillospiraceae bacterium | reverse complement strand
GCGGTCAGCTTCAAGGAGAAGAACCGCTGTAGTTAGCTACGCTAACTACGCCAATACTTGCGTATTGCGAGGATTTTCGACGCAGAAGATGGCTGCTTCTGGGTAAAAAGACGGCGTTTTCGATTTTTCAAACAAGCCCTAAAGGGTGGGAAGGGTCTGCTGTAGGGTTCTGGGCAGGCGTATTGTCAACATGCCGGACTGGCGAAGCTTTGCCGGTACAGCTCCTTTACCGCGTCTGCGGAGGCAATGCCCTGGGTGAAGGCCGTGGCCGCGCCTGCGGCCAGACCCCAGTCCAGGGCGTTGCTCAGGCTGCGGGTGCTCTCCCAGCCGTAGAGGAAGCCGGCCACCATGGAGTCTCCCGCGCCCACTGAGGAGACCTCTTTGCCGGGCAGGGCCTGCCGGCGCAGGGTCTGGCCCTGCTCTGTCAACAGCAGGGCCCCCTGGCCCCCCAGAGAGACCAGCACGTTTTTGGGGCCCATATGCTGTAGTCTTTCGGCCCAGCGCAGCAGGTCCCGCTCCTCCGGCAGGGGCTGGCCGGCCAGCTCCTCCAGCTCCTGCCGGTTGGGCTTGACCAGAAAGGGCCGGACGGCAAGGCCCTCTTGCAGGGCGGGGCCGGAGGCGTCCAGCACCACCTCCACCCCTGGGGGCGCGGTTTTGGCCAGGCGCACATAGGCGTCCGCCGGCAGGCCCGCGGGCAGGCTGCCGGAGAGCACCAGTATGTCCCCCGGGCGCAGGGCCGCTGCCAGACGCTGCTCCATCCGGTCCAGGTCCTCGCCGGCGAGGGCGGAGCCTGTGCCGTTGAGGCCGGTCTCGGGCCCGCCGGGGGGCAGCAGCTTCAGGTTCAGCCGGGTGAGGCCCTGGCTGAGGGTGAAAAAGTCGTGGGGGCAACCGGCCTGGTCCAGCATGGCGCAAAGCTCCTGGCCGGTAAAGCCCGCGGCTATGCCGATGGCCAGGGTGCGGGCGCCCAGGCCGGAGAGCAGCAGCGAGACATTGACCCCCTTGCCCCCTGGCAGCAGCCGGAGCTCCTCATAGCGGTTTTCTTGGCCGGGGACCAGCTGCCGGGGGGTCAGGTAGCAGTCCAGAGCCGGGTTCAGCGTGACGGTGCAGATCATAATATATCATACCCTCCTGGTCTTACAGGTTTCTTAAAGTATTCTATCATTTTGAAAAAATTTTTGCAATCTTTTGGGTACAGGTATTTTTTGCGATTTTCGGGCCATGCTACTCCAAGAGAAAAAATTCAGGGCGGCGGGGGACGCTGCGGCTGCTGCCGCTGCCTGGGTAAAGAGGGATTCATTATGTTGAAAAAACGCATACTTGCATTTTGCCTGTGCCTGGCCGCCGCCGCGGCTTTGACCGGCTGCGGGGACGGAAAGGTGCAGAGCACCGTGTCTGAGGTGGTCTCGCGGCTGGGGGACGATGTGAGCGAGACGGTGAGCCGGGTGGAGTCGGCCCTGGACCATATGGACGGCAGCGAGGCCTCCAGTGGGCTGGACGGCAACCTGGACAGCGACCTGGCTGACGACGGGGTGGTAAGCGGGGACGAGGACAGCTCCCGCTTGGACCGGGACGAGGACGGCTCCCGGCTGGACGAGGACGAGAGCAGCAGTCAGGCCAGCGGCAAGGACCGGTGACAGATGGCAGGCAAAAACGCGGAGAGAGGACGCATCCCTTGGGGAAGGCGTCCTCTCTTTGCGTTTTTTCTGCGGGGGGATGGGGGTGGACCTTCCCGCTGGTTTATGCTAAAATGGGGTTTGATTGGGCGGGGCGGGTGTAGTTGGCTGCGTTGGTTCTGTCAGCCCGGGATTGTGGGGGGATTTTTTAGGTTTTGGACATGTCTCGGGTTTGCTTGGGAATTTTTTTGACAGAGGGGGACATTTTTTGCGGGAAGCTGTAACGTTCTGCCTTGTAGCCGGTCATACCCATGTCAGCAGAGAGGAGGGGACCCCTTGGACCACGACCTGGAAGCTTTGTACCACGATTATTATCAAGCTGTATACAGCTATACCCTGCGCCTGGCCCGGGACAGGCATCTGGCCGAGGAGGTTACCCAGGAGGCCTTTTTTAAGGCCATGAAGTCCATTGACAGCTTTCGGGGGCAGTGCCAGATGCGGGTGTGGCTGTGCCAGATTGCCAAAAACACCTACTACAGCCTGGCGGAGAAGCGCCGCCGCGCCGGTCCTCCGCCTGAGGAGGACTGGCCGGACAGCACGGACCTGGAGGAGCGGTTCTCGGACAAGGAGATGGCGCTGGCCGTGCACCGGGCCCTGCACCAGCTGGAGGAGCCCTATCGGGAGGTGTTTTGGCTGCGGGCCTTGGGGGAGCTGAGCTTTGCCCAGATTGCGGGGCTGTTCAGCAAAACCGAGAGCTGGGCCCGGGTGACCTATCACCGGGCCAAGCTGAAGATTCGCGCCCGGATGGAGGACTGGGAAGGCTGACGGCGCGCCTTTGGGGCAGCGGCCCCTGTCAGGCAAAAATCATTTTTTGGAGCTTGTACGGATCAGGGCTTGTTCCCATAAGCTGAGTATGGAGATTTTTGAGCAGATTCCAATCAGATATTCGCAGAGCCGCTTGCAAGACTTATGTGACCTGCGCTCCTCAGGAATTTTGGCGCGGAGGATGGCAAAGGCCGGCCAAAAAGGCCCGTGGGAACACCTATGTGAGCACGCCCCAGGAGCTGTGTCTGGGGTTTTGAGCGGATTCGGCTGTTGGCGGGCTGTGGGGACCATGTGGGGTCTTGGAGGCCGGGCATTGGCTGGATTTGCGGAAAGGCGGCACACCCTGGAACAGAACCGCCAGAAAGGAGCATACAAATGTCAAACAAATACCCCTGCTCGTTGATTCAGGACCTTCTGCCCCTTTATCATGACAGCGTCTGCGCCGGCGAGACCCAGGCCGCAGTGGAGGACCACCTGCAGGACTGCCAGAGCTGTCAGGCCGCGTATCAGGCTCTTTTGCAGTCTGACAAGGTGGAGCCCGACTGCCCGGAACCCCCTCAGGCTGAGGCCATCCGGCAGGTGCGGGGGCGGTTCCGCCGGCGGGCCATGGCCCTTTGCCTGACCGTGCTGGTGGTGATGACGCTGATGTTTACCGCTGTTATTGTGTGGATGAACACCTCCACGGTCCTGCTGCCCAAGGACATGGTAAAGGCCACGGGGACCTTCAACAAGGATGGCGAAAAGGCTTACCGCTTCTGGTTTCGGTACGACTCAAGCTATGGCAGCCGGTATTATACCCCGGGGCGGGTGGTCACCTTTGGGGGCGACGTGACCATAGACGGCAAGCAGGAGCGGGTGCTGGTGTTCAGCCGGCGCATCACAGTGTGGGAGTCCGCCTGGTATGACCTGACCGCCACGGAGGAGGAAAAGGCCCCCAGACGCAACGAGCTGGAATATCCAGCAGAAGCCCTTGAGGATGTGATTCCTGTGGCCTGGAAGGACTGGAACGGCAGGTTTTATGGCAACACGCCGCCGGCTGAGCTGTTTCATGAGGGCTACATTTTCGACTATGTTTACTTTGCCCCTGACTGCACCCTGCTGGAAGGGTTGGAGGTGCTTACCGCAGAGCAGAGAGGGGAGCTTTTGGCGGAAAAGGCGGTGCTGGTGAGCAGCCGGCCTTATCTCAGGTAGCGCAGAAGGCGGTTGTAGCTTCGCGCAAAGAATGAGAAAACATTTCAAATAAAGTGAGAAAAAAGAAGGGCGCTTAAATGGTAAAATCAACCGTTTAAGCGCCCTTCTTTTTTGTAAATCAGCTTGGCTTTTTTCTGCGATTTCCATGCTCCTCCAGGATCAAATTTTCCCCTGTTCTGGGCTGCTGGTTCGGTATGTATTCCAGCAGTTCCGGCAGGGTGCAGTCCAAAGCCTCGCAGATTCTGTCCAGCTGGTCGAAACTGATACGCTCGGCAATTTCATTGTACAAATCGCTGATAGTGGATTTGCGTATCCCTGTTAAATCAGCCAGCTTGCTTTGCGTCCACCGGTGTTCGCCGAGGATTCTGGATAGATGATTTTTTATCATCTGTTATGCCCCTTTAGGGACATTGTACCAGCATTTCAGCTATTTGCCGTTGTTTTGGGAAAGAATCCCATAAATCGGGATTTTTTCTCGTTTTTCGTTAATAGTTGCGAATAATAACCTCCGCAAACGGCATACGATTATTGCCAACGCCTGAAAGATTCTCTCTGCGCTCGATCCTCTCGATGGTATAACCTTTGTACAATTCCCGCACCTCGGGGCAGTCATTGTAAGAGAGGATAAAACGGCCCTTAAGAGGCTCCAGAGCGGCCCGTAAACGCTGGTGGTCCTCCGGGGCAAAGGGGCTGTCATAGTACCCCTCGGTGCCAATATAGGGCGGGTCCAGGTAGAACAACGCAGCTTTGCGGTCATACACCCGAATAAGGTCCGCAAAATCCTTGCACTCTATGTTCACTCCCCGGAGCCGTTCCTTTACGGCGGCAAGGCGTTCGGCAGCGCTGTCCACCGTCTTTTTACTGGTGGCGTAGGTCCTTTGGTCCGCGCCATAGCTTAGCTTAACCAGATAAAAAAATCTCGCGGCCCTCTGGATATCCGTCAGCCCCCGCATATCGGCCTGGGCCGCATAATCGTAAAACTGCTCCCGCGAGGAAAGCAGCCAGTCAAATTCCCGCTGCAGCTCCCCGCAGTGGTACTTTATGCAGCGGAAAAGATTCACCAGATTACCGTTGATATCGTTATAGACCTCCAGCTGGCCCGGCTGTTTTTCTTTGGCAAAAAGCACCCAGGCCGCGCCGCCGAATACCTCAATATACCGATCCACCTTGTCCGTGGGGAAACGCTCTAAAATGGCCTTGCGCAGAATACGCTTACCGCCGATCCAGCCCATAAAGCTGTCCATAAAATAGTCCATCCCTTCAAAAAATTAAGGGGCAGAATCCTCGGACGGACTACCGAAAGAACAGCGCAAAACTATCTCATTTTTGCCGCGATCGACTTGGCAATGACAGCGGCCTTGCAGTCGGACTTTGTCAGGCCCAGCTTGCCGCCGCCAGTACCCGCAATAATGCCTTTGTCCACCAGCTCCTTGATGTCGGCCCGCCAGTAGGCGGGCACCTCGTCAATGGTGTTGTAGGTGGGGTTAATTTCATCATACATTTTTTTGAACGTCTTGCCGTTCATGATAGAATCCTCCTTTGCCGCCTGGGTCTGCGAGTTCGCACCTGCGAACTCGGCCGCGGCAATTTTGTTGATGTAGTCCAGGCATACCCAGCCCTGACCGCAGTAGCCCCAGTTGCCGTCCTCTTTAGTGATGGTGAGTACCGTACCGTCTGGGAAAGTCTTGAGGACACTGCCGCTGACCGGGGTCGTGCGGCAGTTGAGGCCGTCATCGGCGTTTACCTGGCCCTGGTACGGCTTAAAGGGGTCAGCGGGAGCGCCGCTCAGTTTCTGGTTTACCTCTTTGGCAATCTGGCCCAGCCGGTTATAGATGTAATCGCCGGGGCAGGACTTGTTCGCGTAGTCCCGATGCACCGTCAGGTTGCAGCCGTTCAGATGGTTTACCCGCTGGTGCTTGTCCGTAGACCACACCAGCTTTTTGACGCCGTTGCGCCTGCAGATATCGGCGCACAGCCCGATGAGGGACTTCCACACATTGGCGTTAATGGCGTAGGGATAAAACCCATCGCTTGCGCACTCAATGGTGATGGCGCGGTTATCATTGGCCGGGCTGGACGAACACCAGGAGCGGTCCGCCTCGTCCACAATGACGGCAATGCGGCCGTCCTTTCCAATGGCATAATTGCAGCTGCATTCCGCTGTCTGGAAGTGGCTGCACAGATTCTCCACGGACATTTGTCCCACCACGCAGTGAATGGTGATGGTGTCGATTTTGTGATTACGGGGGCTGTTGCGGAAGGGGCTGATCACACGTTTACAGCTCAATGCACTGTTACTCATCCCGCGCCTCCTCCTCAGACTCATAAAGCGTGCCCGGCAGCAGAACGGTACCTCTGGAAGCCCGCATTTTTTCAATCAGTTCATGGATGGGAGCGGCCCCTGCGGACAAAATCAGGCCAGTAATAATATAGGCCACGGCGGGCAGCTGGGCCGTATATCCGAACATAGCGAACACGTCCAGCCGGAACAGAAATGCAAACAGGACGCCCAGCAGGGCCGCCCACACTGGAGCTTTTACATACCCCATGATTTTTTCGCCCACGATGTCCTTTACCCTGTCCACCAAAAACTGCACCAGGATAGCAAACACCAACATAATGACCACGGCCTTGGAAGTTTCCAGCATAAAAATCTCTCCTCAAAAACGTATTTTTTGCAGCGTTTACAGGCCCTTTACGAGGGCCTTGCGGTGTCCATTTTGACCATCTCCTTTTTAAGTAATACAAAAAAGCCGGAGCACCCTCCAGCACCTATCCGCTTTTACCGAAACACGATCTTGACCACATTCTCGCTGACCCGCTCAATCACCCGGTAGGTCTGGCCGGGGACGTAGGCCTCCGCGGCTGTGGCTATGCCGCCCTCCGCAGGCTGGCAGAAGCCGTCAACCTGACAAGTACCATCGTCCCAGACGGGGAGAACGCCCAGCATCCCCACCGCATCCCATTCTTTGCGGTCCCGGCGCTCGATGTAGGGCTGACTGGCGTCATAGTCGGGATTGGGCTTGTAGTCCCAGCTGGGGGTCTCATAGTCCACAAACCGGGGCGTTAATCGGTACAACTTACCGTTTTCCTCCCGTACCTGGGGATCATGAAGCAGCTCCATGCGGGCTTCCTCATCTGCGGGCGGGGTGATTTCTGCTTTGTCCTCCACCATGTAGCGCTTGACAAACCGGCCAAAATCGTCATGCTCCCACCGGCCCAGCCAGTCTTCATCAGCGTTGCCGATGATGCAGGGCTGGCCCGATACCACGCCCAGAATGTAGTCGCCCGGCGCGGCTATGCGAATGTGCCTGCCGGTCATGGTAACAAACCGGCCTACACGGTCCTCTGCCTTGGGGTTGCCGTCCTGCCACTCGAAATATTCGGCATAGTCCGCGCCGCTGGTCTTGAAGCTGGTAAGCCCGTAGGTTTCTCCTGCAAAGGTGACGCGAAAGGCGTTGGAACGATAATATGTAACACCTGCAGAAGTCCCACTAAGTGCATAACCATTACCTATTGCAAGCGCATCGCCGTTTTTGCCACTATTAGCCACACCATTTGTAAGTGTCATTTCCTTATTAAAAAATCCCATCGCTAATGCCAACCTGAACAGCAGTTACTGGCAGTCCCATTTCTACGCCTACGGGCGTTTACCATGATTGGAGGTATCTATGGCGACAACGAAAAGCGCGAAAATTTGGGCCGAGATGGAAAAGGTCAAGGCCAAGATCAGCGACCAGCAGGCCCGGCTGAAAGAGCTGGAGCAGAAGCACAAGGAGGCGGAGAACGAGGAAATCGTTGACATCGTGCGGGGCATGAGCATCCCCCTGGACGAGCTGCCCCTCCTGCTCCAGAAGCTCCGCGGCACTTCTGGCCAGGCTGGACAGAAGTCCGCCCCGGCGGAAACGGGGGTGGCGGAATGAGAAAATCCCGTTTGCTGGCGTCCCTGCTGTGCACCGTCCTGATGGTGGGGGTACTCACCGTTCCGGCCTACGCCGGGGGCGGTGACGAGTCCGAGGACGGTGTGGGCGAGTACATCCCCTGGGAGGGGCTGGAACCCGCCGATCCGCTCCCTACCGAGCCGAACCCGTTCACCCCGGACGGGACGGGTACGGTGGTGGACAACGCTACCGACCAGGACGGCAAGGAATTTTTCACCATTACCACGGCGGAGGAGGCGGTGTTCTATCTGGTGATTGACCGCCAGCGGGAGACGGAAAATGTGTACTTCCTGAACGCCGTGACCGTGGCCGACCTGATGGCCCTGGCGGAGTCCTCCGGGGAACCCGCCGCCCCGGAACCCACGCCAGAGCCTGACCCGGAACCCGATCCCACCCCGGAGCCTGTGCCGGAGAAAAAGGGCGGGGCCGGGCCGCTCCTGCTGGCCCTGGCTGTGGTGGTGATCGGCGGCGGGGCCGGGTGGTACTTCAAGATTTATCGCCCCAAGCACCAGAAAGCGGCGGAGCCGGAGGAGGACTACGGCGGCGATCCCTATGACGGCCCGGAGGACTATGACGGCGAGGCCCCCTGGGATGAAGATGACGGGGAGCCGGAGGAATGAGCCGGGAACTGACCCGCGAGGAAAAGGCGGCCATCCGCGCCCTGGTGGTAAAGTGGTGCGCCAACTATGACCGGGAGTACGGATGCTTGCCCCTGAACTGTGAATGTTATATGCTGGGGAAGTGCTGGACGGGAGCCTACTGCCGCTACTTCCGGGAGGCCGTCCTCCCCCTTGACCCGGCGCTGGAGGCCGCCCTGTCCAGCCAGGGGCCAGCCCCGGAAACCCGGCCCTGTCCTGTCTGCAGGCGGCCCACCCTCCTGGACGGGCGGCGGCGCTACTGCTCCGAGACTTGCGCCCGCGCCGCGCTCCGGGAACAGAAGCGGGCTTATATGCGAAAACGGCGGGGCTGGTGAGTGGAAAATTAGGCCCCCGGAAACCCGCCTGTATCAAGGCTTTGCCGGAGTCGTTTGGGGGCGGGGCGTATTATTTCACGTCCTGCCCCTTTTTTCCGCTGATACTTTCCACATTTCACATTTTGAGAGGAGGCTACTATGGACGAAAATCAGGGCTATGTCATCCGGCAGTCTGTTCTGTTCGATAACGGGCGGGGGATTGCCCTGGGGGAGCATCCCAGGGGGGGCTTTGTGACGTGGCAATTTACCGAGGAGCAGGGCCGCCGTGACTACTATTGGGGCCATTACTACGATGACGGGGCCGCTGCGGAAAAAGACTACAATGACCGCGCTGCCGACTACCAGCGCCGCTTTGGGGTGCGGGAGGTCAAGCGGCCTATTGCCCAGCAGATGCGGGAGACGGCGGAACAGGCCGGGGAGCGTCAGGCCCCGCCCCCGCCCAGGCGGGAGGCCCCTGAACGGGGCGGCAGGTAGCATGGCCGGGAAAAAGCGCATCCGGGATGTGCCGCTCTATGTTTGGGTGCGGCCTGACGAGTTGGAGGCCATCCGGGGCCGCATGGAAGAGGCGGGCATTCGCAATATGAGCGCCTATATCCGCAAAATGGCCCTTAACGGCTATATCCTCCATGTTGACCTTTCCCCTGTCCAGGAGCTGGTGTCCCTCCAGCGGCGGTGTGCAAACAATCTCAATCAGGTGGCGCTCCATGCCAACAGCTACGGAGTGTACCAGGAAGAGATCAAATCTCTGCAAAAGGACTATGCTGATCTGTGGGGGCCGTTGTCAGAACTTTTGGAAAAGTTATCTTTGATAATAAGATAATAAAATGAACGGGCGAAAAAATATTCGCCCGTTCATTTTTGCTACCGACATCCATTACAACGAGGTAAAATAGCTCCTGATGCAATCCGTTGTGGATCAATCGGATTTCTGGTCGTAAAAAATCTATGGCAATTAGTACATTGATACACATTTCCTCTCATAATATCCCCAACATGGCTTTGTAGAACTAAAGTATTTATATCAAAGTTATATTGAGAATACTTGAAAGAAGTCTGTCGATTTCTACCATCTCGCTCATCAGGAGAGGTTAATACTGGAAATACGTTCCGCGTATAGCTGGGATATGCAATATGAATAGCTGGAAGAATGTCAGAGTCCCCCGCAACTAAAGCAAAACAATCGTTAGGATTAGTAATTGCTTCTTTTACTAATAGAGCAACTACCGTAGTATCTACTTGTTTCTCTTGATATTTTAGCTCCGGGTGAAGAAGATTAAGCATCATCCACTCCTGCAAACGGACATGATAAATACAACTTGCATCATATCCTGCGGAAACTGCATTGTTAGCAAAATCTGCACGGGCGCTTACATTCTTTTTAGTCTTTTCGATATTATTTTGTGTAACAGTAATATTCTGCCCGCCGTATATGTTTGTGATTTTACGCCCTACCCATGTATCAAAGTCTGGCGGAAGATCAAACAAAGAAGTTACAAAATAAAGGTTTCCAAGCTCTGTGCAATCCGGGCGCTGTTTCGCTATGTGAGAAAGCATCAACTTATTAAGTTTATCAAAGTCAAGGTCAAAATATTGCGGAGCGTATAAAAAACGGTCAAATACGTGTCCCTCAACTACCTTGAATAGCCAAGTTCCATCAATAAAAACATGCAATTTGGACATTCCCATTCCTCCTCTTGCCTTTAGACGTTCGCTCTCACTACATCTTAAAATTTATAGTACCACAAATCGTCACAAAATGCAATTAGTTTTGCGATTTGTAGACCATCTGCTTCTGGCCAGTGTGGCCAGAAGCAGGGAGAACCGATGCGGAAAGGAGGAACGCCCACGGCTACAACCTACATCAAGCCCCACAAACAGGCCGCCAAGCGGACGGCCATTCAAAGCCTGAAAGACCGCTTTGACTACGGCCTGAACCCGGAGAAGCTGGGAGCAGTGGCCTCCTACCTCTGCGACCCGGAAACCGCCCACGCTGAATTTATGCTGGTAAAGGGCCAGTATCAGGCGGAAACGGGCCGGACGGCGGAGCAGGGGGCGCTGTGCTATCAGCTCCGCCAAGCCTTTTCCCAGGGGGAAGTCACCCCGGAGGAGGCCAACAGGATCGGCTATGAAACGGCGATGCGCTGGACAAAGGGCAAGTATCAGTTTTTTGTCTGCACCCATACCGACAAAGGCCACATTCACAATCACATTTACTACAATTCCACGGCCTATGACCGCTCCAGGAAATTCCGCAACTTCATCGGCTCCAGCTTTGCCCTGCGGCGGCTGTCTGACCGGGTGTGCCTGGAACACGCGCTGTCCGTGGTAGAGCGGCCCAAGCTCCACAGCAAGGGCCGCTTTCTGCATTATGGGCAGTGGCAGGGGGCGGCCCGGCCACCGTCCCAAAAGGAGCAGATACGCTGGGCCATAGATGCGGCCCTGTCCGAACGCCCCGCCGACTTCTCTGATTTTCTCCGGCGCATGGAGGCGGCGGGCATCCAGGTGGTGCATGGGCGGGGCGGAGTGATCTCGTTCCGTGTCCCCGGCCACGACCGGGCGGCCCGGCTCCGGGCATCCACCCTGGGGGCTGGCTATGGACGGGAGGACATTCAGGCCGTGATCGACGGCAAGGCTCCCACGCGCCAGCCGAAACAGGCGAGGCCCCAGCCCGCGCCCCAGCGCGTCAATCTGCTGATTGACATTCAAGAGAAAATGCGCCAGGGTAAAGGCCCGGCCTATGAACGGTGGGCCAAGGTCTACAACCTGAAACAGATGGCCGCCGCCCTCCAGTTTCTCCAGGAGCATGGGCTGACCGACTATGACGCGCTGGCGGAGCAGACCACGGCGGCGGTGGATTGCTTTCATGCTCTGGCCGGGGAAATACAATCCACCGAGGCCCGGCTCTCCCAAACGTCTGAACTGATGGCCGCCGTGGTGAGCTATGCCAAGACCCGGCCCATATTTGACGGGTACAAGGCGGCCAAGTATTCAAAAAAGTATCTGGCCCAGCATGAGGCGGAGCTGGCCGACTACCGGGCGGCCAAGGCTGCTATCAATGACATTTTGGGCGGGGCCAAGCTCCCCAAGATGGACGCGCTGAAAAAGGAGCGCCGGGAGCTGGCTGAAAAGAAAAAGACCCTCTACTCCGAGTACCGGGAGGCCCAGCGGCAGATGCGTGAGCTGGTGGCGGTCAAGGGCGGCGTGGATCATCTGCTCGGCCTGACGGACGGGCGGGAAAATAAGGCCCAGGAGCGGTAGCGACAGGGCCGCAGACAAGGGAGCTTCTGGCCACACTGGCCAGAAGTCCATCGGGTTTGGGGGAACCCCAACAAGCATTTTCGCGGCGCGAAAATCGCAAGTGTCTATACACTTGCCTTGCTTGCCGCTAACGCGCTCCCCCGGAAACCCCTGCAAAAACGCCGGAGGCGTTCTTCCTACGCTTCCGGCGCTTCACGGGCTTTGCGGATGCCCTCTGCGGCGCTCTCTATGATGATTAGCTCTTTTTCGTCCATGCCGTTCAGCATACGGTCAATGTGTTTCCGGCGTTCGTCCTCTCCGTTGTGTCTGTCCGGGTAGAAAAATTCATCTACGGAAATATCCAAAAGGGTGACGATTTTGTAAAAGGCGTTGAGGCTGGTGTGCTGACCCCGGTTTTCAATATACATGATGGCACGGGGGGTGAGGTCTACAAGCTGGGCCAGATGCTCCTGCGTCCAGCCTTTGGCCTTGCGTCTGCGCTTTATTTCTTTGCCCAGGGCGCGGCAATCCAGGCGCTTTTCATATTGGTACATTCTCACATCACCCCTATATTATTTTACATTTCAGGGGTGAATATGAGAACGAAATATAATTTTATATTTTGGTAGTATTTAACTTCATATTACATCATTGCAAAGATAAATCGGACGAGTTATAATAGAACCCTCCACTTTACCACCAGACTTTAGAAAAGAGGTACAATAGCACAATGGGGGGTGAATATTTTGACCACATATAAAACTGCCGAGGTTGCGGC
>CAJUNQ010000045.1 GCA_910587835.1 uncultured Oscillospiraceae bacterium | reverse complement strand
CTGGGGCTGAATTCGGTCCCAAGGGTTCGGCTGTTCGCCGATTAAAGTGGCACGCGAGCTGGGTTCAGAACGTCGTGAGACAGTTCGGTCCCTATCTGTCGTGGGCGCAGGATATTTGAGGAGAGCTGTCCTTAGTACGAGAGGACCGGGATGGACACACCTCTGGCGCACCAGTTGTCATGCCAATGGCACGGCTGGGCAGCTATGTGTGGAACGGATAAACGCTGAAAGCATCTAAGCGTGAAGCCGCCTCCAAGATTAGATATCCCATAGCGTAAGCTAGTAAGGCCCCTTGTAGACTACAAGGTTGATAGGCTGCGTGTGTAAGCATGGTAACATGTTCAGCTTGGCAGTACTAATAGGCCGAGGGCTTGACCAAGTTGGTTCCCAACCCTTTACTCGATTCCTTCTATCCGCTTTCTCCTTTATTCAGTTTTTAGGGTACTGTGAAATATTTTGATTATTGACAGTCCATCCGTATGGATGGGCTGTTTTTTCCATATTCTGAGAGGCAGGTAGTTCCAATGGTGTTTGTTTTCGATGTAGGCGGGACGCTGATGGAATATATCGGTATGCCTGAAAATTGGGCTTCCTTCTATGAACGGGGATTGCAGACAGTTAACAACCACTTCTACTGCTGCGCTTCGCCAGAGGATATTACATGCTCTGTGGAAATTTTGCAGAGATTGAATCCTAGAATCACTGCTCGGGAAAATGAGATATCCCCGGAACGGTTGTTTGGAAAAGCCCTCAATCATTGGGAAAACCTTCCGCCAGTTCCCGAATGTATTGAAGTCTTCTTCCACTCCCTGAATCTGAGGAGCAAAATATATCCAGACACCATGCCCTGTCTTTTCAGGCTCAGAGAAATGGGCGTTCAGATAGCGGCTCTGACTGACCTGCCCAGCGGAATGCCCGATGAGGGCTTTAAAAGGGATATCCAGGAGTTGCTTCCAAATCTCGATCTATATGTCTCCTCCGCCGTATGCGGGTATCGGAAGCCAAACCCTCACGGCCTGGAAATGATTGCGGAGCATTTTCATGTTCCTGTTCACGAGTTGGTGCTGTTTGGAGATGAGCAGAAGGATAAGCTGACAGCAGAGAATGCAGGCTGTCGCTTTGTTGAGGTCAGGCGGAAGGACAAGGAAGGCTTTGATTTGTGGGAGCTAGTGCGAGAGCAGTTCATACTTGCCCATACAATGGAATACGCAGGCCCAGTCCTTCCCATGTCAAAGCTGTGCCTGCGCACCTATTGTGATGCAGATTATCTCACATATAGCAACGCTTACAACGATTGCTTTTCTGATATGCGCCGGGCTTTGCACCTGTCCCCCATCCACTGCTGCCCAGACAGGGCGGCGTTGTGCTCCAAGGCGGAGAACATCTTCCTCCTTGAGGTGGACGGGGAGCTGGCAGGCTCGGTTGCCATATATGGAAACGAGATCGATGACCTCTTTGTGATACGACATTTTCAGAAGAAAGGGTATGGCCATGGGCTGTTGCGGTTTGCAGTAGCCCGTATGCAGCAAAGAGGAGTCTGCCCAATCACCTTGCATGTGGCGGATTGGAACCAGAGCGCCATTCAGTTATATGAAAAAAATGACTTTCAAGTCATTGCGACAGAGGTTGTCCGATAGCGTTTCCCCATTCAAATTGAGGAGCGTATGATTTATGAGTAAGACAGAAAATATAGATGAAGTATTAGAATTTTATGAGAACGGCGCAGAGATCAATCGCCTGGAACGGGGCTTGGGTATTATTGAAGCTGCCCGCACCAAGGAGATTCTCTCTCGCTATGTAAAGCCCGGTATGACTGTGTACGACGTGGGCGGAGGCGTGAGCTATTACTCCAACTGGCTGGCAGGACTGGGCTGTGAGGTGACTCTTTTTGAGTTGGCCCCCAGTGCCGTTGCCTATGCAAAGAGCCACCAGACCCACCCCTATCAGGCCTTTGTTGCTGATGCCCGTTTTCTTCCCGCTGAGGATGCCTCCTGTGACGTCTTGCTGCTCATGGGCCCATTGTATCACCTCCTGGGGCGTGAAAACCGCTTACAGGCCATACAGGAGGCCTTGCGGGTGCTTCGGCCCGGCGGGCTGCTGATGGCGGCGGGAATCTCCAAGTTCAGCTCAGCAACCTGGGCCCTGTCTACCTACCGTACTGCCAATGAGCTGATTGACGATGAGGTCTACATGGAGATGCTCCGCAAGGAGATCACCACAGGAGAGCACCATCGTCCTGAAAAATATCCCAACATGATCGCCCAGGCCTATTTTCATACGCCGGAGGAGTTGGCCGCTGAACTGACCGGCTGTGTCTTTACCATGCAGGAGACCCTTGCGGTGGAGGGCTGTATCTGGTTTACGCCTGACCTCAACGAAAAGTGGGAGGACCCGACAGCCCGGGAGCGTCTGTTGGAGCTGCTGCGGCTTACGGAAAGCCAGCCTTCCCTGCTGGGGTTCAGTCCCCATTTTCTGGCGGTGGCGCGTAAATAGAACAGAATTTGCCAACAAAGAAAAAGGACAGCGCTTAGGCTGTCCTTTTTCTTTGTTGCAGGACCTGGCTCAGATGGCAATCCACCAGCAGACCCCGTATTTGTCGATTACGGTTGCGTTATATTCATTCCAGGGCAAGGCCCCGATCGGGTGGAGCACTACGCCCCCATCGTTAAGCACCTCAAAGGCGTGAAGAACCGCCTCCCTGCTCCCCATTTCAAACACATTGAAGGTCATGGTCTCCCATTTCATCTTGTGGATAAGCTCCACGTCACAGGGATTTGCCGCCTCGGCCAACGCCAGAAAGCCCTCGCCGTTCACAGACAGCTCGCAGTGCTCATAGGCTGTCCCGTCAGGTTTTTTCATCTCCCGGGTAATCTCCGCCCCAAAAGCGTCGCAGTACAGCTTTGCTGCTTCCAGACTGTTCTTCACATAGACTTGGGTGTAATTTTTCATGCTTTCCTCCTGAAAATGGATGGTAATTTTTTTTTAGGATCACCCCACTTAGAACAAGTCCTGAAGGGAGCTTACCGCGTCCTCGCTGCTGACAGCCATCACCTGGTTGAGAATAATCACGTCCGAGGCTCCCTTGTCGCTGGCCAGCTGGGGCACACTGCCCTCATAATACCGGTAGTCCACAACATACACATGCTGATAGTGCTGTGTCAGGAAGGGAATAAAGAAGTTGCCATAGGAGTCCTGTACCACCACACAGGCCGAGCCGTCAGTGATGTCCTGGTTCTCCAATACCTTGTAGGGCTGGTCTCCCGCAGCGAAGATCAGGTATAGCAGAGAGCTGCTGTAATCGCTGCCATCAGAGATTACCTGCCAGCCGTCATTTGTGTCCCCCTCGCTGGTGGTAAAGCTCAGGCTGGTGTTTCCGGCGGGGAGAAAGGCCTCCACAGTGTCAGCGGTGAGCCTGTCCTCCCCTGCCTGGGCGGAGAGGCCGCCCATAAAGCCTTCATACTCCTTTTTTTCCAGCTGGTCTAGCTGAACGGGCTCAATGCCCTTGGCCCGGCAGAACTCCACATAGGCGTAATATGCGCCCCGCTGGGTCCAGGTGTGGTCGGTACGAAAGTAAAGATACTGGTCGCACCGCTGAAGCAGAGCGTCAAACACCGAAACCGTCTTAACGCTGGAGCTCATGCTGGTGACAGAGGGGTAGATATAGGTTTCAATGGCCTTGCGCTGGTCTGCACTGTCTATTTGGTGTTCGCTGAGATAGCTCTCCGGCAGCAGAACATCCATGCTGCTGGGGGCGACCAGGTGATACAGCTGGGCCTTGCCAGACAGAGCGTCCCCGGCTGCGGCTACCGCAGAGATGTAAGAATTGGCTGTCTCGGTTGAGAATGAGAAATATTCATAGGCCGCGCCCTCCACCACCATCAGACCGCCCAGGTCCTCCGGCGCGGCGTCCGGCGCAGTCTGCTGGGCAGGAGTAAAGGGGGTGGGAGAAGGCGTGGGCTCCCCCTCAGAGAAGGACGCGCTGGAGGAACGGGCAGCGGCAGGGAGTTGCGAGCTGTCCTCCTCCGAGGGGCCGCTGCCCTTCCGTGTAAACAAAACCACCAGAAGGATCACAATAGCCAGTACCACCAGGCCGGTCAAGGTCCACAGGGGCCAGGGAGGACGGTTGTGGCGGCTGGGCTTGCGTACAGGCCCCTTGCTGCTCCGATAAATATATTCCCGCTCCATAATAGCGCCTCCGTTTCAGAATAGAGAGATGCCGCCTTCGGCAAATGCCCAAGGCGGCTTGGTTCACAGGGAAGGATGGAATCAGGGCCAGGAAAACCCAGCCGTCACACCGCCCCGTTCTGGCCGTCGCTCTGGGCCGGCGCTGCCGGCTGCTGAGGGGTCTGGGGGGCAGGGTTTACCGGCGGGGCGTACTGAGGGGCGGGAGCCGGATTGGCCGGAGCCTGAGGCGGGTAAGGGGCCGCATATGGGGGCTGAGGCGCGGCAGGAGCCCCATTGCCGGGGTTGGGGTAGCCATAGCCGCCGGTTGGCTGCTGAGGGGGCTGATAGGGCGCGGCGTACTGGGAGGGAGCGGGCTTGGGCCGCACCTTGCCATAAATGCGGTAGGCCAAAGAGGACAGCAGAGGCACATTAGCCTCTTCCTCCTTGGCGACCCGCAGAATGGCCAGAACGCTGAGGATGATCGCGCCCAGGTAGACCAGGGCGCCCAGCACGCCGGCAGCCACCGACAACATGGTGGAGAGGAAGGGCACATGAATCAGCCCCATCACGTTTTTGAACAGGCCGTTGAAGAAAAAGACCACGACAGAGGCCATCCAGGCCTGCAGGGACTGTCTGCCAGCCCATTCGTCTTTTTCCAGAAAAATGGCGGCTGCGGCCAACGCCAGACAGATAATGGGGGAGTTGAGAATAACTGCCGCAAAGGCCGCGATGGGGTAGAAGCAGAGCACAATGCCAAACTTGCCTTTTTTCATAAGTAGAGCCTCCTATTCATGGTTTCCGCTGCGTTTACGAAATTCCTGATAGTTTAAGTTTAAAGCATTCTCTTAGTTAAGTCAAGGGGATTTCCGGCAGGAGAGCAGGAAATGTCTTAAGGTCCTCTTACAAAAGTCTTTCGGTTGAAGGGACAGGAGAGAATATACACAATATATTGCGATAGAAATATGAAAGCGCCTGTATATAGCAAAAATGAAAGAAAGACGAAAAAAATAAAAAAAGGGCTTGCAATTTTCAAAAAGCTGTGGTATTATATTCAAGCAGTCGAGAGACTGAGCAAAAACGAGTTGGTGTTGATTACGGCGGGGGTCCACCCGTTCCCATCCCGAACACGGAAGTTAAGCCCGTTCGTGCCGAAGATACTTGGCTGGAGACGGCCCGGGAAAATAGGTGTTCGCCAACACAGCAGACGGTTTCCTTTGGGAG
>CAJUNQ010000044.1 GCA_910587835.1 uncultured Oscillospiraceae bacterium | reverse complement strand
GGTAGCAGCAGCCGCTTTTTCTTCCAAGACTGCGTATTCCAGCAGGCCATGCTCGGTGATCCGGTACGGTTGAGGGAAGTAACGGAAACACTTAACGAAAGCTATGAGAAATCGCAGGGAATCCGTGACTTCCTCTCCCTTATCCGCAACTATCAAGGCTTAAAGGAACTGGACGCAACGGTTGTAAATGCACTGATAGACAAGATACTTGTTTCGGAGCGTGAGAAGATGGCAGACGGAACAGTTAGGCAGGAAATCAAGATTTACTATAAATTCATCGGCTTTGTCGGTGAATTACATATCACACCCACGAAGCGGTGGACAGCGTTGCCCGCTAAACACTGTACAGTGTGCGGCATTGAATACGTCCCCGGCTCTGGAATATCAAAGTATTGTCCCGTTTGTGCCAAGAGGATACAGAGAGAGAAGTCGAACGAGAGCAAACGCAGGAGCAGGGAACAGAAACGGATGGCATGTATTGAACTGTCCGCAAAAAATGACCGACTGACTTTGACCACAACGGCTGCCAGGGCCATGCCCAGGCCGACACAGTCAGCGGCTACCGCCGGGGAACGGGAATGAAGCTCATAGAGCCCGCCAAAATGCCGGAAAAGCGTTTTGGCTTTGACTGCTGCTGGGACGCCTGCCAGTTGAGCCTGTCCCCCGGCGAGTACAGCGAGTACACCTTGTACGCCGCCCAGGAGGGCAGCAGCGTTTCCCTGGTGTTCGCCCCTGGCTCCGCCGGCCAGGTGGAGGTCTTCCAGGACGGCACAAGCCTGGGGCTTCTGGGCCCGGAGGGCCCCGCCCTGCAGCTGCAAGCCGCGCGGCAGACCGTAATCCGCATTGCCGGAACCACCGGAGAGAGCCTGCTGGAAAAGCTCATCTACCAGTGAGCCATACATAAACCGCAGAAACGCCCCAGCAAAGCGGCCGAAGGAGCCCCCTCCGGCCGCTTTGCTCATGCCCCCCGCACTCTCCATAAACACGCCCCGCCGCACCCCAATCCCCGCCCCGCGATTGACTGTCCCCCTATTTGGTGCTATACTGGTTTTCGGCAAAAGAGAAAAGAAGGAGGGCCCCCATGCCCAATATCCTCATAATCGAAGACGATACCGACATCAACAACGCCACCGCCCAATACCTGCGGCGGCATGGCTGCCAGTGCGTCCAGGCGTTTTCCGGCACCGAGGGCCGTCTGCTCTGGAAGAGCTCTGCCTGCGACCTGCTGCTCATCGACCTGATGCTGCCCGGGCTCTCCGGCAGCCAGCTCATCCACGAAATCCGCCAAGAAAGCCAGACGCCGGTGATTGTGCTGTCCGCCCGGTCCCAGCTCTCCGACAAGGTGGAGCTGCTGGGCCTTGGGGCGGACGACTACCTGACCAAGCCCTACCAGCTGGAAGAGCTCTGGGCCAGAATCCAGGTCCAGCTGCGCCACGCCAGTACAGCCCTGGCCGGCGAGACGCTGCGCTTTCGGGACTGGCAGCTGGATATCAGCGAGATGTCCCTGCTTGCCGCCGGCCAGCCCGTGGAGCTGACGGCCCACGAATTCAGAATCGTGGAGCTCATGGTGCGCCGCCCCAAAAAGGTTTTCACCAAGCAGCAGATCTACGAAGCGGTCTGGCAGGAGAACTGTCCCATTGAGGACAAGACCATCCATGTGCACATCAGCAACATCCGGGCCAAGCTCCGCTCCAGCGGCACAGACAGCTACATTCAAACCGTGTGGGGAATCGGCTTCAAGCTGAGCTGAACTTTATACAATCTTTAATCTTTCTTAGCGAAGCCTGAGCATTTGCCTGCTATACTATGCTTTGCAGACAAAGCAAAGGAGGACATTGGAATGGCAGTCATACAGACAAAAGGCCTGTCCAAGCGCTATAAGGACAAATGGGCGGTCGACCACCTGGAGCTGCGGGTAGAGCAGGGAGACGTCTACGGCTTCATCGGCCAGAACGGCGCGGGCAAGTCCACCACGCTCAGGCTGCTGTGCGGCCTGGCAAGCCCCACCCAGGGTGAGATCACCATTTTCGACAGGCCCCTCAAGGACGCCGTGGCCCACCGGCGCATCGGAATGCTCATTGAGCAGCCGGGGCTGTACCACGACCTGAGCGGCCGGAAGAACCTGCGTCTTTACGCCGCGCTTCTGGGGCTTACCGACCCCAAAAGACAGGTAGACGAAATACTGAGCACAGTGGGCCTGTCCCCTGAGGAGAAAAAGCCGGTCAAGCAGTATTCCATGGGGATGAAGCAGCGGCTGGGCGTGGGCATTGCCCTGCTGGGCAGCCCAGACCTGCTGCTGCTGGACGAACCCATCAATGGCCTGGACCCGGAGGGAATCCGGGAGATGCGGGAGCTCCTGCAGCGGCTGAACCGGGAGCGGGGCCTCACCATTCTGCTCAGCTCCCACATTCTGGGCGAGCTGAGCAAAATTGCCACCCGCTACGGCATTATCCGCCAGGGCAAAATGGTCGAGCAGCTCAGCGCCCAGGAGCTGGCGCAGAAATGCACCGACTACCTGCATCTGCGCACCGGCCAGCCCCAAAAAGCGGCTGCTGTCCTAGAGCGGGAGCTTGCGCTGGGGCATTGGGAAATGCACCCCGAAGGGGAGCTGCGCATCTATGACACGGTGAACGTCAAAGCGGTGGGCCAGGCTCTTGCCCAGGCCGGCATTGCCGTCGAGGAGATGGGCGTCCACCAGCAGGACCTGGAAGGCTATTTCTTAGAGAAAATGGGAGGGGAGAACCATGCTTGATATTTTCCGAATGGACAGCCGCCGGCTGTTTCAAAGCCGCACCTTTTACATTATGCTGGCCATTACCCTGGCGCTTATTGTGTTTGTGTGCCTCATGCTGTCAATCATGTCCTCTCCCCAGGTCCTGCGGGCCATGGAGGAGAGCGGCGCGGAGGTAGAGGCCGCAGACTACCAGATGGGGGCTGATATCGCCGGCATGAGCCAGCTGGCCTTTGTCCACGAGTGTCTGGCCAACGGCTTCATCCTCATACTGGCTGGCATGGGGATGACCTTCTTTGCCGGCGGAGACTTCGCGGGGGGCTACATAAAGAATATATGCTTTGCCCGGCCCCGCCGCTGGGAGTATATTGCCTCCAAAACGCTGATTGGCGGGGTATACAGCGGCGTCATGACCCTGCTCGCTGTGCTGTTCTCCCTGGCGCTGCCGCCCCTGTTCGGGCTGCACCCAACTGCCAGCGGTATCGGGGATGTGGCAAGCTATACCTTCTGGCTCTGGCTGCCCACCTGGGCCTTTTCCCTGATGGCCCTCACCATGGTGACAATCACACGCAGCGCGTCCCTGGGCGTTTTTATGTCCGTGTTCTGCGGCGGGGGAGTCCCCGCGCTGGTCCTCGGCGCGCTCACCGGGGCCTTGGGCTGGCCCCGCGTCGACAAGTATTTCATCAGCTCCCTGGTCAGCGTCAGCTGCGCGCCGGGAATGGAGCAGGCGGGAACCATTCTCGCCGGCGTGGCCGGGTGGAGCCTCCTCTACATAACAGCCAGCCTGCTCCTCACCAAAAACCGGGATATTTAAAAAGGAGGGCTCTCTATGCTGCCGGCGTTGGTCCTTACCATTCTCGCATTGGCCCTGGTACTGTTTTTGCTGTACGCATACCGCAGGCAAATGGAAGAAATGGCCCATATATTGGAGGAGACTCCGGCGGAGAGCAACCTGAACCTCACCGTGCAGGCCGGCGGCAAGCCAGCCCGGCGGCTGTGCAGGGCAGTGAACGCCAGACTGGAAAAGGGCCGAAGGCTCCACCAGGAGGCTCTGCAAAGAGAGCGGGAGCTAAAATACACCATGGCCTGCATCTCTCACGACATCCGCACGCCTCTGGCCGGGGCCATAGGATACCTGCAGCTGCTGCAGGAGGAGCCGGAGCACAGGGAGGCGTATCTGGCAATCATCGGCAAACGCCTGACAGAGCTGGACGGGCTGCTGGATGAGCTGTTTCTCTACACCCGCCTGCAAAGCGATTTGCTGCCCCTGCAATGCCAGATATCGCCCCTGCTCCCGCCCCTGTACGAGGCCCTGGCCCAGCTCTACCCCCAGCTGGAAGCGGCGGGCATAGAGCCCCGGCTCAGGTTCCGCCGGGAGGATATCGCCGCCTGGGTTGACCAGGAGGCCCTGGGGCGGGTTTACAAAAACCTCATCGTCAACGCCATCCGGCATGGGGGAGGGGGCCTCGCCGTCACAGCCGGGGACAGCTGGCTTCGCTTTACCAACCCTCTGGGCGCCGGGCCCCGGCCTGACCCCAGCCGCCTTTTTGACCGGCTGTACCAGGGAGACCCGGCCCGGGGCAGCGGCGGGGCAGGGCTGGGCCTGGCCATCGTCCGGGAGCTGATGGAGCAAATGGAGGGAACCGCCTCCGCGCGGATCGAGGGCAGCGAGCTACAAATCGAGCTGCGCTTTCGCCCCCCACCGGCAGACTGACAGTCCCGCCGAAAAACAAAACAGAAAAAGAGGTGGGGACGCAATCGCTCCCCACCTCTTTTCCCATGCCCGGCCACACACTGTCTCCCCACCATCGGCAGACCTCATGGAGAACACGCTGTATAAAGAAAGTATTCGCAAATCATACCATTCACTTATCCAAAGTCTTAAAAACGATACGACATCATAGCCTTCACTCCCTTTAGCGTCCCATCCCCATCATAATCCGTAACCAGAACAATCTCCCCGCCGTCCGTAGACCCCACAGAGAACACGCTTCCGTCCGGCCTCACATCGGCAAAGCTGCTCACCGACTTGCCGTTATAGCGTATGACCTTCTTCCCGCCGGTCTCCTGATAGCTCACGCCATAGGCGGCAAAGGGCTCCATACGCTCCGCGATGGTCTGGCCGGAGCCGTCGTCCCCATCGTCTTCGGCAGTGGCTTCGCTGCCTATAGCCATAGCGGCCTCCATATCGCTTTTCTCGTCGCTCTCCCGTAGGCCGGTGAGCTTGCCTCCCTCATACACCGCCTCCAGGTTCAGCCCCTTCGTGCCCAGGCTGTTGCAGACCCACAGCTGGCGCTCCGGGTCGAACAGGCTGCGCACCGGCCGCCCGTTCCAGCTCATGGCGAGACTGCCTGTGGGGCTATTGGCATTGCTCTCAAAGGTCAGACCAAAGGGGGTATACCGCTCCAGCTCCTGGGCCGTGCGCTCAGCCTCGTACTGAAATTCCGCGCCCACATACCGCTGGCCCTCCAGAGCGTCCAAAAACATCTGGTCAGGCTCAAACTCCTCCAGCCGCACCAAGGGCCCCATCAGGCTGTAGCTGCCGTCCCCGTTATCCACCCGCTCCCGGACCGCGCGCACGTCAATGGTACCCTCCGGGTCGTAATGCTCATACTGAGAGGCATAGCCATCCCCATACTCCGCGCCGTCCACAAAGATGCGCACCCGCTGGTCCTTCCAGTACAAAATGCCATCGTTGTTCTGAAACGTCAGCCCGCAGCGTTTGTAGTCGTCGAAGAGGCTGGTATACTCAACCCCCTCCTCGTGGGAATACTGCTTTTCTTCTATCGCACCTTCCCAATCCCCGCTGCCCACCACCCGGTCAAGGGGGTTCATCACCAGCATGGTGTTCTCATCCCCGTCCACCGATTTGGACACCAGATAACCGTTCTCAATCATGGCAAGGACTTCCTCATACTGGGCGATGGTTTCCGCCACCATCTCCTGGGTCCAGGTGAACCACCCAGTGCTGTTGGTCCAGCCTCTGGAGCCAACCATGTCCTGCAAAGCATCTTTTTCATTTTCCAGCCAGGCGGCGTATTCCTCGGCAGTCCACCACTCCACCTCCGGGTCCGGGTAGGCTTCGGCAAACTCCTGGTCCGTCATGGGCGTCCAGGTCTTGCCTTCGTCCCAGCTATAGTAGGTGACGCCATTCTTGTCCGTATAGGACAAAAGGCTGTCCTTGCTCTCCGTGGAATAGGTTGCTTCCCCCGCGTTTCCCGGGCGAAGGGGAGCCGCAGCATTCTCCGCCTTGGCGGAGGTGGCAAACACAGCAGCCGTGCCTCCCACCAGAACCACCGCCGCAAGCAGCGCGGCCACTGAGGTCTTCTTAATCTTCATCATGGCTTTTATCCTTTCTTCTAATGGGTTTTTACTGAAATGACTGCCCGCCACCAAAGGCCCCCTTCTCCGCTCCTCCATGCGAATAAGAGCCATGCTGTACCCAGCCCTGGCCTGCCTGCCCAGCAGCCGGAGTGCCGCCTCGTCGCAGGCCAGCTCCATGTCCCGGTTGGCCAGAGCCATCATGCCCAACACCAGCGGGTTGAACCAGTGCACGCACAGCGCGGCAGTCAAAAGCAGCTTGAACAGCCCGTCAAACCGCCGGATGTGCACCCACTCATGGGTCAGCACATAGTCCAGGGTCTCCCGGTCGTTCCAGTCGGTAGACTTTGGCAAAAGAATCACCGGCCGCAGAATGCCATAGGTCAAAGGCGCGGTGATTTTGTCCGACTGCCGGACAGCAATGGGCCGCCGGAGCCTGTGGGCCAAAATCCAATTTTCCACATAGGCATGGCGAACAGGCAGGGCCTCCCGAAACTCCCGGCGGCACTTGAAATAAGCCACCCCAAAGTACCCGGCGCACAAAGCCAAGCCGGTCAGCCAAATCATCCCCCAGGGGTCAGCCCCAGAGGCCGCCGCGCCCTCAGAGACAAAGGCCTCCCCGGCCCCGGCCCCAACCCCGCCCGTCCAGGCGGACGGCGGGGCAGGGGACAGACCTACCGGGCCAGGCGCATAGACCGCCACCGGCGCGGGGCGGCTGAAAAGCGAGTACACACTGCACGCCGCGGGAAGGGAGAAGGGAATCAGCAGCCGCAGCAGAACCAAAGCCCACAGGGCCGGAAACAGCCGCTTGGGCAGCTTGTGAAGGGCCAGCCCCCGCACCAGGGCCACCGCCAGAATCATCGCCCCGCCAGAAAGGCTCATCTGCAAAAGGCTCACGACTCCACCTCGCTCTCTACCATCTCCTTCAGCCGGGCAAGCTGCTCTGCCGAGAGCTTCTTCCGTCCCAGCAAAGCCGCAAAAAGCTGGTCCACCGACCCGTCAAACAGCTTGCCAATCAGCTCGTCGGTCTCAGCCTCCTGCACCGCCTCCTTGGGAATCAGGGCATGGCAGACAAAGCCCGGCTCGCTGCGCTCAATCGCGCCTTTGGCAATACACTTTTTAATGACCGTGTAGGTGGTGTTCATGTTCCAGCCGGTCTCGGCCTTCAGAATGTCAGAGACCTCCTTGGCAGTGCGGTCGCCTCCCTGCCACAGCACATTCATCACCTTAAGTTCAGAATCAAACAGTTTCATTGACATAGCAGTCGTTCCTTTCTATAAAACTATTGCAATAGTCTATCCTCATACTATCACAGTAGTGCAAGCTTGTCAACACTATTCCAGTAGTGCAGCTGTAAACAATCTGTGAACAGCAAAGCTCCCCCAGCATCAGATACCGTTAACACAGTTCCAAAGAGGTATGCCTCGTTGAAACCAGGCGGTGCAGCAGCAGCCGCGCCGCCCATCTTGAAAATCGATATGTACCGATTTTTAAGGCAACACCGCACAAAGACCGGCCTACTGCCTTTGTGCGGTGTTGCCTTAGATACGCCATAACCCCCCAAAATCACCAAACAAGAAAAACGCCGCAGAACGCCCAAAGCGCCCCACAAAACAAGCGTCCCGCCTCCCCCCAAAGCCGGTTGAGAATCAAAGACAAGCTTGTCTTCCATCCATCAACCCGCTCCCCAAGGAAAACGGGACGCTTTCTATTCTTTAAAGGAGGACAGTTATAATCAGATCACTTCCAGCTCATCCCTGCCCGGAAGAGTGGGGAAGGGGGCGGTAGGCAGAGTCTGGTACCAATAGGAAACCGAAGCCAGGTCGTCCTGCAGCGGGAGATACCGCCCGCCGCTGCGCCAGCCCAAAGCCTGAATGGTCACCCGCAGGCTCTCCTCAAAGCGAATGGGGTCCGTGATATGCCAGCGGTACATGCCAAAACGGAACTGGCTGCGGTACAGGGCGTCAGGGGTGATGACATGGTGCAGGCCCGCATAGGGGGTGGTAAAGGGCACATACCTGTCATGGGTAAAAGGGTCCTCAAAATCGTAAGAGCCGCAGAAATAGTCCTCGGTGCCCGTGCCGCATATGGTGGGGTACTCCGTGTCCTTGTCCATGTAAAACTTAATCTCGCCTTCGCCCCACCAGCCGTTGTTGTTCGAGCCCCAGGCCATGTAGGCGCCCACATAGTGCCCCCGGCCCTTTACGCCGTCCAGCAGGGTGTATACCTCCTTGTAGGGCAGGGGATTGGCGCGGCGGAACTGGGCATGAAAATAAGCGCAGTCCTCCGGTACGTCTGTCAGGGCATAGTCCACCTGGTAATAGTATGTAACCGGCTCGACGCCAATATTTTCCAGGGTGATGCGGCAGTGCCTGCGAAAAGGCATCTGCCAGTAGCAGTTAAAGGCGCTGCCCGGGTTCACGCACACCGCCAGGGAAGAGAGCTGGGCATAATGGTTCCAGGTAGAGGCAAAAAAGTCTCCCACCGGGCACTCCGCCGAGGGGTTCTCCTGGCCGTCCCAGTAAAAGCGGAGAATCACATCCCGCCACAGGCCGGTGGGGGTCATCCAGATATGCTGAATCACCCCAGGGCCGTCTATGCTGGCCATTTCAAAGGTCTCGCCGGGCTGGATATGGACGTAGGGGTTCACCTTCCAGCCCTTGCCCAGGTCCCGGGCGGCTGTTCTGGCGTTGCCGTCCTCCAGCTCGCACATGCCCCCCGCGCCAGGAGCGCCGGTAAGGTTTTCAGGGCTGATGGACCGGGTCTTTGCGTGAGAAAGCCGGGTCAGGTCGCTCATGCCGTTTACAATGCCGTTAAATTCCATATTACAATCCTACACCTTCCTGAAGATTTGTGTTTCACAAACATGGCATCGGTGCCATACAGTTTATATATTGAGATAGTACCATACTCAAAAGCCCCTGTCAATACCCAAAATAGAAATCATGAAATATTACAACACTGCCAAACAGACATTGTGCACAACCTCCAAATACCATTCGGCCCCTTGCCTTTTGAAGTGGAATGGAGTAGAATGAAAGGACAATCATCACAGACCAATGTGAAACCTGAAGAAATGGGAAGTGTCACATGAGTACAATTTATGACATCGCGCAGGAAACCGGCTTTTCGCCCTCCACCGTGGCCAGGGCCCTCAGCGGAAAGGGCTATTGCAGCGAAAAGGCCCGGGAGATTATCCGGCAGGCCGCCCAACGGCTGGACTATGCCCCTGTGCAGGCGGCAAAGGCGCTGAAGAACAAGCTCACCAAAAAGGTCATGTTCTGCATCCCGGATATGTACAACCCCTACTATTTCTCTATGATTGAAGGGGCCAACCGGGTGCTGGAAAGCCACGGCTACTACATGGTGCTGGTGCACAGCGAGCACAGCAAGTCCCGGGAGGTGGGCTTTGTGGAGGTGCTGCGGGAGCGGATTGTGGACGGCATCATTCTGGGGTCCTTTGACTTTTACCCAGGGCTGGTGCAGGCAGTGCGCCACGCGCCGGTTCCCGCAGTGCTCACCGCTCTTTACGAGGGCGGCGGCGCCGAGGGGCTGGACTGTGTGTATGTGGACCAGATCAAAGCGGTGTATATTGCTGCGGCGGAGCTGATCCGCCTGGGACACAGAGACATTGTGTTTCTGGGGGGCACCCCTCAAGAGCTGGCGGGCAAAGAGCGGCTGGCGGGCTTCCGGCAGGCCATGGCGGACCACGGGCTGGACTTTGACCCGGAAATGGCCGTGGTAGGGGACTTCACCCGGGCCGGGGGCGAGGGGGCTTTCCGGGAGTTCCTCAAAAAGGGGCGGGCCTTTACCGCTGTGGTGGCCTGCAACGACCTGATGGCCTTTGGCTGCATGAAGGCCTGCCGGGACACAGGCCTGCGCATTCCCCGTGACGTGTCCGTGATCTCCCTGGACAATACAGACTTCTGCTGCTGCACCGTGCCCATGCTGTCTTCGGTGGACATGATGCAGTTTCAGCTGGGCAGCAATGCGGCCCAGCTGCTGCTGGAACGGATTGAGGGGAAGCGGGACTACAAAAAGGCCATTGCCTTAGAGCCTGTGCTGGTGGCCCGGGACTCAGCAGCCAAGCTCAAAAAATAAAACCGATACCATACGCCTGAGACATGGCTCCAGGAGAAAGCTCTGGACAGATTCTCCTAAAATGCAATTTTTTTCAGAAATTTTCCCAAAGGTATTGACAAATAAAATGAAATGGCTTATACTACAGGTAACGAAAGCCATTTTATTTTTTGCACAAATATGACATCGATATCAGAAATGAGCGCAGACATTCCCGCGCAACGCTCCGATCCGGTGTCACAAAAAATGAGAGCGCCCGCACCGCAGCCCCACAGGCCGGCGGCGCGCCGCAGGGAGGTTGACGCGCAGATGAAAAAAAAGCCCAGGCTGCTGGTAGTAGGCAGCTTTGTCATGGACCTGATCGTTTCCGTACAGGAGCTGCCCGGCTCAGGCGAGACCATTTTGGGGCGCGCCTTTTCCACAGCTCCCGGGGGCAAGGGGGCCAATCAGGCAATCCAGGCGGCCCGGCTGGGGGCCCGGGTGGATATGGTGGGCAGGGTGGGGGACGACGACTTCGGCCGCCGGCTGACAGCCTCGGCCCAGGAGGCCGGGGTGGACGTGAGCCATGTGGCTGTAGACAAATCCCAGCCCTCCGCTGTGGGCAATGTGCTTCTTGAGACAGACGAGGCCGGCAAAAGCCGCAACCGCATTGTGGTCATCCCCGGGGCCAACATGGCGGTAGCCCCCCAGGACCTGGCGTTTCTGAAGGACCAGGCCGGGGCCTACGACATGGTGCTGCTGCAGCACGAGATCCCCGCCGGGGTGAACCTGCTGGCAGCAGAGTACGCCGCTGCCGCCGGGGTGCCCGTGATGCTGAACCCGGCTCCGGCCGCAGCAGTGCCAGAGGAGCTTTTAAAACAGCTCGCCTACATCGCCCCAAACGAGCACGAGCTGGAAAGCCTCACCGGCATCAGTGTGAAGAAGAACGGCCAGTTGGACCAGGACGCGCTGAGCCGTGCCGTGAAAGTCCTCCATGACAGGGGGGCGAAAAATGTGGTGGTCACCCTGGGCAGCGAGGGCGCGGCGGTTTCCAACGGAACGGAAATGATATACAGCCCCTGCGTGGACGCCATAAAGGCCGTAGACCCCACCGCGGCAGGGGACAGCTTTGTGGGAGCCTTCTGCACCGCGGTCTGCGCAGGCGCAGACCACCGGACAGCCCTGCGGCTTGCCAACTGCGCGGCATCCCTGACCGTGTCCCGGATGGGAGCCCAGCCCAGCCTGCCCTGGCTCAGCGAGGTGAAGGAGCTGCTGGACCGGCTGGGCGGCAGCCCAATCGACCGCAGCCTGTTAGAGAGCCTGAATGGCAGCAGGCCCGGAAGGATTGGAGACATAGCCAGGCGGAGCCTGGAAACCAGCAAGCAGCTGGCCGGCAGAGAGCTGGAACGGTTTCTCAGCGAAATGGACGCCGAATCATATGAGGCCGCCGCAGGCCTGATCTGGGACGCCCAGGCAAAGGGAGGCAGGGTGCATGTCACAGGCATTGGCAAGCCCGCCCATGTGGCCAACTACATAGCCTCGCTGCTCAGCTCCACAGGCACGCCCGCCTGTTTTCTCCACGGCACAGAGGCGGTACATGGCTCCTGCGGCCAGCTGGCGCCGGGCGACGTGGTGGTCTGCATCTCCAACAGCGGCGAAACAGCCGAGATGAAGTCCACTGTGACAGCCATCCAGAACAACGGCTGCAAGGTCATCGGCGTCTCCGGCAACCCCAAAAGCTGGCTGGCAAAAAGAGCCGACGCCCACATTTTTGCCGGAGTAGACCAGGAGGGCGGCCCCCTGAACCGGGCCCCCCGCAACTCCGTGCTGGCGGAGATGCTGGCGCTGCAGGGGCTCAGCGTAATCCTTCAGGCCCAGCGCGGGCTGACTCCCCAGGAGTATGTGCGCTGGCACCCAGGCGGAGCCCTGGGAGCCCTGCGGGACAACGAGCGGTAAAGGGTTTGCAGCGGCAGTAAATTGGGAATACTGAAACCATAAGGTCGGGCGGACAGACCGCCCGCCCATAAAATTCCGGCAAGCCGGGAGGTGCATGGAGATGATCTTGTTGAACAGCGGCCGGCTGGAGCTGGCCATTGACCGAAAAACCGGGGCCATACGCCGGCTTACAGACCTGCGCACCCACAGAGTGCTGGCGGAGAGCAGCCAGCCCCAGGCCTTTGTTCTGGAACGGGAGCAGAATGATTTTTCCTCAGACTTCCAGACCTTTACCTGTCAGGAGGAGCCAGGCGGAGTAAGCCTCTGCTGGCAGCGGGAGGACGGGGTGACCATCCATGCCCAGGCCCGGGTGCGGGGCGAGGCCATCGCCTTTACCGCCCGGGCGGAGGGCAACCGGCATTTCCCCCTGTGCAGCCTGGAATACCCCCTGATCAACGGCATAAAAAGCATAACGGGAGACAACGACTACCTGGCCCATGCCTATGCCACCGGCCTCCTGATTCAAAACCCCCACGCAGCCTTTGAAAAGGAGGGGGACGGCCTGCGGCACATGCCCTACCCCGAGTCCTTTTCCGGCGCGTCCATGCAGTTTTTCACCTATTATGCCCAGGGCCTGTGCGGCCTGTACTTTGCCGCTGAGGACGGGGGGTTCTATCAGAAGTGGCTGAATTTCTACAAGTCCGGCAACGCCCTCCGGGCCAGCCAGATTTTCGGCTATGAGGACATTGGGCCGGGCAAGCCGGTAGAGAGCCATTGGGACTTCCTGCTCCAGGCCACCGAGGGAAACGACTGGTATGAGGCCGCCGGTATCTATAAGACCTGGGCGCTGAACCAGGTCTGGTGCCGACGGGGCCGCCTGCAAGACCGCCCCCCAGAGGAAAAAGCCGGCTGGCTGCTGGAAAACACCGGCGCGGTGACCTTTGGCATCAACGGAATGCACGACAGGGCCAAGTGGGTCCGCAAATACCGGCAGGCAGTGGGCGCGCCTCTTTTTCACGTCACCGGCCCCGATTGGCCCCGGGTCCCCCAAACCTACGGCAGCGGGGTGCCCGGGGGCTATCCCGACTGGTTCCCCACCCGGTTCCACCCAGAGAATGTCAAGGCCTGGCAGGAGGAGGGCGGTCATTTTGCCCCCTTTGAATTCGACTTTTTGGTGGACCCGGAAAAGGGAGACAGCGAAAAGCTGAAGGCCAGCCTGCAAAAGTGGCCCGAAAATCCCAAGTCCCACGACGGATACCGGTTCCACATGCTCTGCCCCCTGTGCGCCTACACCCAGCAGCTCCATGTAGAGCGGGACCGCCAGGCAGTGCGCGAGTCCGGCGCAGACGCCATGTACTACGACATCTCCGCCAACAACATTCTCAAAACCTGCATGGCCAAAGACCACGGCCACCCGGCAGGAGCGGGCCGGGAGATGACCCGGGCCTACCGCAAAATATATGACAGCACCCGCCGGGCCCTGACCGAAGACAGGGGACAATACATCCCCCTGGGCACAGAGATGATCAACGAGACCCTTATCGATGTGCTGGACTTCTATCAGGCCCGGGCCAATGCCCAGCCCTGCTCAGCCTTGGAGCTCTGGCCCTACCGCACGCTTCTGCGGCTGAACCGGGCCTGGCTGATCCCCCTGTTTCAGTATGTGTACGCCGGGTATGCGCCTGTGCGCATGGACGGCTGGGGCAAGCTGACTGCCCAGGGCGGCGACCTGATCTACCACACCATTGCCAAAACCTATCTCTGGGGCGGACTGTTTGAAATCAACAGCGAGTACAGCCCCATGGAGGTCATCGACGACGCCGGAGAAAATTCCTCCCAGGAGCACTACTGCGCCCTCGAGCCCCGGGGCTATGCCTTTGACGAGACAATCGGGGCGTATCTCCGCAAATTCGCCTCCCTTCGCACCGGGCCATACGGCAGGTTCCTGGCCTATGGGGAGATGCTGCGGCCTCCCCGGGTGGTTTGCGAAAGCGTCTCCCGCACCTACCTGCAATACAATCTCACCGCCGGCACTGCCGAGCAGAACACCAGCGGGGCCATTGCCAGAGAGAGCCTGCTGGTCCAGGCTTACCGGCTGAACGGGGAGACCGCGGTCTTTCTGGCAAATACCACAGCCCAGCCCCAGCAGGGGGCGGTGGACCTGACCAAATTCAGCAATACGCCGGAATGGCTGGCGTGTTTGGACTATACGGACGAAAACCAGACAGAAAAGGTGGTGAAAACCGAAAACCTGGAACGCCTTACATGGGAGCCCTATCAAGTAATGGTCCTGCGGTGCGCCGCGGGCAACTGAATGGAGAAAGGAAGCCTTGCTATGAAAAACACAAAAAGACTGCTTGCCCTGTTCCTTGCGCTGGCGTTGATGCTGGCCGTCCTGACAGGCTGCTCCGGGGGAGATTCCGGCAGCGGCAAAGAGAGCAGCGCCTCCGCCAGCGCCCCTGAGGAGAGCGAAAGCGCCCCCGACGAGAGCGAGCCCGCTGACAGCGGGGAAGAGGAGGCCCCAGAGGACGAGCCCATCCATGTGAACCCCTACGAGGGAACCGAGTACCCCGAGGGCGAGGAGATCGTGCTGTGGAGCCAGAGCATGGGCGACATCTGGGTCGACTTCTTTGAGAAGTCCGTGCATGAGTACAACCTGGAAGGCCGGGGCTACACCATCCGGGAGGAGTTCATTGCCGGCTCTGCCTGGGACGAGCGCATTGCCGCAGCCCGCGCCTCCGACACCTGCCCCACCGCCTATATTCAGTCCTACAACCACATTCCCACCGGCGTAAAAGAGGGCTATTATGGCGCCTTCGACGACTACATGGACAGCGCCGTTTTTGACGACATGCTGCCCATTGTCAAAGAGATGGTCTCCATCGGCGGCAAAACCTACGCCATTCCCCTGCTGTGCGAGCCCTCCATGGTGCTCTACTACCGGAAGGACCTGCTGCAAAAGGGCAACTATACCCAGCCTCCCAAGACCTGGCAGGAGCTCATCGATATGGCTAACGCTCTGAAGACTGACGAGGTGTTCGGTCTAGAGATTCCCGGCTTTGGCGACATGGGCTGGAGCACCTGGGGTATGCAGTTCGGCAACACCGGCCACGGCCCCATCAACGACAACTGGGACGCTCCCCTTATCGACGACGGCTACCGGGACATGGCCCTGTTCTTCAAGGAGCTGTACGACACGGGCGCAGTGCCCGAGCAGCCTCTGGCCGGCTACACGGATATCAAGCCCTTTGGTCAGGGAGACGTGGTGTTCCAGATTTGCGGCTCCTGGGCAGTCACCGACCTGATCAACACCTACCCCGAGGTGTGGGAGAACACCGGCGTGGCCGTGGTGCCCACCCAAGACGGCAACCTGGACAAAACCACTGCCACCATCGGCGGCTGGGTGTATGTGCTGGACTCCAAGGCGGAAAAGCCCGAGGGCGCGGCCGACTACCTCTCCTGGCTGGTGAGCAGCGAGAACCCGGAGCGGCTGGGCCAGTATTATGTGGATGTGGAGTTTGCCAAGGCCTCTCCCTTTGCCAGCATTGCCGCTTGGGCGGCGGAGCAGGCCGGCGACGGCGCGGAGTATGTGGACGTCATCAACCGCATCTCCTCCTACGGCCAGCCCGAGGCAGCCTATCCCTGGGACATTTCCGCCCGGGTGGCCTCCTTGTTTGAGGACGTGGCCATGGGCTACGACGATATCGACAACGCCCTGAAGACCTGCGCCGAGGACATTCAGCAGCTGATCGACGACAATAATCTGCCCGGCACAGACCCCAGAAAATAACGGGGCCAAGCCGCCAGGTGAAATCAAGCTTTCCGGGGCCTGCCTGCAAGCGCCTCTGAAAACAAAGGGGATACCGGGTTTTCAGAGGAGCCCTGGGCAGGCCCCGGCTTCTATCTTACTGAGTTCCTTCCCTCTGCTTTCGCACCAAGCCCAAGTCCCGGGCCCTTCCAAACAGAGGCCGGGCGCAAAACATTCAGGAAAAAAGGAGGTATAAGAGTATGCGCAAACCGACCGCCGGCAAGCTGCCCCGCTACACAAAAATGCAAAAGCGGGACATGTGCACAGCCTATCTCATGCTGCTGCCCGCTGTGGCGCTGCTCACGGTTTTTGTGGTGGCCCCCCTGGTCATGGCCATTGAAAAAAGCTTTTACGACTGGAACTTCTACGGCAACTCCACCTTTGTGGGGCTGGATAATTTCCGTGTCATTGTGGTGAATAAGTCCTTCCGCCGGGCTGTGGTCAACGCCCTGAAATTTGTGGTCATTCTGGTGCCCCTGCAAATTGTCCTGCAATTCGCCTTTGCCCACCTGCTCAAAAGCCTTTCCGTCCGGTTCTCCAACGCCATCAAAACCGCAATCTACATCCCTGGCATCATTGCGGGCATTGTGGCCGGCATCATCTTCATGTTCATCTTTGAGTATAAGGGCGGGCTCATCAACCAGCTGCTCACCTCCCTGGGCCTGCCGCGCATCGCCTTTTTAAACAACGGCTTCTGGGCCATGTTCTCCATTGTAGCGCCCACCCTGTGGCTGGGCTTTGGCGGGGGAGCCATCCTCAACTACGCGGGGCTCATCAGCGTGCCCGCCGAATATTACGAGGCCGCCTCCATAGACGGGGCCGGGGCCTTCCGCAAGCTGATCTCCATCACCCTGCCCCAGATGAAGAACATCTTTGTGCTGCAATGCATCAGCATGGTCACAGGCGCCCTGCAAATGTTCGAGGTGCCCATGATGATGACCAACGGCGGCCCCCGGGAGAGCACCCTGACCCCCATGCTCTACATCTACAACAACTTCAAAAGCACTGGGGTCAACATGGGCCGCACCATTGCCGGGGCATTGTTGATCATGATTTTCATTGCCATACTCAACTCGTTCGTGTTTACTGTCATCCGCTCTGAAAGATCCATTGACGGCTAAGGAGGGAAACCGGTGAAAACAAAACCTTTGGCAAAGCTCCGGCGGGGCATGGGCTATGTGGTCGCCCTGGCCGTGGCGGCAGTCTCCTTGTTCCCCCTGCTGTGGATGCTTCTGGCCAGCTTCAAAAACAAGCAAGAGGTCCTGGCAACCCCTCTGCGTATGCTCCCCAAAGACTGGATCACCACCAACTATGAGGCCGTTCTGGTGAGCGCCCAAAATCCCCTGTTCCACGCCATGCTGGTCACCTTCCTGGTGGCGGCGCTGGGGGTGGTGTTCTCGCTGCTGGTGAACATGATGGCAGCCTACGCCTTTGCCCGGCTGGAATTCTTTGGCAAGCGGCTGTTCTGGGTCTACTGCCTCATCACCATGTATGTGCCCGGCCTCACCATTCTCATCACCTCCTACCTGGTGGTGCACTCCCTGCACATGATCAACACCCTGTGGGTGCTGCTGGTGCCCGGCATTGCCGGCGGCTACAATATCTTTTTCTTCCGCCAGTTCTTTCTCAACATCCCCGCCAGCCTGGAGGACGCGGCCCGCATTGACGGCTGCGGGCGGTTCCGCATTTTCTGGACCGTGTTTCTGCCCCTTTCCGTCACCCCCATGGTGGTGCAGGGGGCGGGCATCTTCATCGGCTACTGGAACAGCTTCATGTGGCCCTCCATCACAGTCACCGACAAGTCCATCCAGCAGGTCATGCCCATCATCCGCTCCTTTCAAACCGACTACGGCACAGAGTACGGCCGCATTATGGCCGCCACCTGCCTGGCGGTCATCCCACCCATTGCCCTGTTCGCCATCTTCCAAAAGCACATTGTCAAGGGCTTTGTGCTCTCCGGGCTGAAGTAGGGGGAGGGGCCTATGGGTAACAAAATCCAACGGGGCCTTGGGGCCCTCCTTGCCGCCCTGCTGCTGGCAAGCGCCGCCAGCTGTCAGACAAGAGAGCCGGTCCCCGCCCCCACCCCCGGCCCGACCCTGGCCCCGGAGCCCACCCCCAAGGCAAAGCCCCTCACCAACGCCGAAAAAACCCGGCAGGAGGGGGAGGCGGTAATTGCCGGGCTGATGAAGAAAAGCCTGACCTACCAGCCCATGCGGGACCCGGAGGACCAATTCAACCTGCACCGGGTGAAGAACGTCCACATGATCGGCATGGTGACCGGGGAGTATTCCGAGAACCGCACCGCCAGCCAATACGGCGTGGGGGGCACTGACCTGGGGCTGTCCGTCAACAAAGGAGAGGAGACCTTTTTCTTCTTTGGCGACACCTTTAAAAACGAGGACCAGACCGAACACTGGCGCAGCAATGTGGCGGCAGTGTCCACGGATGGAGACTATACGGACGGCATTACCTTTGACCGCATGATCGCCAGCAGCACCGGGGTGGCCAAAGAGCTGCTGCGGGGAAAGAAAACCGATGGCAAAGAGATGACCAAAATCCCCACCGGAGCCCTGTGCCTGGGCGGCAGCCTCTACCTGTCCTTCATGTCTGTGCGCCACTGGGGCGAGCCCGGCGAGTGGGAGTGCAACTATGGCGCAGTGGCAAAAAGCACAGACAATGGAGAGACCTGGGACATACTGGAGGGCCTCCAATGGCCCGGCGACAGCCGCTTCTGTCAGATGTACCCCGTGCTGGTAGACGAAATGGTGTATATACCCGGCATTACCGGCGGGCGCAGCGGCGGCGCGGGGCTGATGCGGGTTGCCGCCGCCAGCTACGAAAGCCGGGAGGCCTACGAGTACCTCACCGGCTACCAGGAGGACGGCACGCCCATCTTCACCCCTGGGGAGGAGGGGCTGGCCCATGCAGTCGACCTTCTGCAAAAGCCGGTGGGGGAGATGTCCTTCCTGTACAGCGAATATCTGGGGGAATGGCTGGCGGCCTATATCTCCGGGCCCGACCTCATCATGCGCAGCGCCAAGGAGATCTGGGGCCCCTATTCCCCTCCCGTGACCATTGCCGCCCAGCAGGACTTTCCCGGCCTGTACGGCGCGTTTATGAACCCCCGGTATGTGTCAAAGGACGGGAAGAAGATCGGCTTTCTCATGTCCCTCTGGCTGCCGGTGTACAATGTGGCTCTGATGGAGCTGGAGCTGGAAAAATAAGCCAATAAGCTTTCGGGCCGCGGGGCTTCCTGAGAGAAGGCCCGCGGCCTCCCCTTACCCAGAGAACACACCCAAAGCCCCAGTCAATCAATTCCCAAAAGCAAGAGCCCAGCCCCCCCCCTCTTGCCTCAGCCCGACTTTCCCGGCAAACCCAGAATGGAGGTAAAATTATGAGCAAAATCTATCAAGGCGGGCAGTGCGAGCAAATCGCGTTCCCTGTCGGCGGCATAGGCGCGGGCATGTTCTGCATAGAGGGCGCAGGCTCCCTGGGCAGCCTCTCCCTGCGCCACGCCCCCGACCTGTTTCACGAGCCGGAATGCTTTTCCGCTCTGTACGTCCGGCAAAACGGCGCCAACTGGGCCCGGGTGCTGGAAGGCCCTGTGCCCCGCAAAAAAATATTCGGCGCCCGGGGGAGCCTTTCCGGGCTGGGTACTCACAACCAGTTCGGCAAAACCTACGGCCTGCCCCGGTTCCGGTCCAACACCTTTCAGGGGCGGTTCCCCTTTGCCCATCTGACATTTCAAGAGGAAGCCGCCCCTCTCGCCGTGTCCATGACCGCCTTCAGCCCCTTTGTGCCCGGCGATGGGGAGAGCTCCTGCCTGCCCGCCGCAACCCTGCGCTACACCTTTGAGAACCAGGGGGACACGCCGGTAGAGGCCGTGTACTCCTTCCACACCCGCAACCTGATGGTACGCCCAGAGGACAAATGGTTCCCCTCGCCAGAGGCGGAGACCCCGGAGGGGACCATCACCCAGCAGGAGGGCGGGCTGCTGCTGACCTGCCCGGCCAAAGAGGGAGACCCCGCCGCCTTTGGCCAGTGCCTCATCCGGACAGAGGAGGACGGCGCGCTTCTCAACACAGACTGGTTCCCCAGCGGCTGGTTCGACCCCCTGACCATGCTGTGGAAGGAGCTGGCGGAGGGGGGAGCCCGTCAGGCCCAGCGGGCGGACGGCAAAAGCCTGGGGGGCTCTCTGGCAGTGCCCTTTGCCCTGGCCCCAGGGGAGCGCAAGGTGGTCGACCTGCACCTTGCCTGGTATGTGCCCCACAGCGCCCTGCGCCTGGGCTATGAGGCGGACATCGGCTCTGCCCCAAAAGAGGCCTACCGTCCCTGGTATGCCGGCCGGTTCGGCTGCGTAGAGGAGGTGATGGCCTACTATCGCAGCCGTTTCCAGTGGCTTTGGAGGGAGTCGGAGACCTTCTCCCAGACGCTGTTTGCCTCCACTCTGCCCGGCCAGGCCCTGGACGCCCTGACATCCAATCTGTCCATTCTAAAATCTCCCACCATCCTGCGGCAGACAGACGGGCGGCTCTGGGCCTGGGAGGGCTGCTGCGATACCATTGGCAGCTGTCACGGCAGCTGCACCCATGTGTGGAACTACGCCCAAGCCCTCTGCCACCTGTTCCCCCAGCTGGAGCGCACCTTCCGGGACGCGGAGTTTCACGAGGACCAGAACGAGGCGGGGCATCAGGAGTTCCGTACCTCCCTGCCCATCCGCCCCTCAGGCCACACCTTTCACGCCGCCTCCGACGGGCAGTTGGGGGGTATTATGAAAATGTACCGGGAGTGGCGCGTCAGCGGCGACACTGGCTTCATCAGAGAATACTGGCCGCTGATGAAAAAAAGCCTCGACTACTGTATCGACACCTGGGACAAGAACCGGCAGGGCGTGCTGAAGGAGCCCCATCACAACACCTACGACATTGAGTTCTGGGGCGCAGACGGCATGTGCACCTCCTTCTATCTGGGGGCCCTGACAGCCATGAGCCGCATGGCCCGCGCGCTGGGGAAGGACCCCGCCCAGTATGAGCGGCTGTACTGCCAGGGCCGGGCGTACATGGAGACCCGCCTGTTCAATGGGGAATACTTTACCCAGCAGGTGGAATGGACTGCCCTGAAAGCCCCCTTTGACCTGTCCCATGAGCCAGCCGCCAGCCGCGCCCTGATGGAGCGGGAGGGCCCCAAATATCAATACGGCTCCGGCTGCATTTCCGACGGGGTGGCCGGAGCCTGGCTGGCAAGGGTCTGCGGCCTGGGCGACATTCTGGACCCGGAAAAGCTCAAAAGCCACCTGCTGGCCGTATACCGCTACAATTTCAAGGCCAGCCTCACAGACCACGCCAACCCCCAGCGTCCTGGCTATGCCCTGGGCGATGAGGGCGGGCTGCTGCTGTGCACCTGGCCCCGGGGCGGCAGGCCCTCCCTGCCCTTTGTGTACAGCGACGAGGTGTGGACCGGCGTCGAGCACCAGGTGGCCTCCCACCTGATGATGTTCGGCTGCACCGAGGAGGCAAAAGCCATCATCGCCGCCAGCCGGGCCCGTTATGACGGGGTCAAGCGCAACCCCTTCGACGAGTACGAGTGCGGCCACTGGTACGCCCGGGCCTTGGCGTCCTACGCCTATCTACAGGCCAGCACCGGCGTGCGGTACGACGCGGTGGACAAGACCCTGTACGCCGGCGCGCCAGATGCCCCGGCCTACACCGTGTTCCTCAGCGCCGCCACAGGCTACGGCACAGTGACCCAGAAGAACGGCCGCGTTGAACTCCAAGTGGTCCGGGGACAGATCCCGGTAGAACGAATCGTCATGGAGTAGCCAGGCCCGCACCCCGCTTTCATTGACACGGACCGGCTGAAATGATATAATACTCTCTACCAAACAAAGGAGAGGGTATTATGGAGCCAGTCAAGTATACCGTGCATTCCATCAATGGCGATTACGCCTACATGACCAGCGAAAGCGGCGTCGAGAACCAGGTGGCCATGTTCCTTTTGCCCCAGGGGACCGACATAGGCAGCAGACTGCTCTGGGAAAATTTTTCCTGGACTCTGCTGGACTAGGGCTTGTTTGAAAATAGAGGGAATGACGAATTTATACCCAGAAGGGGTTCATTTCAAGAAAAAAACCGCAAGGCAATCTTCCGATTGGCGAGGATTTTTGACGCAGAAAGGGGCCCCTTCTGGGTAAAAAGACAGCGTTTCCGATTTTTCAAACAAGCCCTAAACCCGCCCCCCATCACACAAAACAAAAAAGTCGGCCCTGAACGCAGGGCCGGCTTTTTCCATAGCTCCCCAAAAAGAACCGAAGCCCAAGCCCCCCCATGATTCAAGACTTGCCAGAAAGGCGACAATATGCTATAATGTCCATATGACATTTCAGTAGAGCCGAAACTGCGAAGTAGTTTTAGAACCTGTATTCACAGGCGTTGAACGCCGGAGGGACGGGTCTTTTGCCGTCCTGCTGCGTTAAAAAATCTTGAAATACGGCAAGTATTCCTGCGATTTTTTGCCTTGCAGGGCGACAAAATCCCTCGCCACTCCGGCATCCTCCGCCTATGAATACAGGTTCTTAGAAATCGCGGCAGCGATTTCCCAATACGCAAAGCGGCTTGGAGCTATGCTATAATATACAAACAAAGGGAGTTTCCCTCTGTGAAAGAACCGGAAAACTCCCATCGAATGGTATCCTGTACCACAGCCGCGCCCTGCCTAGAGTCTGTTTTAAAACTCCGAAACGCCGTCTGTTTTGCCCCAAAACGGCGCTTCCTGCGTCAAACATCCTCGAAAGGCGGCAAGCCTTTCTTGCGGTTTTTTCCTTGAAAGCCCTCGTTTTTGGACAAAAATCCGACATTTCTCCGGTTTTCAAACAGACTCTAGGCCAAACGCAGAAACCGGCAGGCGCGGCCTTCAAACATCACAGAAAGGCATGATGGTTCATGGTTCGGAAAAGCTTTCTTTTGCTGGCCGCAGGCATATTGCTTTTGCTGACTGCCTGTACCGGTCAAAAACCCCAGCCCCAGGAGGAGCCGCCCGCCTCCCGTACAGTGGCCCTGACCGTGTGGGGTGCCGAAGAGGATGAGGCGCTGCTCAACGAGCTTTTCGCCTCCTTTCAACAGCAGTATGCGGGCCAGGCGGATTTTGAAATCACCTACCAGCCTCAAAGCGAGTCAGGCTGCAAAGACGCCCTGCTGGCCGGCCTGGAGGGCGGGCCGGACGTGTTCGCCTTTGCGGACGACCAGCTGGCGGCATTGGCAGCGGCCGGGGCGCTGGCCCCCTTAGAGGACACGGCGGCCGTCAGCAGCGCCAATCTGCCTGCCGCGGTAGAAGCGGCCAGTGTGGACGGCAAGCTCTACGCCTACCCCCTCACAGCAGACAACGGCTATTTTCTATACTATAATAAGGCTTATTTTTCCGATGAGGACGTGCAAAGCTTCAACCGCCTGGTAGAAGCGGCGGCAGAGGCCGGCAAGCTGGTGACCATGGATTGGTCCTCCGCCTGGTATGTGTACGCCTTTTTCGGCAACACCGGCATGGAGGTGCGCATCAACGACGACGGCATCACCAACACCTGCACCTGGAACAACTCCGAGGGGCCCATCCGCGGGGTAGACGTGGCCCAGGCCATGCTGGACATTGCGGCCAGTCCAGGCTTTGCCAACCGGGTAGACACGGACTTTCTGGCCGGGGTGCAGGACGGCTCCGTGGCGGCAGGGGTCAGCGGCGTGTGGAACGCCGTGGCGGTAGAAGAGGCCTGGGGCGAGAACACCGGAGCCGCCAAGCTGCCCACCTTTACCTGCGCCGGCCAGGAAATCCAGATGGCCTCCTTCTCCGGCTGCAAGCTCATCGGGGTCAACGCCTATTCGCCCGAGGCGGAGTGGGCGGCCCGCCTGGCCGAGTGGATCACCAGCGAGAACGGCCAGGCCCGCCGTTTCGCGGTGCGGGGGCAGGGGCCCTCCAACATACGCGCCGCCAATTCCCCCGAGGTCCAAAGCTCCCCTGCCATTGCGGCCCTGCTGGCCCAGTCCGAGTTTTCCCAGCTGCAGCGGGTGGGGGGAAAATTCTGGGACCCGGTCACCGAGTTCGCCGGAAACATGGCCCTGGGCAACCCTGACGGCGTCCCCTTACAAGAGCAGCTGGACCGGCTGGTAGAAGGGGTCAAAGCCCGATAGGGGGCTAGCCCGGCGGCACAGATGCAAAAATATGACTCGGAGGGGATTCCCATGAAAGGCAAGCTGAGCCTACAGCAGCGCCTGATTCTGCCCATTGTTCTGCTGGGCCTGGTGGCGCTGCTTTCCAACATAGCGGCCGTGTTTGGCGTCAACAATGTCAACGCCAAGGCCAACACAATCGTCGACGCCTACATGGCCAGCGAGACCAAGCTGGAAGAGATCCGGCGGTCCATGATGGGGATACACCGGCTGGCCCTGTCCCATATTGTGGCGGCGGACCACAGCACCATGATCCGTCTGGTTCAGGAGATCAAGGATGAGGAGGCGGCATTGGACGAACAGCTGGCCGCCTACGAAAGCTTTGTCCCAAAGGAGGAGCAGGAGGCGTATCAGTCGCTTCTGGCGGACTACGCCTCCTTCAAGCACGCCCTGGTCAAGCTGGTGTGCGCCAGTGCCGACAGCAAAACCCAAGAGGCCTACGCCATGGCCAACGGAGACGTAGCGTCTTACGGCAGCGCGGCGGAGGGATGGATCGACGCCCTGTCCGCCTCTGTCAGCGTCCAGGCAGACACAGCCCGTGACAACCTGTTTTTCGTGTACCTGACCTCGCTGATCATCAGCGCCTGCACCCTGACCGCCGGCGTCGTCCTGGTGGCTGCGGCGTTCCGTATGGTAAAAAGGTACGTCATCGCCCCAATCCGCCAGGCCATGGGCACCCTGCAGGACAGCTCCCAGCGTTTGGGCGGGGTGGTGGGGCAGGTGCACGACCGCATCCACAGCTCCAGCGGCAGCGTGCAGGCCCTTTCCAGCCTCACCTCCCAGCTCTCCGCCGCGTTGGAGGAGGTCTCCAGCAGCGCGGGGACCATCAACGGCAGCGCGGCCGGAACCCGTGCCGACGCCCGGGACATGGCGGAGGAGTGCGCCGCCATCACAGCCTATTCGGTAGAAATGCGTGGGCGGGCGGAGGCAGTGGAGGAGACCGCCCGGGAGAATATGGAGTCGGTCCGCGCCCGCACCCAAGAGATCGTCTCCCAGCTGAGTTCAGCCATTGAAAAGAGCAAAAGCGTGGAGGAGATCAGCAGCCTCACAAAAGACATCCTGTCCATCTCCGCCTCTACCGACTTAATCGCCGTCAACGCCTCCATTGAGGCGGCCCGGGCCGGGGCGGCAGGCAGAGGCTTTGCCGTGGTGGCCCAAGAGATCCGCAGCTTGGCCGACTCCTGCGCCGAGACCGCCGGGCACATCCAGCGGGTGAGCGGCGTGGTCACCGGTGCAGTCGACTATCTGTCCGGCAGCGCCCAGGAGCTGGTGGAGTATCTGGGACACACCGTCCTGGAACAGTTCCAACGCTCAGCCGCCTCCGGCAAGCAGTACCGGGACGACGCGATTTATGTTGAGGGCAGCATCGAGGCCTTCAACAGCCGGGTAGAGCGTCTGGGCGCCGCCATGGACGAGGTGGCGGGCTCCATCGCCAACATTTCCAACGCCATCAACGGCGCGGCCGAGGGCGTAAACGGCGCGGCAGGCCGCACCCAGGACCTGGTGGAGGACATGGCCGGCATCACAGAAGGGATGTCCACCAATGAGGAGATTGTCGGCGAGCTCCAAAAGCAGATGGAATCCCTGGCAAACCTATAAACCGGTCCCACGCACCAAATATAACGACGCACAAACGGACTCCATACTCAAAAGGTGTGGAGTCCGTTTTGATACACAGATATAACCGGCAAAACCAAAGCATCCCGCAAACTCATCATAAAACCACTGACCTGAAAGCAAACCAGGGCCAGTGCAACGCTTTCTGGGCAGATTTTTGCCATGAATACTCTTGCAGTATGCGGGCACACCTGCAAATTCCTGCCATGAATCTGACTAAAATTCACTCCCAAATCATATGCGAACATGCCCCGGCAGGGCGCACCCCCACAAACGCCGCCGTCCACGCGCATACAAGACCATATAGTAAACGCAGCTGCGCAGGCACACCCACGCCGCGAGATGTCACCTTGTTTGACAGACAGCAGCACACCACAGCAATCACCAGCTGCCTGCCCACACCCCTACAGAATAGAGAAACGGCATAGCCCTAAAGCCACGCCGTTTCCCAAATATAACTGTCTATGAAGAGCCCCGCCCGCAGGCAGCAGTCCTTCTCATGGGGCACAATCAGACATTCGCCTTCAGCCAGGCAACGTCCTCCTTCAGGCAGTCAATCCGGCTCTTGCCGTCATAGCTGGCCTCGCGCTCTACCACATAAATCACGCCGTCCCGCTGAGCGTCAGCCGCCGCCTTGACAGCCTTCCAGTCCACAATGCCGCTGCCGGTGGGAACATTCAGCTTGTCCCGCTCCTGCATCTTCGCAATGAACTCAGGGGGGAAGATGGGCTTGCCGTTCTCATCCAGCTCGAACTTGGGCCACTCCGGAGGATTCTTCCGGGAAGCAGCCGGGTCCGGGCCAATCACCGCGCCGTTCTCCTTAATGTGAATGGCCGCAATACGCCCGGCATGGGCCTTAATGTACTCCACCGGGTCAATGCCCGCCGCAGAGGCCCACCCGCAGTCAATCTCAAAGGCCACGGTCTCCGGGTCGGTGTTCTCCATCACCCAGTCGAACAGGTACTTGTCCTGGTCCTTGTTGAACTCCTGGGTGTGGTTGTGGTAACCAATGGTGATGCCATATTTCTTGGCCTCAGCGCCCCACTTGTTCAGCTCGGCAGCCACCTCCTTGGCCTCCTCCGCGTCGCAGAAGGAGGTCATGGGGCAGGCGACATACTTCACGCCCAGCTGGGCCAGATAGGGCAGATGCTCGCCCATCATCTCAAAGGGCACATGGGCGGAGACAGCCTTAACGCCCGCCTCCTCCAAGGCCTTCTTAATGTCCTCAACAGGCACATCCTTATAGTCCTGGGCAAACTCCACGCCAGCGTATCCCATCTCGCCGGCCTTCTTGATCTTCTCCACAGCGGAGAGCGGGCAGTCATGGCCAAAGGAATACAGTTGCAGATTGATATTTTCCATGCTCTCTACCTCGCCGCCACCTTAAAACTTGATGGCCTGGCCGGTCTTGGAGGACTGATAGATGGCGTCCAGAATCTTGGTGACCACAAAGGCCTGGTCGGCGGTGACAAACAGCTCGCCCTCGCCCCGCAGAGCCTTCACCCAGATGTCATGCTCCTTAGAGAGGGGAGCGGGGCCCTGGCTGAAGCCGGGAATGTAGCCCCGAACCTGCTCGCCCACCCAAGAGATGGTCTGCTGGTTGGCCACAATGTGGTTCAGGCGGACACGGCCCTCCAGGGTGTCCAGACCGCCCTTGGTGCCGCACAGCAGAGTGTGGGCCTGGTTGTCGCAGCCAGCCTTCTCGGCCATGTTCAGCGCCCAAGAGGCACGCAGGTTGATCACAGCGCCGTTCTTCATCTTAATCTGGCCTACCGCAGAATCCTCCACGTCATAGGTCTCGTTATTCCAGTGGTCGGGGTCGCCCATCCAGTTGTTCTGGCCCTGATGCTCGGGGTCCAGCAGACGGCCCAGTTTCTCAAAGGAGGTGCCGACCACATAGTCCACGTCATAGTTGTTCATCAGGAACAGGGTGTTGTCCAGCGCATGGGTGCCAATGTCGATCAGGGGACCGCCGCCCTGCTTGGACTTGTCGGTGAACACGCCCCAGGTGGGCACGCCCCGGCGGCGCAGGTAGGTGGCCTCCGCGTAGTAGATATCGCCCAGCCAGCCGTCAGCAACAACCTTGCGGGCAACAGCGTTCTCATGGAAATGACGGTACTGATAGCCAATGGTCAGCATCTTACCGGTGCGGTCCCGGGCGTCCAGCATCTTCTGGGCGTCCTCGGGGGTAGCGGCCATGGGCTTCTCGCACAGAACATGCTTGCCGGCCTCAAGAGCGGCCACGGTAATCTCGCAGTGGGCGATGTTGGGGGTCAGCACATGCACAGCGTCAATGCTGGGGTCGGCCAGCAGCTCATGATAGTCGGTGTAGACCTTGGCGTCAGGGGTGCCATACTCCTTGGCGGCCTTCTCGGCGCGCTCGGGAATCAGGTCGCAGAAAGCGCACAGGTCAACATACTCTGTCTGCTGGGACATGCCGGGCAGATGCTTCTGGTTGGCAATGCCGCCGCAGCCGATGAAACCAATCTTCAATTTAGACATGGGAATCAATCCTCCTATTTTTCATATGCTGTGTTCTCCGAATGGGGAGGACGCCGCATATTGATTACAAGTCTATTGTACCGCAAGAGGAAGAAAAAGTAAAGCTCTATTTTGTGATTTTTATAGAAATAATTTGTTCGACAGCTGGATTATTGGAAAACTTGGCTTGTCCTCAAACAAGCGGTTTGGTTAGTTTACATAAAACCTGTTCAAGGCCGTACCAATAAAGCATGGCGCAAATCCTTTCGATGAATCTCGCGGGCTTCCGCGCTTTAAAAAGCCTCGAAAAGCAACGGCCTCTCTTGCGGCGTCCCCCTGAAATCCCACAAAATCCTCTCGAAAATCCTTGCGCCATTCCTACTTGGTATCGCTTCTTAATACTGCCGTCCCCAATACACCATATGCTTGGCAGGCTTGCCGCAGCAGGCGCACACATCGCTGATGTGCTCCTCCTCAAAGGGAATGCACCGGCTCTTCACGCCGCCGGTCTCCTCCTTCAGCCGGTCCTCACAGGCGCTGTCCCCGCACCACATGGCCTTGATAAAGCCCGGCTTATGGGCGGCAATGTCCAAAAACTCCGCATGGTCATGGGCCGCAAAGGTCTTCGAGTCAAAGTTCTCCTGGGCCTTGTGCAGCATGCTGTCATGAATGATGTCCAGGCAGTTTGCCACAGTCGCTTCCAAGCCGTCCAGCGGTACAACAGCCTTATCCCCGTTGTCGCGGCGTACCAGCACGCACTGACTCTGCTCCATGTCCTTGGGCCCAATTTCAATCCGCAGCGGCACCCCCTGCATCTCATACTGGGCAAACTTCCACCCCGGGGAGTTGTCGCTGCTATCCAGCTTCACCCGGAAGTTTTCGCTGAGCCTGTCCCGCAGCTCCGCCGCCTTTTCCAAGACCCCGGGCTTGTGCTGGGCAATGGGCACAATCACCACCTGAATGGGGGCAATGCGGGGGGGCAGCACCAGGCCGTTGTCGTCCCCGTGCACCATAATCACCGCGCCGACCAGCCGGGTGCTCATGCCCCAAGAGGTCTGGTGAGGGGCATGGAGCTGGTTGTCCCGGCCGGTAAAGCTGATGTCAAAGGCCTTCGAGAAGCCGTCCCCAAAATAATGGGTGGTGCCCCCCTGCAGGGCCACGCCGTTGTGCATCATAGGCTCCAAAGTATAGGTGGCCTCAGCCCCGGCAAACTTCTCCTTCTCGGTCTTCCTGCCCACCACAGGGGGAATCGCCAGCGCGTCCCGGTAGACCTCCTCATACAGCCGCAGCATCTTCAGGGTGAACTCCTGAGCCTCCTCCGCGGTCTCGTGCATGGTGTGGCCCTCCTGCCACAAAAACTCCATGCCCCGCAAAAAGGGCCGGGTGGTCTTCTCCCACCGCATCACCGAGCACCACTGGTTATAGAGCTTGGGCAGGTCCCGGTAAGAGTGAATCACCTTCTGATAGTGCTCGCAGAACAGCACTTCGCTGGTGGGCCGCACATACAGCTTCTCGCTCAGCTCCTCGCCGCCCCCCTGGGTGACCACCGCGCACTCCGGGGCAAAGCCCTCAATGTGGTCCTTTTCCTTCTGCAAAAGGCTCTCGGGAATCAGCATGGGCATGGCCACATTCTGCACGCCCAGCTTCTTAAAGCGGGCGTCCATCTCCCGCTGAATATTCTCCCAAATGGCATAGCCGTAGGGCTCATACACAATGCAGCCCTTCACGCTGGAATAGTCCGCCAGCTCCGCCTTTTTCACCACGTCTGTGTACCATTGGGCAAAGTCAACCTCCATGGAGGTGATATCCTCCACCTTCTTTTTCTGCTGCGCCATGATAACCGTCCTCTCTATTTTCGCTTTTTTCCTAATTATAGCGGCTGCGCCAGGGTTTTGCAAGGGGTTTTTGTTGACAAGCTGCGAAAGGGGCAGTAAAATAAAAGAAGCCCCGGCAATGGGGGCTTACATACAGGATACTGTCTGCGTGAACAGGCGATAAAGGCGGTTAGCCACTTCACCCGAAAGGGGGTGGTTCATTTCCCGGAGTTTACACGAAGGGAGGTGGCGCGTGTATGGGACGGAAAGTATTGCGGATTGTGCAATATGCGTACTGATTGCTTTAGCGGCAATCCTGTACGTAGCCCCAAAAGCGTGTTAGCCGTCCGGTGTTGGAGCCCGAACGGCTAACTGGGCAAAACCTAGTAAGCTAACGAAGGCTAACTGCCGGTAGTCGCCCGAAAGCGCAGGCAGCGTCCTTTTGTGTTCTTATTATACCCCGCGTGTGCCAGGTTGTCAAGCGTTGCAAGCACATTTCACAGCTGCTTCGTAAACCCCAGCTCATTGCCGTCCGGGTCCGCAATGGTAAACTTCCGGGTGCCCCAGGGGGTGTCCCAAATGGCCTCGACCACCGTAACCTTATCCTTGAGCCTCTCCCACAAGCCGTCCACATCCTCCACCTCGAAGTTGGTGCGGCCCCCATGATAGATGCCCCCGTGCTCCGCCTGTCCAATGGAGAAAGCGGCCCCGGAGCCCTTGAAGTCATAGTAATTGGGGTTCTCCTTGGGCCAGCAGCTGTCTACCTCAAAGCCCAGGATTTGACTGTACCACTCCAGAGAACGCTTCAGGTCGCTGACTCCCAGCTTGATATGCCCCAGCTTCATCTGCATACATACACCCCCTCACAGAATCATCACAATGTTGCCGTCCGGGTCTTTGAAGGTCAGCTCCTGCCCGCCCCAGACCGCGGTTTTAGGCAGCTCAAGCTCAAAGCCCTTGGCCTTAAGCTCCTCATAGGTCTTCTGCACACTGTCCGAGTTCAAAACAATGGTGACAAACCCGGCGGCAGACTTTCCCCAGACATTCTCGTCCCAGCAGCACACATAGCCGCCCTTTTCCGGGTCCCCGATGCTCCAGCCGTCATAGCAGTCGTTTTCCACAAACACCGGCGCGCCGATAGACCGGTAAAACTCCGCCAGAGCTTTCGGGGCCTTTGAACTGATGTTGACACATTGAAAATTCCGAATCATCCCGCATCATTTCCTTCCCCTTTGAATTTGCCCTCCCAATAGGCAGCTTCCTCTAGGGCTTGTTTGAAAATAGAGGAAATGCCGGATTTTTGGTCCAAAGGAGGCGATTTCAAGGAGAAAACCGCAAGTAATACTTGCGTATTACGAGGATTTTCGACGCAGAAAGCGACTGCTTTGGGGCAAAAAGACGGTG
>CAJUNQ010000043.1 GCA_910587835.1 uncultured Oscillospiraceae bacterium | reverse complement strand
TGACTGACTTTCTGACGAGCGTTTCGCTCTTGGAGCTGTAAATCAGACCATTGCCTACCCATTCTAACAGCTTTGGCATGAGATGTCCCAAGCCTGTGGCTGGCTGCCACATATTATGGGGCAAATATATTGTAACAGGAGCACTCCCATGCTTGACCTACTACTCGACGCCCTTTTTGACTCACTCAAAACCCTGCCCTTCCTCCTGGGAGCCTATCTGCTGATAGAATTCCTCGAGCACCGGGCCGGCAGCCGCATAGCCGGAGCCCTCTCCCGGCTGGGCCCCTTTGGCCCCCTGGGAGGTGCGGTGCTGGGCTGTGTGCCCCAGTGCGGCTGCTCTGTGGCCGCGGCCAATTTCTACGCCGGGCGGCTGATCACCCCCGGCACTCTGCTGGCAGTCTTCATGGCCACCTCTGACGAGGCGCTGCCCATGCTGCTCAGCCAACCCCAGACAGGGGGTGTGCTGCTGCGGCTGCTGGGGGTCAAGCTGATTGCCGGGATACTTACCGGCCTCCTGGCCGACCTGGTGGTCTTCCGCTGGCTCAAATCCTCTCCGCCCCAGCCCTTCCACGAGCTGTGCGAGGGTTGCGGCTGTGAGGAGCAGGGTCTGTTCCGCTCAGCGCTAAGGCATACCGTCAGGGTATTCGGCTTTATCCTGGCAGTAAATCTGGCGTTGAGCCTGGCCATTGCCGCAGTAGGGCAAGAGCGCATCTCCCACCTGCTGCTGACAGGCAGCGCATTTCAGCCGCTGCTGGCGGCGTTGCTTGGGTTTATTCCCAACTGCGCGGCCTCGGTTCTGTTGACAGAGCTGTATTTAGCCGGGTCCTTGTCCTTTGGGTCAGCAGTAGCGGGGTTATGTACAGGGGCGGGCATGGGCCTGGCCGTACTTTTCCAGGTAAACCGAAACTGGAAGGAGAACCTGAGCATTGCCGCCACACTGTATGTAGCGGCGGTATTGACAGGCACAGCCTGCCAGTTCCTCTTTCCCTGAGCATCACCTGAAACAGCACACTGCATTTCGACTATGCGTCCTCAAAGCATAAAAAATTACGCTCCGCCACACGGTCGAAAGTGCTTAAAACATTACGGAACCATCTTCCGTAGAGCTTGTATCACCGTAAGCGGCCCAACCCCTTCAAACAGCACAAGAAAGGACTGAAACGCCCCACTGGGACGTTTCACATAGTAGAGTATACCTTCCCATCGAATAACAGACGTATCCGCTGCTCGACACATCTCCGCCCTGCGGTCAAACAGTGCGTTGCCACAGGATAGCTTGAGAGACGCCGCACTTACCTAAGGGGCAATATCAAAAGCCCTGTCCCATATGCAAAACTTCCGCCGTCCACTACAGTCGCAACCGCAAGGCCCGCCCTCTGAATGCACCGCCCGCAAAACGGACGCTCGCCGTCTTGCTTCGCAAGCCGTAGAAGCTTTGCTTCGCAAACCTTCCGCAGCCGCCAAGCCCCCGCGTCTGCGCTCGCTGGGCCTTCGCTCTATCCCAACTGGCTGCAAACAGATGGTTGAAGCAAAAGCTGTTTTTTTCCTGGTTGTTTGGGGTTTTCGTGAAGGAGGATCAAAAAGGGTCTGTTTCTGAGGCTGACGGCAGTAAGCAGTCCGCTGGTCTCCCTTTGGTCGACCTCGCTGGGTTCGACTTGCCTGCGGCATCCGACTTGCCTGCGGCATCCGACTTGCCTGCGGCAAGTCGACGGCGGCGCAGCCTTACCCCGTTCTGACCACTTTGGTTAGGCAGACTTCTACCTCGCACCTTTGCTATCTGCGCCGCCTAAGTTCAAGGTCAAGGTCGCGAGACGCTGTCTCGCGCTCTGCCACCTTTGTAAAGGGCGAGGGTCGCCGGGTACTTGCCTCAGGCAATGTACAGCGACCGTCCCGAGCCGACCGACGCGACAGCGGAGACGACGAAACTTTTGATTCGCGCCCCTTGTGCTTCTTCTTCTTCGCCCTGACCTTTCGTCCGCGCTGGGTGCTTTCGTCACACCCCCGTGCAGGGCCGCACCAAAAATACCTTGCCATACCCTTCCATCTGCCGCATGGCAGACCGCGCCTGCTGCTCCGCCTCAAAAATACCGTAAACCCCCGAGCCGCTTCCCGTCATCATGGCCCCCATGGCCCCGGCCTCCAGCAGCCCCCGTTTAACGCCCCGCACCTGGTTCATGCGGATGGTCTCGTCAAACCGGTTGGCCAGCCCCTTCGCCACCCGCCGCAGATTGCCCGCGTTCAGCGCGTCCATCATCCGCGGCGTGGCCTGGGTACTGGAAAGAGGGTACTGGTCCAGCAGCGCGTAGGCCCGGGGAGTGCTCATGCCGGCGGGCGGCTTGCACACCACCAGCCAGCAGCTGGGCATCATCGGCGCAGGGGCTACCTGGGTGCCGGTGCCGGTGCAGCGGGCCGCGCCGCCGCCTACGCAAAAGGGCACGTCCGCGCCCACCTTGGCCCCCAGCTCCATCAGCTTCTCCTGAGGGAGCTTCGCGTCATACAGCTCGTTCAGACCCCGCAGTACAGCCGCCGCGTCCGCGCTGCCCCCGCCCATGCCCGAACGGGTGGGAATGAATTTGTGGATGTAGATGGACAGGCTCTCGTTTTCCAGCCCCTGGTCCTCCATAAAAAATTTTGCCGCCCGGTACACAGTGTTCTTACTGTCCAAAGGCAGACTCTCCCGGTTGCATTCCAGGTGGACCCCTTTCTCCCGGCCGGTCTGTATTTCCAGCTCATCCCAAATTGATACAGTCTGCATAACCGTGTCCAGCAGGTGATAGCCGTCCTGCCTGCGGCCTACCACGTCCAGGGTCAGGTTGATTTTTCCAAAGGCTTTTACCTTCATCGCTCACCACTCCTCTCTCTAAAAGGGTCCTCCCTCTGAATGGACAGCGCGGCGCCCAGCCGCTCGCCGTCTTGCTTCGCAAGCCGTAGAAGCCGCCAAGACCCCGCGTCTGCGCTCGCTGGGCCCCCTCGCTCTGTTTCAGCCGGCAGCAAGCAGTCCGCTGGTCTCCCTGCGCTCTGTTTCAGCCGGCAGCAAACAGTCCGCTGGTCTCCCTTTGGTCGACCTCGCTAGGTAGTACGGCGGCGCAGCCTTACCCCGTTCTGAACTGTGTGGTGGGAGTGAGATACTGCCTCGCACCGTTGCTTTCTGCGCCGCCTAAGTTCAAGGTCAAGACCTTGGGGACTCTGTCCCCAAACCTCTGCCACCTTTGTAAAGGTGGACGAAACTTTTGGTTCGCGCACTTCTGTTCTGCTTCGCTCTGGCTTTCCTGCCCGCGTTACAGCTCTTGCAGGAACGCCTCAATCCGCTCCAGCGCCTCCGTAATGTGCTTGATGGAGTAGGAGTAAGATATGCGCACAAACCCCTCGCCGCTGGCCCCAAACGCGTCCCCGGGCACCACCGCCACATGCTTGCTGTAAATCAGCTTCTCACAGAATTCCTGAGACGTCAGCCCTGTGCTCCGCACCGACGGAAAGACATAAAACGCCCCCTCCGGCTCAAAGCATTTCAGCCCCATCCGGTTCAGCCCGTCAACAATCAGCCGCCGCCGCATGTCATACTGACCGCGCATGTATTCCATGTCCTCGTCGCCGTTTTTCAGCGCCTCAATGGCCGCGTACTGGCTGGTGGTGGGGGCGCTCATAATGGCGAACTGGTGCAGCTTGGTCATCAGCTTAACCAGCTCCTGGGGCCCCGCCGCATACCCCAGCCGCCACCCGGTCATAGAGTGCGCCTTCGAGAAGCCGTTCACCAGCACCGTGCGCTCTGTCATCCCCGGCAGCGAGGCAAAGCTCACATGCCCCTCCTGGGTGTAGGTAAGGGCCGCGTATATTTCGTCCGACAGCACAAGCAGATTGTGCCGCTCCACCACCCGGGCCACGGCCAGCAGCTCATCCCGGTTCATCACAGCCCCGGTGGGGTTGTTGGGGTAGGGGAGAATCAGCAGCTTGGTCTTCTCCGTAATCTTCGCCTCAAGCTGCTCCGCCGTCAGCTTAAAGCCGTTTTCCGGCCCGGTCTCAATAATCACCGGCACGCCCCCCGCCGCCTGGGTAATGGGCACATAGCACACAAAGCTGGGCTCGGGAATCAGCACCTCGTCCCCAGGACAGACCAGGCTGCGCACACACAGGTCAATGGCCTCAGAGCCCCCCACGGTGACAAGCACCTGGCTCTCCGGGGCATACTCCACCCCATAATGCCGGGAGAGAAAGCGCGAGACCTCCTCCCGCAGCTGCATAAAGCCTCGGTTGGGGGTGTACCGGGTGCGGCCCTTCTCCAAAGACGCGATCCCCGCCTCCCGAATGTGCCAGGGGGTGTGAAAATCCGGCTCGCCCACAGAGAGAGAGATCACATCCTCCATCTCATTGGCAATGTCAAAAAAACGCCGGATGCCCGAGGGCTTGATCTGCCTGATAACAGGGTTTACCAATTTATCATAATCAATCACAAAGGTTGCTCCCTCTCTCGTCGATTTCCTCGTAGTCGCTGTGGAAGATCACGCCCCCGTCCTTATACTTGGTCAGCATAAAGTGGGTAGCCGTAGACAGAACCCCGTCAATGGTGGCCAGGCGTTTCTGCACAAACATGGCCACGTCCTGCATGGTGCGCCCTGTGACTGTGACCGCCAGATCGTACCCGCCGGACATAAGATAGACGCTCTCCACCTCAGGAAAATTCATAATACGGCCGGCAATCTCGTCAAAGCCGGTGTCCTTTTTCGGCGTAATGCGCAGCTCAATCAGGGCAGAGGCCTTCTGGGTCTCCGTAAGCTCCCAGTTGACCAGAGCATGATATCCCCGAATAACCCCCTCCCGCTCATACCGGGCAATGGCCCTTGCCACGTCCTCCTCGCTCTCGTTCAGCATAACGGCCAGCTGCTGGCTGGTCAGCTTGGCGTCGTCCTGCAAAAGCTCCAAAATCTGTTCCATAGCCATGTGGCGTTCCTCTCCTTTTCAGTTCAGCTGATTGGATACAAAATGTAGAATTCCCTTTTCGGCCAGATGGCCGGCCAGCTGGGGCGGGTAGAAAACCACCCCGTCCCGCTGAATCGTCTCCACAGGCGCCCAGAGAAACTCCATCTCCTCCCGCACCTGCCCATTCCCGTCAAAGCCGTGGCGCACGCCCTCCCAGGGCGCAATGGGCAGAGACACCCGGTAATACAGGCCAATCTGCTGGCAGGGTCCCTTCCAGTCAAAAAACACCTCGCCCACAGCAGCCAGCCCGCCAATCTCCACGTTCAGCCCCAGCTCCTCCCGAAATTCCCGGCGCAAAGACTCCGCCGCGGTCTCGCCAAAGGCCACATGGCCCCCGGGTATGGCAAGCCCCTGGTCCCCCCTCATCCGCTGGACCAGCAGCCTGCCCTCCTTCACGGCCAGCCCCGCCGCCCGGTAAGAGAAGCGGCCCTTTTCCGTATCAAACAAAATATCCATATCCGTTACTCCAATGGCAGCCACACCGGCCGCCGCTTCTCATACACCACAAATTGGTTGAACCCCGCCGCCTTCAGCAGCTCCATACCCTGGTCAATGCCGGCTCCCAGGTCCTCTGTGCAGTGGGCGTCCGAGCCCAGGGTCACCAGCTCCCCGCCCAGCCGGCGGTAGCGTCTGAGCAGCTCCAGGCCGGGCATGGTCTCTCCCAGCTTCTGCCGCAGGCCAGAGGTGTTCACCTCCAAGGCAATGCCCTTTTGAATCAGCGCCCCCAGCGTCTGGTCAATTTTCTCTCCATGAGGGGCCAGGTCCGCCGCAACGCCCTGCTCCCCCTGAATGTACCGCAAGGGGTAGGTCAAATGGCCCAGGGCGTCAAACCCGCCCCAGTCTATCATTTCCAGCAGCTGGTCCCAATACTCCCCCAGCACAGCGTCCAGTTCTCCGGCGGACAGGGCTCGGGCGTCCAGATAGTAGAAATCCTCCCTGCCCCGCAAATTGTGCAGAGAGCCAATGACAAAATCATAATCAAACCGGCTTACCGCCTCCTGAGCCCCGGGCAGGTCCTGCAAAGGCTGGCCCAGCTCAATCCCCCGGTAAAACCGCAGCCCCGCCGGGGCCTGAACCGCGTCCATAGCTTGCCAGGCCCTCAGGGCGCGCTCCCGGTACTTTTTTTCATACTCATTACACTCGCAGTGGTCCGTCAGGGTGACGGCATACAGGCCCAGCTCTTTGGCCCGGGCCAGCATGGCCTCCGCCGGGTGCTTTCCGTCCGGTGAACAGCTGGAATGGCAGTGGCAGTCGCTGGCAAAGGAATGAAGCATGGCAATCACCTCGATTTTTCAACATATCCCGACGATTATAGCACAAAACCGAAGAAAAGGGAAGCTTTTCCGTGAAAAAACGGAGACAGCTCCCCCTTTTTTATTCCCCTTACAGAGAAAACCAGAACCGCCCGTCCAAAAACAGCAGAGACGGCTTGTGCCCGGGAGGGGGCATAGCAAGAACCCCCCATTTACAAGCCCCAAACGCTGTACAAGCGGCCCTTTTCTTAAAATGGCTTGCAATAAAACCCGCGTCTCCGGCTATAAAGACAAGGCTCCAAAAGCCTCCCGCCAAACCCAGCGGTTGACTGACGCCCTCCCCACACCCAGCGGCGCAGCCACTGTATCAAGCTGGTGACAGCCGGGCCCTCCCTGAACCGCTAGGCGTGTTCCCACAATCTGAGTGTCCGGATTTTGCGCAGATTGTGGTTGGATTCCAGTCGAAAATTTGCAGACTTGTTTGCAGCTCCTGTGTGCCTTGCGTACCTCAAGAATTTTTAGCGCAGCAGATGGTAAAAAACTGCCCAAAAGGCGCGCGCGAACGCTTACGAAAACATGCCGCCAGCCCGACACCCCGCGCCCGCTCCGGCTCTATCAAAAATCCCGGGCGTATCCCTTTCGCAGATTTTAATACAGAGGCGAATCCCCTCCACCTACTCCCTAGGGAAGACGGACACACCGGCCTGCTCCGGCAAGTCCCCCTAGACGTGCATCACAATGAAATGCCCGGTAGGACAGGCCGTGTCTCAGGAGTACCAAAAACGAGATGTTTATAAGCAAGGTTTTGGTGAAGCATTCAGAAAGGTTTCGTCCATCTTTTCAACAATGGCAGAGCTCCAAAGGGCAAAGCCCCTAATCCGCCGGAGGCCATCCCACCGTCATAAACTCTTTTTTGGGACACTCCCCCTACAAGCTCCCCTGGACGTGCATCCAAAATAGAATACCCGGTAAGACACGCCGCAAGCCCTCCGCCCCCTGCCGTGCAAGGGACACAAACAGGCGAGCGGCCGGCCTGTCAGTTCAGCTCCGCCACGGTAACGCCGTTTTCGCCCTCTCCAAAGGCGCCCAGCCGGAAGCGTTTCACTTGCTTGCACTGGCGCAGATGCTTCTGCACCGCCGCCCGCAAAACCCCGGTCCCCTTGCCGTGAATAATGGTCACCTGGGGCAGGTTCATCCGCGCCGCCCGGTCCAGAAAAGCGTCCACCTCCATCAAGGCCTCGTCCACGCTCTGGCCCCGCAGGTCCAGGCTGGTGCTGGCGTCCGGCGCAGAGACCGACTTGGTGACAGTGCGGCCCTTGGGCTTTTCCGGCTTCTGGTCCCCCAGCAGCCGCAGGTTCTCCACCGGCACTCGGGTCTTGATGATTCCCGCCTGCACCAGCACCTGGCCGTCCCTAGGCTCCTCCAACACCGAGGCCTTTTTGTCAATGTCGAAAATCAGGACATTGTCCCCCGCCTTCAAGGGCCGGGGCAGAGTATAGTCCTGGTTGGAGCGCTGCTTGTGCACCGGGTCGGCGGCAGTGTCCAGGTCCCGCAGACCGCCCCGCAGCCGGGCCTTCTGCTCTGCGGAAAGAGCCTTGTTCTTCTGGCGGCGCAGCTCGTCCAGCTCGTTGAGCAGAGCGTCTGCCTGACGGCGGGTCTTCTGTACAATGTTCGCCGCCTCCTGCCGGGCCTGTTCCAGCTCCCGGCGGGCCTGGTTGCCGGCCTCGGCCTGCTTGGCCTGGGCCTCCCGCATACTCTCCCGGGCCCGGTCAGCGGCCCGGCGGGCCACAGCCAGCTCGTCCTCCAGCTTCCGGCGGTCCTCCTCCAGGCGGCCCACCACCTGCTCAAACACCGAGTCCTCCCGAGACACCAGCTCGCCCGCCCGGTCCACCACCCGGGGGTCCATGCCCAGCCGCCGGGAGATGGCAAAGGCGTTGGACTTGCCCGGTACGCCGATGAGCAGCCGGTAGGTGGGCCGCAGGCTCTCCACATCGAACTCGCAGCAGCCGTTCTCCACCCCGGGGGTCTGCAGGGCATAGGCCTTCAGCTCGGCATAGTGGGTGGTGCAGGCCAGCTTTGCCCCCTTGCTCCGCAGCTCCTCAATAATGGCGGTGGCCAGAGCCGCGCCCTCTACCGGGTCAGTGCCCGCGCCCAGCTCGTCCACCAGTACAAGGCTGTTCTCATTTACCACAGCGGTAATGCGGATAATATTGGTCATATGGGCCGAGAAGGTGGACAGGCTCTGCTCAATGCTCTGCTCGTCCCCAATGTCTGCCAGAATATGCTGAAACACCGAAACCCGGCTTCCCTCGGCAGCGGGGATCATCAGCCCGCACATAGCCATCAGGGTCAAAAGGCCGATGGTCTTCAGGGCCACAGTCTTGCCGCCAGTGTTGGGGCCGGTGATGATCAGCGTGTCAAAGTCCCTGCCCAAACGGATGTCGGTAGGCACCACCTTATCTTTGTCAATCAGCGGATGGCGGGCAGCGGTGAGCTCTGTCACCCCGTCCTCCCCCACCTGGGGGGTGACAGCCTTCATCCGGTAGGCCACCTGAGCCTTGGCAAAGATCACGTTCAGCTCCACTGCCATCTGGTAGCTTTGAATGACGCCCTCTGCAAACTCCCCTGCCTCAGCAGAGAGCTCCCGAAGAATGCGGTTAATCTCCTCCAACTCCTGTGACTGCAGAACCCGTATCTCGTTGTTGGCCTCCACCACACTCATGGGCTCAATAAACACCGTGGCTCCGCTGGCGGAGGTATCGTGAACCAGACCAGGGACCTCTCCCCGATACTCCGCCTTAACCGGCACCACATACCGCCCGCCCCGCTGGGTAATAATGCTCTCCTGCAGGTGCTTCTGGTGGCTGGCAGAGTGGACCAGCTTGTCCAGCTGGTCCCGGGCCCGGGCAGAGGCGTTGCGGATTTTCCGCCGGATGCTGGCCAAAGTAGGGGAAGCGGCGTCGGCCATCTCCTCCTCGCTGATAATACTGGTGAAGATTTTCTCCTCTAAGTATTTGTTGGGGGCCAGCACAGAAAAGCGGTCGCTGAGGGCGGTTTTCATGCCCGCCGACTTGTCGTGCCAGCTCTGCAGGGCCCGGATGGACCGCAGGGTGCCCGCCACGTCCAGCAGCTCGCGCATCCCAAGACTCCCCCCGGCCTGAGCCCGGCGCAGCGGATTGGCAACGTTTTTCAGGTCCCGGAAGGAGGGCCCGCCGAATTTCGCCATCAACACAAAGGCGGCGTCGGTCTCCTCCAGCAGACGGCGGGCCTCGCCGGCACTGGGAGCAGGCTCCATGCCCCGCACGATCTCCGCGGCGTCGTCACAAGCGGTTTCGGCGGCAACCATTTCCAGTATTTTGTCCAGCTCCAGGGCTTTATGATTTCTATCCATAAGCTTCCTTTCTGTATTGCGTGGGAAACAATCCCTGCTTTTCTTCATTGTACTTTGCTGACTGCCAACGGGCAGCCGTGCAAAAAGTGAGGCTTCAAAATGTATTTACTATATGGGGCGGTAACCTTTGGCGGGCGATTGACCCGCATAGAGATTCCGCACACAACGCTTGGCGTGGGCTCTACCGTCGGCGGCTCTTTCTTCGCAAGCTTCGCTTGCTCAGGCGGCCCCCGAGGCCAGCGGCAGCGCCCCACCCCGCCCACCCCAAACGCTCAGGGATTAAGGGCATTGTCGAATGTCCGCTTCGCTCCCCTTCGATAAGAAACCCCTTACGGTGATTCCCTACGGCAAACGTCCCACTGGGGCGTTTGCCTACCCTTCTGCGTTTTTGGAGGTGTTTAAGGTCAAGGGCAAGACCTTGGGGACTTTGACCTCTGCTCAGCTTCAGCAAAGCTGAAGCCGGAATCTTCAAGAACTTTCCATTTCGGCTCATTCAAGGCTGCGATAGAAAACCAATGTTTTCGGCATCTCCTGTAATATGCTGAGCATATATGCCTCCGCCGCTGACGTCAATTCCTCTAATCCCGGCCCCGTCAGCGTAAACGCAAAAACCCGCCCAAACTCCGCCTCCACAATGTGCCGCATGGCCCGCACCGCGCTGGGCGAAAGCTGCGCCTCCGGCTGCTCGTCCCGGGGCCGGCACTCCCCACAGTACAACACGCCCTCCCGCAGCCGCAGCGCCATGCCTGCCGCCTCCTCCGCGCCGCATTGGGCGCAGCCCGTCAGGTCCGGCATGTAGCCGCAGGTGGTCAGCAGCCGCAGCTCTACAATGGCCTTCAGCAGGGACCGGGGCCGCTTGCCCTCCTCCAAAAAATGCAGGGCGTTCAGCAGCAGCCGCAGAGCCTCCCCCGTGTCCTCGTCCCCCACCATAATAAGCTCCGCCCCCAGCTGGCAGAAGTACATGGCCAACGCCATGCCCGTCAGGTCCCGGCGCAGCCCCGCAAAGCTGTGCACAGGCACGGCCCGGCTGATTATGTACTTCTCCCGCCCCTGGTAAATGTCCAGGCGAGAGAAGCAGAGCAGCCCGGCCCCGGGCATACGCTCCTTTTTGCCGCCGGCCCGGTTGACAAAGGCCTGCAGCATCCCCTTATCCTCGGTGAGTATGGTCAGCAGCCAGCCCTGTTCGCCCACGGGCTTTTCCCGCAGAATCAGGCCCTGGGTCTGAAATTTCAATGGGACGGCCTCCCTTCCCGGGGGGCAGGACCGCACCCCGCAGCTGTGCGTATCGAATGTAATCATCCACTTTGCCGGACTGGGCAAAGCACTGCCAAGCCTGTTTTTCGTTCACCGCGACCGCCTCCCTGGTGGTTATTCCTGGTTACATAGAGCAGTATTTGCAGGAAAGGGGCGGGTATGAGAGGAAAAAATATCTTTTCCCGACAGGGTTCGGCAGAATTTTTTGGGCGGACATGCTTGCCTCCACATATTGTGCAGGAGGGCGGGAAGAAACGCAAGGCAAGCAGCGCGGGCAAAGCGCCAGAGCGAAAGAGAAGCAAAAGAGCGCGAACAAAAAGTTTCGTCGTCTCCGCTGTCGCGTCGGTCGGCTCGGGACGGTCGCTGTACATTGCCTGAGGCAAGTACCCGGCGACCCTCGCCCTTTTCAAAGGTTGCAGAGGTTTGGGGACAGAGTCCCCAAGGTCTTGACCTTGACCTTAAAACGGCGGCGCAGTAAGCAAAGCCGCGAGGCAGAAGTCTACCTAACTAGAGCGGCTGGGCCGGGGTAAGACTGCGCCGCCGTACCCAGCGCGGTCGACCGCAGGAAGACCAGCGACCCGCTCGCTACCAGCAAAAACAGAAGAAAAACCCCCACCAACCTACCCACAGCCAGCAAGCCGTCCTCCGCCGATATCCCTCCAAAGCCACCAAACCCTAAAGAAAACACCCGCTTTCCCCCAAAAAAGCGTACCCCAAAAGAACGCAGAAACCCCAAATCACAAAATTTCTCACGCCCAAATGTAAATTATACTTGACTTTTTATCAAAACAAGCTTACAATAGCATTACAGTCGAGGGAAAGAAACCAGAGAAAGGCGGCGATGTGTTGCCCAAAAATCTCAGAATGAAAGCCGCCCGGGCCGCCAAAGGCATGACCCAGCAGGACCTGGCCCAGGCGGTGGGTGTCACCCGGCAGACCGTGGTGGCCATTGAGCGGGGGGACTATAACCCCACCGTACGCCTGTGCATCGACATCTGCCGGGCCTTAGACAGCACGCTGGACGGCCTGTTCTGGCCGGAGGACGAATGATAGAAACCGGAGGGATGATTTTATGGGAAAAGGTTGTATTTTCAAGAGCTGTTCTGAGCTGGACGAGCGCCAGCTGCTTTTGCGGGGCAATGTGTTCCAGCATGTGGTAGTGCTGCTGTTCGGGCTGATTTTTCTTAACGCCATGCTCAAAGACTGCGGCGTCACCTGGGCCGAGGGCAAGGGGGAGAACTGGATCATCTTCTGGGCCGGGGCCGCTTTGGGCCTGTGCGAGTTCATCCTGCGGGGCCTCAACCCGGCAGGACGGCGGCAGGGCGTGCTGTTCGGCTTCTTCGGCCTGGGCGGCGCGGTGCTGGCCGGATTGAGCCTGAGCCACATGCTGGCCGAGGGTCAGCCCCTTCTTTCCGGCCATATGCTCACCGGCACAGCCGTCGCGCTGATTCAGGGCGCAGCTATGCTGGCCATCTTCTTTACCTATCTGGGCAAGACCTTGTACGACCGGCGCACAGCCGCCGGAGACGAGGATTAACCCTTCACATCCACAGTAGGTTGAGGCGCGGGCGCGGCCTTGGCAGAGGAACGGTAAGCGGCGGCAGCCAGAGTGAAATCAGCTGCCGCGCTTTTTTGCGCGCTGGCCCGAGCCTGCGCCCGGGCGCGCTTGACCTTGCGCTCCTCCCGGCTCTCCACATGGACCGCTTCCTTCTCCTGGTCCTCTTCCCCCTTCTTCCGGGCCTCCCGGATATCGGGGGTCTCAGGCTCCTTCTGCTCTGCGGGACGCTGGGCCTTCTGGGCCTCCTTTTCCGCCTTGGCCTGCTCCGCCTCTGTAGGCAGACGCTCATAATCGCCCCGGCGCACAAACTCCCGGGCGCTCTGCTCCAGCTTGTCGCAGCGGCGCTTCTCCTGGGTCATAATCTCCAGCTTTTTGGCCTGGCTGATGTTGGGATTGTTCTCCACTGCCTTTACTACCACCAGGGAGGTGTTGAGGTAGGTCATTTTCAGCCGCTGGGCCTCCTCTTTGGTGCGGCACTGCCGGAGCTTCTGCTCAAAGGCCTTCTGCTCCCGCTCAGAGGCCTCCAGCTTGGCATAGGCCTCCGGGTCCTTGGACTGCAAATAGCGGCGCTCCTGGGCTGTGAGCTTTGCCCCCGCGTCCAGCTTCTGGTGAATGCTCCGCAGCGTGTCGTCGGACCCATTCTTTTCCCCAGCGTCTTCGGCGGCTTCCCCCAGGTACTGTTCCAGGGTTTTGTGGGCGCCCAGTTCACCCTTGGCCTGCTTCAGGTGGAATTGAGTCTGCAGCTTCAGCTGTTTGGTATAGGTGTTTAAGGAACCCATCAGCATCATAACGGCAACCTCCTGTGTCACAATCTCCTATATATGGATTATCGGCCGGAAGAGCCATAAAAATAAGCCTGCGGGGGGATTTTTCCGGCTCAGTGGGCAGCGTCCGCCCCAGACAGCCGGGACTCCGGCAGACAATACTGCCGGGAATACTCGTCGTAGGCCTGGGTAAAGGCCGGGCTCCCCGAGCTCTTCAGCTCGTTGAGGTAGCCGTGGGCGTCCATGGCAGAGGACTCCTGAATCTGAATGACTGCCACCGCAATGTTAGAGCAGTGGTCAGACACCCGCTCATAGTTGGTGAGCAGGTCTGTCAGCACAAAGCCCAGCTCAATGGTGCAGCGGCCCTCCTGCAGCCGGCGGATATGGCGGTTTTTCAGCTCGGTCTTCAAACCGTCCACCACCTGCTCCAAGGGCTCCACCCGAGCGGCCAGAACCGTGTCCTCCTGCTGAAAGGCCTCCACAGTCAGGCCCAGAATGTCCACAATGGCCTGGGTAATAATGCCCAGCTCCTCCTCCGCCTTCTCAGAGAAGTGAAGCTGCTTGTCATGAATCTCCTGGGCCACCCGAAGAATATTCACCGCGTGGTCCCCAATGCGCTCAAAGTCCCCAATGGCGTGCAGCAGCTCCGAGACCTGTCCGCTGTCAGCAGGGGACAGGTCCTTGCTGCTGAGCTTGACCAAAAAGCTGCCCAGGGTGTCCTCATATAGGTCAATGGTCTCCTCCCGCTCGGTAATGGCGGCAGCGGCTTTGGGGTCATAGCGCCGGCAGATGGCAATGGCGTTCACAATGGACTCCTGAGCCGCCTGGGCCATTTTCACCGCCAGGGCCCGGGCCTCGGCAATGGCAAAGGCCGGGGAGAGCATCAGACGCTCGTCCAGCAGAGCCTCCTCCGTGTTGGCGTCCCGAATGGTGATTTTCGCCAGCTTTTCCAGCTGCTTGGAGAAGGGCAAAAGCACAAAGGTGTTGATAATGTTGAACAGAGTATGTACCACCGCAATGCCCAGCGCGCTGATAGGCGCGTCTACCACGTCAAAATGGAAGATGGCGTTGAGCCCATAGAAAGCGGTCATACAAATGGCCGCGCCCACTACCTTGAAGTAAATGCTGACAGCCACCACCCGCTTGGCGTTTTTGTTGGCCCCAATGGCGGAGATCAGCCCGGTAATGCAGGTGCCGATATTGGCCCCGGCAATAATGGGGAAAGCCATGCCCAACGAAATACTGCCCGTCAGAGCCAGAGACTGCAAAATGCCCACCGCCGCCGCAGAGCTCTGAATAACAGCGGTAAAGGCCGTAGCCAGCAGCAGCCCGGCCAGGGGGTTGCTGAACATCACCAGCAGGTCGTGGAACAGAGGGGTCTCGGCCAGGGGGGCCACCGACTGGCTCATAAAGGTCATGCCGGTCATGAGAATGGCAAAGCCCACCATAACGCTGCCCGCGTCCTTTTTCTTGCCGTCCTTGCCGGTCATAATCATAATAGTGCCCACCAGAGCCACCAGGGGAGAGAAGGACTCGGGCTTGAGCATCTGCAGCCAGAAGCTGTCGCTCTCAATGCCTGTGGCGCTGAGAATCCAGGCGGTAAGGGTGGTGCCCATGCTGGAGCCCATAATCACGCTGACAGTCTGACTCAGCTCCATAATGCCGGAGTTCACCAGGCCCACCAGCATCACCGTCATGGCCGAGGAGGACTGGATGGCGATGGTGATCACAGCCCCCAGGGCCAGCCCCTTCCACCGGTTGGAGGTCATGGAGCGCAGCACGGTTTCCAGCTTGCCGCCCACCATTTTTTCCAGTCCTGCCGAGAGTACATGCATGCCGTACAGAAAGAAGGCCAGTCCCCCGGCCAGGGTAAACAGGGAGAAGATGTCCATTTTGCTCCTCGCTCCTCAAAAATCAGACTTTGCGGTGCACACCGCTTTTATTGTATTCAGTATTATGATAGCATACCGGCGGGCGGCAAATCAATGGGTTTTGCAAAAATACGGAAATATTCTGGAAAAAGCGAAAAAGATGGTAGAAAAATTTGCAGGGATGTGCTAAGATGTGGGAAAGTATCCGGCGCGGCTTTTGCCCTGTAGGACAGCGGGCCTATGGGATCAATGTGGGGTTCTCCTTTAGCGGGCGATTGACCCGTGTGGAGATACCGCACACAGCGTTTGGCGTGGGTGGCGGTTCGGTGGCTCTTTGCTCACACGACTTGCCCTGGGGGCAAGTCGCGCTCGCCCGGCCACCGAGGCCAGCGGCAGCGCCCCACCCCGCCCACCCCCAACGCTCAGAGACTAAGGGCTTTGTCGAACGTCCGCTTCGCTCCCATTCGATAGGAAACCACCGTAAGGGGTTCCCTACGGCAAACGTCCCACCGGGACGTTTGCCTACCCTCTTGCGTTTTGTCTAGGATTTTAAGGTCAAGTTCAAAACCCCGGGGCCTTTTCTCAAAAAGCCCCTTCGGCTTCATCAAAGACGAAGCCGAAATCTTCAAAAGCCTTTGATCTGCACACCCTTTTAATATAGTATACTTCTTCATTTCATTACAAAGGAGGCAACCCCCATGAATGAGGATTTCGGCGCGGTGCTGGCCGCCGGCGGCAGCTCCTCCCGCATGAACGGCGGGGACAAGGGCCCCTCCAAGCTCCTCCGGGACCTGGGCGGCCGCCCCGTGCTCTGCTGGTCTCTGGAAACCCTGCTTCAATCCCCCCGGATCAGAGAGCTCTGCCTGGTCTGCCGGGAGGAGGAGCTGAACGCCATCGCCCCCCTTGCCGCAGACATGGCCGCCCGGCTGGGCAGCGGCAAGCGGGTGGTCTTTGCCTGCGCCGGGCCCGACCGGCAGAGCTCTGTATACAACGGCGTAGCCGCCCTTTCCGAGGAGTGGGGCTATGTGGTGATCCACGACGCCGCCCGCCCTCTGCTGCGCCCCGAAACCCTGGAGGCCGTGTGCCGGGACGCTCTGACATACGGCGCGGCCACAGCGGCAGTGCCCAGCAAGGACACCTGCAAGCTCTCAGACAGCGGCGGCTTTGTGGCGTCCACCCCCGACCGGGCCCGGCTGATGGCTGTGCAGACCCCCCAGGCCTTCCGCCGGGAGCTGTACCTCTACGGCGCGGAGAAGGCCCGCCAGCGGGGCGAGAGCTACACCGACGACTGCCAGCTGGCCGAGGCCGCTGGGGCCCGGGTGCGGCTCACGCCCGGCGACTACCGGAATTTTAAGCTCACCACCCCCGAGGACCTGGTTCTGGCCCGGGCTATGGTGGGAGAAAGGAGCTCCTGCGTGACGCGCATTGGCAATGGTTATGACGTGCACCGGCTGACAGAGGGCCGCGCTCTGATTTTAGGCGGGGTGAACATCCCCTTTGAGCGGGGCCTGCTGGGCCATTCCGACGCGGACGTGCTCACCCACGCGGTGATGGACGCCCTGCTGGGGGCTGCGGCCCTGGGTGACATCGGCCGCCTGTTCCCGGACAACGACCCTCAGTATCAGGGGGCCGACAGCCTGAAGCTGCTCACCGCGGTCTGCCGGGCCGTAGGGGAGGCCGGGTATCAGATCGGCAATATCGACGCAACCGTCATGGCCCAGCGGCCCAGGCTGGCCCCCCATGTTCCTCAGATGCGGGAGAATATCGCCCGGGCCTGCGGCATAGATGTGAGTCAGGTCAGTGTGAAGGCCACCACGGAAGAGGGCATGGGCTTCACTGGCCGGGAAGAGGGCATGGCCGCCCAGGCGGTGTGCCTGCTGGACAAGGAGGGATAAGCAATGCTTCATTTAGAGCCTGTTACAAGAGAGAACTGGCGGGACGCGGTGTTCCTTACCACAGACCCAGAGCATGAGAATCCCCTGGACCAGCAGTGGGTAACCAGCACAGCCTTCTCCATGCTGCAAGCGTTGTATGAGAAGAACTGGGACTGCCGGGTGGTTTACGATGACGAAACAGCCGTGGGCTTTGTGTTCTACGGCCTTTGGAAGGAGAACCGGCCCCTGTTGTGCCGGTACACGATGGACGTGGACCAACAGGGCAAGGGGTATGGCCAAAAGGCTTTGCCGCTGGTTGTGGAACAAATCAGCCGGCAGTATGGCAGCCGGAAGGTGTGGGTCACCCTGGAACGGAAGAACCAGCGGGCCGTGCATTTGTATGAGAAATTCGGCTTTCAGGATACCGGCGAGACAGACGAGGGTGAAAGCGTGTTTTTATACGATTTAGATGACAAAAATTGAGAGGAGCATCACAATGTATCAGTTCAACCGTCAGGAGTACGAAAAGCGCATGGAGTGGTTCCAGGAGGCCCGCTTCGGCATGTTTATCCACTGGGGCCTCTACGCCATCCCTGCCCGGGGCGAGTGGGTGCGCAGCACCGAGCAGATGCCCGAGGAGGCCTACCTCCCCTTCTTTGACGAATTCGACCCCGTGGACTACGACCCCAAGCAGTGGGCCAGGGCCGCGAAAGCGGCGGGCATGAGGTACGCGGTGCTCACCGCCAAGCACCACGACGGCTTCTGCCTGTTCGACAGCCAGCTCACCGATTTCAAGTCCACCAACACCAAATGCGGCCGGGACCTGGTGCGGGAGTATCTGGACGCCTTCCGGGCCGAGGGGCTGAAGGTGGGCCTCTACTACTCCCTGCTGGACTGGCATCACCCGGACTACCCCCATTTTGAGGACGCCCACCACCCCATGCGCAACCATCCCGAGTGCGGCAATGAGGGCCGGGATTTTGGCCGGTATCTGGACTACATGCACGGCCAGGTCCGGGAGCTGTGCACCAACTACGGCCGGCTGGACGTGCTGTGGTTCGACTTCTCCTACGGCGAGGGGGAAAAGGCCCTGCGGGGCGAGGCCTGGCGGGCCCATGAGCTGGTGACTATGGTGCGGGAGCTCCAGCCCGGCATCATTATCGACAACCGCCTGGAGGTCAGCGGCGAGGGCTTTGGCTCCATGTACGAGGGAGACCCCAAGCCCTGGCACGGAGACTTTGTCAGCCCCGAGCAGATCATCCCCCCCAACGGCCTGCAAGACAAAAACGGCGGCGAGCTTGTGTGGGAGGCCTGCGCCACCATGAACAACAACTGGGGCTACGCCGCTCTGGACCGGTTCTTCAAGCCCGCGCCCATGCTCATCAAAAAGCTGGTGGAGTGCGTCAGCAAGGGGGGCAACCTGCTGCTGAACGTGGGCCCCGACGCCCGGGGCAATATCCCGCCCCAGTCTCTGGCCATTCTGGAGGAGATCGGCCGGTGGATGGACAAAAACAGCGAGAGCATTTACGGCTGCGGCAAGGCCGGCATGGCAAAGCCGGACATGGGCCGCATCACCCGCAAAGGCAATACCCTGTACTACCACCTGTTTGAAAACACCATCGGCTGTATGCCCCTCCCCGGTCTTAAGCAAGAGCAGGTCAAGGCCATCCGCTGGCTGAGCACCGGGGCCGAGGTGCACATTGCCAAGGGCTGGGTGTACGACAACTACCCCGACGTGGTGTTTGCCGACCTGGGTCCCGACCCGGTGCTGCCCGACCCGGTGGACACGGTGCTGAAGGTGGAGCTGGCGGAATGAGCATTCTCACCGAAAAGGCCCGGGCCTATGGCGAGAGCTGCTGGCAGGCCCGGCAGGACCTGTGGAAAAACCGGCCGGCCTACCCCCAGGCAAGAGAGGCCCTCAGCGCAGAGGAGCAGGAGCTGTTCACCTTCCTGGCAGGGACCCTGCCTGCCACCGACTTGGGGGACTATGAGCCAAAGCTTCTGACCAGCCACATCCAGGAGGCCCTGACGGCCCGGGCGGCCTTCCCCTGGTGCGCGGCCCTGTCCCAGGAGCAGTTTCTGCTGTGGGTGCTGTGCCCCCGGGTGAACAACGAGGCCCTGTCCCACTGCCGGGGGCTGTTCCGCCGGGAGCTGGCCCCCCGGCTGGCAGGTCTGACCCTGAAGGAGGCCATTCTGGCGGTGAACCGCTGGTGCGGGGCCCAGGTGGTCTACCGCTCCACCGACAACACCACCTCCTCCGCCCTGGACATTTACCGCCGGGGCTGGGGCCGCTGCGGAGAGGAGTCGGTGTTCGCGGTGAACGCCCTGCGCAGCGTGGGCATTGCCGCCCGGCAGGTCTACGCCCCCTGGTGGTCCCACTGCGACGACAACCACGCCTGGGTAGAGGCCTGGGACGGCGAGAGCTGGCGGTTTTTAGGGGCCTGCGAGCCCGAGCCCCAGCTGGACCGGGGCTGGTTTACCTGCGCGGCGGGGCGGGCCATGCTGTGCCATGTAAAGGCCTTTGTGGGCCCGGGCCAGGGCTGGCGGAGCCTGTTCCCCGGCGCAAGCCCCCTGGACCTGGACCGGCGGCAGGGCGTGGCCTACCAGAGCGTCACCGCCCGCTATGGCCCGGCGCGGCCCTTCGCCATTCATGTGACCGGCCAGGACGGCAGGCCCGCGGCAGGGGCGGCGGTCAGCCTGTATATATTGAACGACGGGGCCCTGCGGCCCATTGCCCGGCGGCTGACAGACGAAGGCGGCGCGGCCCGGTTGAACCTGGGGCTGGGCTCCCTGTGGGTGGCCGCGGAGAAAAACGGCCAGCGGGCCGAGGCCCTGGTCCACACCGGCGAGGAAGAGGCAGCCTCCCTGACCCTGGGCGCGGACCAGGTAAAGCCGGGAGCTTTCGACTTTTTCGCCCCGGCTGACAGCGGCGTCACCCCGCCCCCCCTGTCCCCAGAGGAGCAGGCCCGCCGCCGGCAGGAGCTGGCAGCGGCCAAGTCCGCAAGAGAGAACCGGCCGGCCTATACCCCCGCCCCCGTTGGCGGCTGTCCGGGCCTCACAGAGAAGGACCGAGCCGGGGAGATTGCCCCCCAGGTGCTGGCGGAATGCCCCTCTCAGAACGGGGAAGGGGAGCTCTGGCCCTGGCTGGCCTCTCCCCGTATCGGCTGGGAGCCCCTTGCCCCCTGGCGGCAGCTGCTATGCGACATGCCCGCAGAGCCGGACCGGCTCTGGGCCTGGCTGAAGACGCATCTGCCGGACGCGGAGAGCTTCCCCGACCTGCCCCAGACCCCTGGAGGAGCCTGGCGGCTGAGCCGGGGGGACGAGCCGGGCCGGGCGGCGCTGTTCTGCGCCCTGTGCCGGGCCAACGGCGTTCCCGCCCGGCTGGGCGCCGATGGCCTGCCGGAGTTCTGGCAGGCAGGCGCTTTCCGCCGGGGAGACGGGCTGGGGCTGGGAACCGTCACCATCCCCTGCCCCGTGGAGGAGACAGCCCGGTGGAGCCTCACCCGCCTGGGAGAGAGCTGGTCCACTGTGGCGGTCTGCCAGCCCAACACCCCCCTGACACTGCCCGAGGGCGTCTATCGACTGACCACCGCCGTGCGCCTGCCGGAGGGAAATCAGCTGGGCTGGTTCCGGGACTTTACCCTGAGCCCCGGAGAGAGCCTGACCGTGGAGCCGGTATTCCGGGCCCCCCGGGAGGACCAGCTGCTGCGAAGCCTGCCCCTGCCGGAGCTGGGCTTTTCCTGCCCGGGGCTGAGCCTGCTGTGCTGGGTTCAGCCAGGAGAGGAGCCCACCGAGCACCTGCTCAACGAGCTGGCCCCGGTGGGGCGGCGGCTGACTGAGCTGGGGTGTCAGGTGTATATGATCTGTGAGGAGCCGGAAAAGCTGCGGGCTCTGCCAGAGGTACAGCGGCGGCCCTGGAACGAGGACGCCGCAGAGGCGGCGGCCCGAAGAATGTACCTGGAGCCCGGGCGGCTGCCCCTGGTGGTGCTGGCCCAGGAGGGCCGCAGGGCCCGGTTTGCCTGCGCAGGCTACCAGGTGGGGCTGGGCGAGCTGGTCACGCGCCTGGCGGCGCTGCTGGCAAAGTAGAGGGCGCGGTTGAAAAAGCACACCGCCTTGCCCCGCCCTCAAACCAGCCCCATAAAAAGAGAACCCAAATAACTTGACTAGGGCTGGTTTGAAAATAGAGGAAATGACGAATTTTTACCCAGAAGGGGTTCGTTTCAAGGAAAAAACCGCAAGGCAATCTTCCGATTGGCGAGGATTTTTGACGCAGAAAGGGGCCCCTTCTGGGTAAAAAGACGGCGTTTCCGATTTTTCAAACAAGCCCTATTGGAGGGAGCAATATGGAAAACCCTGTTATGCAAGCCCTGCTCACCAGAAGAAGCGTCCGCAAATACCAGCCCCGCCCCCTGGACCCGGCCCTGCTGGATGCCGTGCTTCAGGCAGGCACCTACGCCCCCACCGGCCGGGGTATGCAGTCCCCGGTCATCGTGGCGGTAGAGAGCCCTGAGGACCGCCAGGCCGTGCAGGAGCTCAACTGCCAGGCCCGGGGCGGCAGCGGCGACCCCTATTACGGCGCGCCCGCCATTCTGCTGGTGTTCACCGACGGCTCCACCCATACCGGCGTAGAGGACGCCTCCTGCGTGCTGGCTACCATGATGGTCGCCGCCCACGCCCTGGGCGCGGCCAGCTGCTGGATTCACGGAGAGCACGAGATGTTCCAGCTGCCCCAGGGCAAGGCGCTGCTGAAAAAGTGGGGCCTGCCCGAGGACCTTCGGGGCGTGGGCTCCCTGGCCATCGGCTACGGGGACGGCCCCGCGCCGGAGCCCAAACCCCGGAAGGAGGGCTATGTGAAGCGGGTGTAAGAGCCGCTTCCGCCCCTCTGAAATGTAAATATTTTGCGAACTTACAGGCCGCGCGGAAGGATATTGCCTCCGGCGGCTTGTATTTTTTCTCAAAAAAAGATATAATAGGCAATAGACATCCCTGCTGGGAGAAGCAGACAGGACATGCCGCAAAAAAAAGAAAAACCGGCCTGGGGCCGGAGACCATAGGGGAGGCTGCAATTTGGGACTGTGGAAGGAACGAGGAAAAGCCCTGCGCCGGGGTGCAATGGGCCTGGCGCTGGCCGGGCTGCTGGCGTTGAGCGGCTGCGGCGGAGAAAAGGCCGTGGTCTATGAGACAGAGCTGCTGCCGGCAAACGACGGCGCGCCCGCAACGCTCAGCCTGTATGCGGGAGAGCTGTACAGCAGGCCGGGCTGTCAGGAGGCTCTGACAGATATCATCCAGCGCTACCAGGCCGACTACCCCAACACCCAGGTAGAGCTGCTGGGCCCTGAGACCGGCCCGGCCAAAGCCGGGAGCGCGGATATCATCCCTGTGGCAGGGGGCCAGAGCATGGAGGGGCTGCTGGACTTCTCTCCCTATCTGGACGCCTGGGAGAACGAGGGCGCCCTCACGGCTGCCGGCCGGATGGCCATGCACTGCCGGGGGGGCCAGGGGGCCTATGCCGTGCCCCTGGACATGACCCAGCTTCTGCTCTTTTACCGGGTAGACTGGGCCGAGGAGTATAACCAGGGCATTGCCTGGCGGGACCAGATTCGGGTGGAGACCTGGGAGGAGGTGCTGTCCATCCCCGGCAAGCTGGGGGAGAGGGGCAGGCTGCTGATTGCGGAGGGCTGCCACACCGGGCTGCTGGAAGCCTCCCTGTGGAGCACCGTGGGCGTGAAGGGGCTGGCGGACCTGTCCCTGGGGTTTTATGTGGACCCGGAGAAGGAGGAGCCCGGCACCCTGTTCGCGGAGGAGAAGGGCAAAAAGGGGCTGGAATTGTTCCAGGCTCTGTTGGAGATGGAGGGAAAGACAGAGGCCTCTGGGCCCTCGCCCCAGGTGCAGGCCTTTATTGACGGAGAGAGCGGCCTGCTCATTGCCGAAAATACCGTGGTCAGCCGCCTGACCGAGGAGATGCCCGCCGGCGTCTGGGCGGCGGCAGGCCTGCCCACCGGAGAGAGCGGCACCACGGTGGCCCCCTGCCAGTGGACAGGGCTGGGGGTCCGGGAGGACACGGCGGAGCCGGAAAAAGCCGTGCACTTTCTGGCCTATCTGACCAATGTGGACAACAACACCCATATGGCAAAGGCCTGCGGCTTTCTGCCCATCTACCGGGAGTCCCCCGGCATGGAGCCCGCCCTGGGAGAGAGCCTGCGGGCCGCGGAGGCCGGGCTGCTGGGCGTGGGCGGCTACTACTACGCCGGAACCTACGACCTGCTGGCGGACGGGGACACCCAGCCTCTGATGGAGGAGGCCTGCGCCCGGCTCCAAAACGGGGCCCCGGGAGAAGAGCTGCTGTCCCAGCTGGACAAGGAGTACATGAAGCGTCTGAATGGATACCTGGAACAGGAGAACCCCCTGCCCTGGGGAGAGGAGGAAGAAGAATGAATGTCAAGCTGCTGGCCTATACCCCAGACCCAGAGCGCACCGTGGCCTGCGCGGCCAAGCTCTGCTACGCGGCGGCGGATATCGACACAGTCTACCAGGGGCTCACGGAGGAGAAGACCGCCGGCTTTCTGGACATGCTGGGCGAGATCGGCCATGAGAGCCCCATCGAGCACGCCGGCTTCACCTTTGGAATCGAGGGGGTGTCCCGCTCCCTGCTGGCCCAGCTCACCCGGCACCGCATCGCCTCCTACAGCGTGCAGAGCCAGCGTTATGTGAAGGAGAACCGGTTTGACTTTGTGGTCCCTCCGGAGATTGAGGCCATCCCCGAAGCCAAAGAGGAGTTTGCAGCCGCCATGGAGGAGGACGCCCGGCGCTACCTGCGGCTGACAGAGCTTTTGCAGGCCAAGCACGAGCAGGAATTTCTGGCCCAGGGCCTGGGAGAAAAGGAGGCGGCAAAAAAGGCCGAGAAAAAGGCCATTGAGGACGCCCGCTTTGTGCTGCCCAACGCCTGTGCCACCAAGCTCATCTGCACCATGAACGCCCGGGAGCTGCGGGGCTTCTTCACCCACCGCTGCTGCAACCGGGCCCAGTGGGAGATCCGGGCCCTGGCCACAGAGATGCTCCGGCTGGTAAAGGAGGCCGCGCCCCACCTGTTCTCCATGGCGGGCCCGCCCTGCCTGCGGGGGGCCTGTCCCGAGGGGAAAATGAGCTGCGGCCAGATGGCTCAGGTGCGGGAGCGTTTTGCCCGGCTGGGAGAAAAGCCATGAGCCTCATTGTGCTGGAAGGCCTGGACGGCAGCGGAAAGACCACCCAGCTGCCCCTGCTGGAGGCCCTTCTGGCCCAGAAGGGGCCGGTAAAAACCATCTCCTTTCCCGACTACCGCTCCCCCTCCTCCGCGCTGGTGAAAATGTACCTTGCCGGGGCGTTCGGCAGCGCGCCAGGGGACGTGAACCCCTACGCCGCCGGGGCCTTCTACGCGGTAGACCGGTACGCCAGCTACCAGACGTCCTGGCGGCGGGAGTATGAGGCAGGCGTCACCATTCTGGCGGCGCGGTATGTGACCTCAAACCAGATTTACCAGATGGAGAAGCTGCCCCCCTGCCAGTGGGAGGAGTACATTGCCTGGACCGAGGCCTTTGAGTATGACCGGCTGGGCCTGCCCCGGCCCGACCAGGTCATTTACCTGGACATGCCGGTGGAGGCCTCTCAAAGGCTGCTGACCCGGCGGTATGGGGGGCAGGAGGAGAAGAAGGACCTGCACGAGCGGGACCAGGGCTTTTTAGAGCGCTGCGCCCAGTGCGCCGGGTTTGCGGCCCAGCGGCTGGGGTGGACGGTGGTCCCTTGCGCCCAGGGGGGAGAGCCCCTAAGCGTAGAAGAGGTGCGCCAAAAGGTAGCAAAAGCCCTCATCGCGGGCAAGTAGCCAACCATAACCGCCAACCCAAGAGCGCGAATCAAAAGTTTCGTCGTCTCCGCTGTCGCGTCGGTCGGCTCGGGACGGTCGCTGTACATTGCCTGAGGCAAGTACCCGGCGACCCTCGCCCTTTACAAAGGTGGCGGAGGTTTGGGGACAGAGTCCCCAAGGTCTTGACCTTGACCTTAAAACGGCGGCGCAGTAAACAAAGGAGCGAGGCAGAAGTCTACCTAGCCAAAGTGGTCGGAACGGGGTAAAGCTGCGCCGCCGTTGACTTGCCGCAGGCAAGTCGGAGCGAGGTCGACCGCAGGGAGACCAGCGGCCCTCCCGCAGCCGTCTCAAACAGGACGAAAAGCCCAACGACCGCAGGAAGACCAGCGGACTGCTCGCAGCCGCCCCCATGCAAAAGAACCCCCTCCCTGATCCCATCCAAAAGAAACCCCAAGAAAAGCCCCCCTCCCCAGACACTCTTCCCAAACAAAGCAACGCCCAGTCACCCCACCCCACAACCAGAACACAAAAGGAGGTACCCCATGAACAAGCTAAAGCAAGCGGCAAGAAAAATCAACTGGAAAATCGCCAACCTGGCCTTCTGGGCCGAGCTGCTCATTGCCTACCTCATGCCCCTGGCAAGGGAAAACGCCGCCGGTCAGGCTGGGTTCCCCCTCCCGTTTCTGACCGTGTATGAAAACCATCTGGGCCCCAATCTTTTTAGCTCTGTACATGTCAGCGCCGGCGCGCTGCTGGCAGATGTGATCGCCCTCTATTTCCTGCTTCTGGGCTGTCAGGCTCTGTACAAATGGCTCAGGCATTCCCTGAAAAAACTGAGTTCACAAAAACAAAATGATCCTATGTCAACACAAAAGGAGAGCTGATTTTATGGTATATGTATTGCTGGCCGAGGGCTTTGAGCTGGTCGAGGCCATGGCTCCGGTGGACATCCTCCGCCGGGCAAAGGTAGAGGTGAAAACCGTGGGCGTAACCGGCCCCCGGGTAAAAGCGTCTAATGGGGTAGAGGTCACCGCCGACCTGGAAATTGCCGGGGCAGTGACAGAGGGACTGGACTGCGTCGTCCTCCCCGGCGGCCTGCCCGGCGCCCTGAACCTGGAGCAGTCGCCGGAGGTGCAGGCCCTGGTGGACTTCTGCGCCCAGAACGGCCGGCTGCTGGGAGCCATCTGCGCCGCGCCCTCCATTCTGGCCCATAAGGGCCTGCTGAAGGGCCGGGAGGCCACCGCCTTTCCCAGCTTCCAGAAGGACGTGGAGCAGGGCGGCGGCAGGCTCAGCAAAAGCTATGTGGTTCAGGACGGCCCCTTTATCACCGCCCGGGGCATGGGCGTGTCCACCCAGTTCGGGCTGAAGCTGGCCGGAGCCCTTACCACCCCGGAGACCGCGGCGGAAATCCAGGCAAGCATCCAGTCTGAGGCAAAGACATGAGCTGCTTGGGAAACGTCCTCTGGTTTGTGTTCGGCGGGGTGTGGCAGGGGCTGGGCTGGACCCTGGCCGGGCTGCTGTGGTGCATAACGGTTGTGGGCATTCCCATTGGAATGCAGTGCTTCAAGCTGGCGGGGCTGGCCTTCTTCCCCTTTGGCAAAGAAGTGCGCTATGGCGGGGGCGCGCCCTCGCTGATCGCCAACCTGTTCTGGCTGCTGCTCAGCGGCCTTCCCCTGGCGTTGGCAGCAGTGGTCAACGGGGCGCTGCTGTGCGTCACCATTGTGGGCGTCCCCTTTGGGCTGCAATGCTTTAAGCTGGCCAAGCTGGCGCTGATGCCCTTTGGGGCCCAGGTGGACTGATACTTACCGGCCCCGCCGGAAATCTACAAAGAGACAGAAAGGAAAAAACCCATGAACAACAGACCCCAGCAGAACAAGCCTCAGCAGGGCCGCCCCCCCCAGGGGACGGGAACCAGCGGCTTTCGGGTGAATATTGACGAGAGAGAACTGATGACCGGCAGCATGGAGCTGCCCCGGGAACGCCGGGGCCAGCCCGCCCAATACGGCGAGCCCCTCTCAGGCCGCAAGTCCGCCCTGACCAACAAGGAGCTGAAGGCGGAGAAAAAGGCCCACAAAAAACGCAACCGGGTCAAGGCCAGAAAAAACAAGCGGGTGTTTTCCATCATGTGGCTGTGCATGGTGCTTCTGCTCTCCTTCACCCTTTCCAGCTACCTGATCGGCGGCTCCAACGACTTTTTCGGCGCAAACCGCAAGCCGGGCAAGGTGGATATCACTTTGCCCGAGGGGGAGATGACCGAGCTGGAGCTGGCGGACATCCTGCACGAGGCGGGGGCTATCAGCAAGCCGGAGTTCTTTGCCCTGTACTGCAAGATCAAGGAGGACATGGACGAGTTTCCCCGGGGGCTCCACACCCAGATCGATACGGATATGGACTATGAGGCCCTGATCAATGTCCTGCAATGGGGCGACGACGACACCGAGGTGGTGCAGGTGGTGTTCCCCGAGGGCAGCACGGCTCTGCAGATTGCCAACCTGTTGGAGGAGAACGAGGTGTGCGCCGCCCAGGCGTTTTTGGACGAGCTGAACAACGGCGATTATACCAACTATGAGGAGGTCAGCGCCCTGGACGGCACAGGCCGGTACTATAAGCTGGAGGGCTACCTGTTCCCCGACACCTACGACTTCTATAAGGGCGAGGAGCTGGACTCGGTGGTGGGCAAATTCCTCCACAACTTCCAGCGGAAGATGGACGACAAGCTCAGGGAGAAGGTGGCGAGCTCCGGCATGACCATGGACCAGGTGGTCATTCTGGCCAGCATCATCCAGGCCGAGGCAGCCAGCACCTCCGACATGTTCAATGTCTCGGCCGTGCTGCACAACCGCATGGAGTTCGGCGCGGAACACGGCATCATGAATCTGGAATGCGACTCCACCTCCTTCTACCCCTATAAAAACGGCAAGGAAATGGAGGAGCTGGGCAACACCCTCAGTCATGGCGCCTATGACACCTACACCTTCAGCGGCCTGCCCGCAGGGGCCATCTGCAACCCTGGGGTCGATGCCCTCAACGCGGCGTTAAAGCCCAACACCGGCGGCGATGCGGCAGGCTACCTCTACTTCTGCCACTCAGACGACGGGGTGGCCTATTATGCCAGCACAGCAGAGGAGCATGAGTACAACAAGCAGCTGGCAGGGCTGACATGATGAACAAGCCGGAATTACTAGCTCCCGCCGGAGACATGGAGCGTTTGCAGGCCGCGGTGCGCTACGGCGCAGACGCTGTCTACCTGGCGGGCAAGGACTATGGAATGCGGGCCGCCCCAGGGAACTTTACCCATGAGGAGCTGGCCCAGGCAGTGGAGCTCTGCCACAGCCAGGGGGTGCGGGTCTATGTCACCTGCAACACCCTGCCCCGCAACCACGAGCTGGAAGCCCTGCCGGGCTTTCTGGCCCACTGCCAGAGCTGCGGGGCAGACGGGCTCATTATCTCCGACCTGGGGGTGCTGGCCCTGGCCCGAAAGCACGCCCCCCAGGTGGAGCTGCATGTGTCCACCCAAACCGGCATTGTCAACTATGCCGCCGCTCAAGCCTGCTATGACCTGGGGGCCCGCCGGGTGGTGCTGGCCCGGGAGCTGTCCCTGGCGGAAATCGGGGAGATTGCCCGCAGCGTCCCCCCTGACCTGGAGCTGGAAGCCTTTGCCCACGGCAGCATGTGCGTGTCCTTTTCCGGGCGATGCCTGCTCTCCAACTACCTGGCAGGCCGGGACGCCAACCGGGGCCAGTGCGCCCAGCCCTGCCGGTGGGAGTACAGCCTGACGGAAAAACAGCGGCCCAACCAGCATTTTCCCATTATTGAAAACGAGGGCGGCGCCTACATTCTCAATTCCAACGACCTGCGGATGATTCAGCACATCCCGGCCATGGTCCGGGCAGGAGTGCGCAGCCTGAAAATCGAGGGCCGGGCCAAGTCCGCCTATTATGTGGCCTGTGTAACAGCGGCCTACCGGCGGGCCATTGACTTTTTCGCCCAGCACCCAGACCAGCCCCTGCCGCCGGAAATTCTGGAGGAGACGGAAAAGCTCAGCCACCGGACCTACTCCGCCGGCTTCTACCTGGGGGGCGAGCCGGGCCAGACCCCGGACCGGAGCCAGTACACCCGAAAATATGAGGTGGTGGCAGTTGCGGAGGGCCGGGAGGGGGACTATATCCGCCTGCGGGAGCGCAACCGCTTTTTTGCCGGCAGCACAGCCGACGTGCTTCAGCCTGGGCAACCCCCCTTCACCGCCCGGTTAGAGGAGCTGTACAATCAGGACTGGGAACCCATCACCTCAGCCCCCCACGCGGAGATGCTGGTGTATTGGAAGACCAGCCTGCCCGTGGAGCCAGGAGCCTATCTCCGGGTGAAGAAGGAGCCATAAAGACAAAGCAAAGCCGGTAGGGGTTGATCCTCAAAATATTGCACACATTCGGGGGCTGAGAGCCCCAGCCCGCTCTCCAACTGCCCAACAGCCGCCCCGGCCTACCGCCGCAAGCCCCACAAAACCTGCCAACACAAAACCGGATGAAAACAGGCCCCACTGTTTTCATCCGGTTTCTATTTATATAACTAGGCGACGTGTTTGTGCTAATAAGAAAAGTCGGTATCAAACTTGGCCTTCAGCCATGAATTTATTAGGATAAAGCAAGAAGTATAGTCTCGAATTTCACTGATGGCAATTGCATATACAGATGAACCGTTGTAAAGTGGCGAACCGCTTTGTCCTATATCAAGTTTTATATTTGAGGAGCCGACTACAGGCAATACGCGCGGGTCCGCTAAATCTTGATAGACTGTACCTGTACCTGTATACATAACAAACTTTGTAAAGTTGCTTCCAGGCGTCTGCTTAGTTTTGGGATATCCTTGCGTTGTCAATGTGAGATTTCTTATTGATGAGCACGAATTGGTCTCCACAGGAGTTAGTTTACTGACATTAACTGTAACAGGAGTTTCTAACTCAATAACCCCCCAGTCGTCCCACATTCCAAAATTAAAATAATCATCTCCTTGGTCATTATTTTTGAAGTCACCACCTATAGTAAGTTTTTTTCCTAGTCTGAATTGTTTCCATTGCCCATTCGTTGCGCCAACATATACGGCTACATGTTGAGCGAATCCATTTCGACCATTATTGCTATAAACAGAGTCATAGATTACATGCCCGGCTGTTACAACATATTTATTGTTTAACAGCCAACCTGTACCAGTCTGGACACTAGCATCATCACTGGTAAACCGTGCTCCCAGCAGGCATGTACTCAATTTGTAACCACTCAGGCTGCTAAAGTTTGGCAAAGCAACAAGTGTATCAATTGCTCTGGGGGTATCCTGTTGGAAAAACATAGGAGGAGGTGAAATGTGTGTTTCTTGCGTGGTTGAAGTAAAACTACGGTCGGAATCATTTGGTATGTAGGTTTCCGTGTTGGTCTCAGGATCGTAGGTATACATTCCGTTTTGCCCAGCGGTAGTTGAAATCACCACCTCATTTTCTTCTGAGGGCGTCTGTGCTACTCCAGGGAAAGTTAGGCTCATTACAGCAATAACAATGGCCAACAGAATAGAAATTGTTCTTTTTGTCACTTAATACCAGCTCCTTTTAAGTATTGTCAAAATCAAAATCAATGAACGCTTGGTTATAGTTCCAGACCACACGATACTTCCCCGGCTGCGCAAAGATGTCGGCAGGGACCTGGATGGTCTCCGTACTGGTGGTGCCTGCCGGTTGTATCTGTGAATACATTTTTTCTACGCAATATGGGCTGTACCGAACATACCAGAAATTGTCCTCAGGACAAAACCAGAGAAGATCGTAACAATCGGGCATATGCTCTGTGTCTCTTTTCGCCGTCGCTTGAAATGTCAGCTCATAAAACTCCTGGGAGGGGCCGCTGGGCTCCATTCCCAAAAGCTCGATTTGATAATCATCCTTGTTCTCCATTAAGGAAGCGGACAGGTCGTTGATCCTAAGATATCCCACTGACGCTCTTTCATTTGCTGCGGTTTGGAAGGGCGGAAAAGAGGCGTCTTCCTTTGCCGCATGGTACACGAAGAACAAATAGCAGCAAAGGCCCAAGAGGACCACGTTAAAAAACGCGGAGAAGCAGAGCAAAACCGTTCTCTTTTTCATGATACACGCCACCTTTCGGCCAGGAGTGTCAAGCTATGGTAGAATGCGCGCAAAGCCATATTTTGTTACTTCAAATCGTATCACATAGAAGATAAAATACAAATATTTTTTGCGTATAAACAAATTAGTCAAAATCAAAATCAATGAACGCGCTGTCATGCAGCCAAGTCACACGATACTTCCCAGGCCGCGCAAAAATGTCGGCAGGGACCTGGATGGTCCGCGTTTCTGTGTCGCCTTGCTTTCGTTCCCAGTAACTCATTTTTTCAACAATAGGCGGATAGTACCGAACATACCAGAAATTGTCCTCAGGGCAGAGCCAGAGAAGATAAAAACTATCGGGCAGCCGCCCCGTGACTCTTTTCGCCGTTACTTGAAATGTCAGCTCGTAAAACTCCTGGGAGGGGCCGCGCTCCGTTTTCAGAAGCTCGACCTCATAATCTTCTTTGTTCTCCGTTAAGGAGGCGGATAGATTGCTGATGCGAAGATATCCCACTGCATCGTGCTCTGTCGCCGCAGTCTGGAAAGGCGGAAAAGAGGCGTCTTCCTTTACCGCGTGGTACACGAAGAACAGATAGCAGCAAAGGCCCAGGAGGACCACGTTAAAAAACGCGGATAAGCAAAGCAGGACTTTCCGTTTTTTTATTTCACTCACCTCCTTCCGGGGGCCGCACAGGCAGGCGGCATACAGGCTTTGTGTGCGCCGCTGCCTGAGGGGTTAAGGCGCGACTTACGCCTTTGGAAGATTGCACTGTTGTTGAATCTATTTGTATATTATCACAATAACGACGGGACGTCAATATTTTTAAACTATAAACACCAGTTAATACGGCTGGGGTATGCGTTAAGAGTCAAGAGTGCCTTTTAGCCCTCCCTCCCACATTTTTCTTGCTATTGGGGACAAAGTGTGCTATGATAGAAATTAGTAAATTTCGATAATTTCTATTGGATAAAACCGCGCATTTAACCGATGAATCCACAAAATCAAAGAAAAAACAGAGGGAGGAAGGAATATGACAGACCAACTGACCAACCGCTTCTTCGACTTTATTGAGAGCAGCCCCACTGCCCTTCACACCGTAAACGCCGCCCGGGCCCTGCTGCTGCACGCCGGCTTTGCCGAGCTCAGCGAGCGGGAGCCCTGGGAGCTGGAAGCGGGCAAGGGCTATTTCACCACCCGGAGCATGGGCAGCATCCTGGCCTTCCGCTGTCCCAAAAAGGACTTCCGCACCTTCTCCATTGCCGCGCCCCATGGGGACTCCCCCTGCTTTCAGGTAAAGGGCGCGCCGGAGATGAAGGCCGGAGACGGCAAATATACCAAGCTCAACACCGAGGTCTATGGGGGCATGGCCCTGAACCTGTGGCTGGACCGCCCCCTCTCTGTGGCCGGGCGGCTGGCCATCCGCACCGAGGAGGGCCTGCGTATGCAGCTGGTAGACCTGCACCGGGACCTGCTGGTGATTCCCAGCCTTGCCATCCACATGAACCGGGAGGCCAACAACGGCAGCAAGGTAGACCCCCAGCGGGACACCCTGCCCCTGCTGGGCGGCAGCGAGGCCGACCTGCTGGCTCTGGCGGCGGAGCGGGTGGGGGTGAAAAAGGAGGATATCCTCTCTCACGACCTGTACCTGTATAACCGGGCCCGGGGCACGGTGCTGGGAGCGCAGGAGGAGTTCATCGCCGCCCCCAAGCTGGATGACCTGGAGTGCGCCTTTGCGGCAGTCACCGCCTTTTTGCAAAGCGAAAACCCCGAAAACTGCACCATCTGCGTGGTGTTCGACAATGAGGAGACCGGCAGCGCCACCCGCCACGGGGCAGGGTCCACCCTGCTGGCGGACGCCATTGCCCGCATCTGCCAGTGGGCAGGCAAAGACGAGCAGCAGCGGCAGGCCGCCATCCTCAACGGTATGCTCCTCTCCGCAGACAACGCCCACGCGGTGCATCCCAATTACCCTGACAAGGCTGACCCCACCAGCCGGTGCTATCTCAACGGGGGCGTGGTCATCAAGCACAGCGCCCGCTATGCCACCGACAGCGCCACAGCGGCCATGTTCAAGCGGGTGTGCGAAAAGGCCGGCGTACCCACCCAGGACTACTACAACAATTCCTCCGCGCCCGGGGGCGGCACCCTGGGGCTGATCTCCGGCTCCCATGTGCCCATGCCCACAGTAGACATCGGCCTTGCCCAGCTGGCCATGCACTCCCCCTACGAGACCGGAGGCCGGGAGGATTTGCAGCACATGATCAACGCCATGACCGCCTTCTACAACAGCCTGTTCACTTGGCAGGGGAACAGCTGCCGCTTGGGCTAGAGGAGGGCGCGGGATGTTTGTGGATGTTCTTTTTCATAAAATATATTATGAACTGTATGGAGCAGAACACAGGAACACGCTCTTGTATCTCCACGGCGGCCCGGGGGCCGGCTGCCTTGACTTCGTGAATCAGGCCAAAGCCCTGGGCGAAAAAATGAGGGTCATTCTCTTTGACCAGTTCGGGGTTCTCCGCTCAGACCCAATCGGCGAGGATGAAGATTACAGTATGGAGTATCAGGTGGAGATGCTGGAGGAAATGCGGAGAACCTTTGGCATAGACCAGTGGAGCATCCTGGGACATTCCTATGGAGGCGCCCTTGCGGTCCTGTACGCGCACCGGTACCCGGACTCCATCCAAAAGGTGATCCTGGAATGCCCCACCCTGTGGTTTGAGGATTCCGCAAAATCCGTGGCGGAATATGTAAGCGGGCATATCGCAAGCCTGGGTAATCCGGACGCCAGCAAGCTCTGCGAAAAGCTGAAGGCCCCAGACTACCCCGGCGGGCGGGAGCCCCCCCATGATTTGATGGCCCTGCTGGACTATGTAGAGGACCCAAAGCTCGGAAACTACCTGCACGGCATTTCCTTTGAGGAATACTGGCAAAGCATGGACGCCAGCGGTATTCATGACGAGATGTGGGCCAAAGGGGAGAGGCACTTGAAAAAGCTGCTGGAGACCGGCCCGGCGCAAGAGGACGCTCCCGGGAAAAGAGTGACCATGCTGGATAATTTTCTGCCCCTGGCCCAGGAGATTGATCTTCCCATTCTGTTGCTTAATGGAAAATATGACCCCGCGTGCACAAAGGATCAGACGGATTATCTGTTGAGCAGAGGGCGGAATGTAACGCGGGAGGTTTTTGAGAACAGCGGGCATTTCCCCAGAACAGAAGAGCCGGAAAAATATACCCGCGCGGTTCTCAGCTTCCTGGAAGCATAAGCCGGCAGAGCCCCCCGCCATCGGAAAAGGAGGAAACTATGTTGGAATACCAGACGAACCCCAGCGCCTCCCCAGAGAGCATCGCCGCCCTGCGGCGGTCGGTGGGCTGGGGCGGCATGGAGGCGGAGCTGAGAAACCCTGCCCTGAGGGACTACCTTACAATCGCCTGCTATGACGGGGACGAACTGGTAGGCTTTTTGGATGTGGTGAGCAACGGCGTAACTGACGCTTATATCCAAGACGTAATGGTCCGCCCGGACTACCAGGGCCGAGGCATTGGCACAGAACTGATGAACCGAGCCATGGAGCGGCTGAAAAACGACCGCATCTATATGATATCCGTCATCTACGGCGAGGAAAGCCTGCGGCCCTTTTACGAGCGGTTTGGGTTCTGCACCATGCTCTGCGGCCAGATGGAAACCCGCCCCGAAAGCTGAGAAAAACTGGAAAGGAAGAACACCACTATGAGCAATACGCAAGTCATCCACTTAAAGAACCAGCCCGGCTGGCAGAACTCCGCCATGTTCTACCAAATCTACCCCATCGGCTTCTGCGGGGCCCCCTATGAGAACGACGGCAGGCCCCAGCCCCGCATCCGCAAGGTCATCGACTGGGTGGACCATCTCCAGGCCCTCTCCACCGGCGGGGTATACTTCTCCCCGGTGTTCGAGTCCGACACCCACGGCTATGACACCCGGGACTTTAGGAAAATCGACGCCCGCCTGGGCTCCAACCAGGACTTTGCCGATGTGTGCAACGCTCTCCATGAGGCCGGCATCCGGGTGGTGCTGGACGGGGTGTTCAACCATGTGGGCCGGGGCTTCTGGGCCTTCCAGGACGTGCTGAAAAACCGGGAGGCCTCCCCTTATAAGGACTGGTTCCACATCAACTTCGGGGGCAACTCCAACTATAACGACGGCCTGTGGTACGAGGGCTGGGAGGGCCATTTTGAGCTGGTGAAGCTCAACCTGCAAAACCCCGCTGTGGTGGACCACCTTCTGGAGTGCGTAGGCGGCTGGATGGACGAGTTCGCCATTGACGGCCTGCGCCTGGACGTGGCCTATCTGCTGGACGAAAACTTTATGCGCCGGCTGCACCAGTACACCAAGGGCCGCGACCCGGGCTTCTTCCTCCTGGGCGAGATGATTCACGGGGACTACCGGCGCATTATGAACCCGGAGATGCTGGACAGCGTCACCAACTACGAGTGCTACAAGGGCCTCTATTCCTCCTTTAACGACAAAAACATGTTTGAAATCGCCCACTCCCTCAACCGGCAGTTCGGCAGCGAGAACTGGTGCCTCTACCGGGGCGAGCATCTGCTGTGCTTTGCCGACAACCACGACGTGAGCCGCATCCACACCATTCTGAAGGAGAAGGAGCAGCTTCCCGGCCTTTACGCCATGCTCTACTGTATGCCCGGCATCCCCTGCCTCTACTACGGCAGCGAGTGGGGGGCCGACGGGGACAAGAAAAACGGCGACCCCAGCCTGCGCCCCTGCTTTGACGGCCCGGTGCAGAACGAGCTGACCCGGTTCATCGGGCGGCTCAGCCAGATTAAGCTGAACTCCAAGGCCCTCAGCGAGGGCGGCTATAAAAACGAAACCCTGCTCAACAAGCAGATTGTCATGCGCCGGGAGTGCCAGGAGGAGACTGTGCTGGCCGCCATCAACGCCGATGGGGCCGGGTTTGACATCAACTGCAACTACTACGGCCCTGCTGTGGACCTGTTCACCGGGGAGGCGGTCCATGTGAACGGCAGCATCTCCCTGCCCCCCTATGGGGTGAAAATCTACCGCCTGGGCCCGCCCCGGGAGGGAGAAAAGACAGCGCAGCCTCCCCAGGCAGCGGCAGTCCCCGCCCCCGAAAAGGCCCCCGCGGCCGTTCCAACGCCTGCGCCCGTTCCGACACCTGTGGTCGTTCCGACACAGCCAGAGCCCGCCCCGGCCGGCAAGCCGGAGGAAAAGAAGCCCCTTCCCGTGACCTACGGGGTCATCAACCAGGGCAACCGGGAGCAGGCCAACGCCTTCCTGCGGGAGCGTCTGGGCAGCGTCGAGCGGGTCATCCGGGGCGTGAAAACAGACCTGACCCAGGCCGGAGGCTTTGGCTGCTGGTCGGGCAGTCAAATGGTCGGCCTTACAACCTATACCCTGGCGGCTGGCGTGTGCGAGATCACCTCCCTGCACACCACTGCGCCGGGCCAGGGCATTGGTACAGAGCTCATCCGCCGGGTAAAAGCCGCCGCCAAAGAGCAGCGCTGCCGCACCCTGGTCATAACGGCTGCCAACGACAGCCTGAACGCCATCGGCTTCTGTCAAAAGCGGGGCTTTGACATGGCCAGATTCTACCGCGGCTCCCTGGAATACGCCCGCAGAGCAAACCCCCAGCTGCCCGAAACAGGAGAGCAGGGCATCCCCCTGCGCCACGAAATCGAGCTTGAGATGTACCTGGACTGATATAGGAAACACACTTGAAAACCGGCATGTACTGATTTTCAAGCCTGGCAGCGCGGGTAAGCCCGCGCTGCCAGGTTCAAAAGAGGCTTTACCTCTTTTGAGCTGTGTTAACAATGCCGAAGGAAGCCCGGCCTTTCCGGTCGGGCTTTGCAGTTTCTTCTCGTGAGTGTCCCTTTCGCTGATTTTATGCAGGACTGGATATCATCCGCCTGCACCGTGGAAGAAGCGGCGCCCTGGGAGAGACGGGCGGACACGTAGCTCCGCCTCTACAAGGCAGCCCAGACGTGAATCAAATAAAATGCGCGGCAGGACACTCCCTTTTTTCTCCTGCCCCTTGCATTCGCCGGAAAAGGGGCTTATAATGACAGAAGCATGAATACCCATAGAGAGGAGGCCGCCCCATGAGCCTGGCCCTGTACTCTGCCCTTGCCCTGCCCCTTTGGGGGGCCATGTTCGCCCTGTATTTTATCCTGCGCCGGGCCGGGCTGAAAAAGGAGAGCCTTGTCGCCAAGTGCGCCGGCAGCTTTCTGGCCGTGGGCTCTGCCGGGCTGGCCCTGTGGCTGGGGGGCCGGAATCCCCTTTTTCACCCGGTATTCTGGTTCTTTGCGCTCTGCACAGCGGCAGACGCCCTGCTGGAGCTCCGCTTTGTACCGGGTATGCTGCTCTTCGGCGGAGCCCACCTGTGTCTGGTGGCGTGGCTGTGGGGCCTTGCCCCGGCAGGGGGGCTGAGCCTGGCCCTGTGGCTGCTGGCCTATGCTGCCGCGGCCTGGCTCTTCCGCAGGGAGCTGCCCACCCTGGGCAGGCTCACGGTCCCCTTCTGCCTGTACCCGGCGCTGCTGGGGGCCTCTCTGGCCCTGGGGCTGGCGCTGCCCTTCACGGCGGGCCCCTCCTATTGGCCCCTGGCCCTGGGTGCGCTGTGCTTTTTCGTCTCTGACATGATGGTGGCAAAAAGCGAGCTCTCCCATTTGGCAGACTTCTGGCAAAAGCCAGTGATGCTCCTCTACTGGCTGGCCCTGTATCTGATCGCCGTCCCCCTGTGGACGGCAGCCTGATAGAAAGGATGGTTCTTGTATGCTGCTTTCCAAGCTGTTGACTTCCCTGGACCTCTCCTGCCGTGAGGAGGCGGAGATCACCGATATTGTGTACGACTCCCGGCAGGCAAAGCCCGGGTGCCTGTTTGTGTGCATCAAGGGCGCCGCCTTAGACGGCCACCGCTTTGCCGCCCAGGCCGCCGCCGCCGGGGCAGTGGCCATTGTGGCCCAAGAGCCTGTAGAGGCGCCCGGCGCCCAGGTGGTCCTGGTCCCCGACGCCAAAAAGGCCCTCAGCCTGCTCAGCGCCGCCTTCTTCGGCCACCCGGCCCGACATGGCCTGAAGGTCATCGGCATTACCGGCACCAAGGGCAAAACCACCACCGCCTACATGATCCGCTCTATTCTCGAGGCCGCGGGGTACAAAACCGGAATCATCGGCACCGTGGGCGCGGCAGTGGGCGAGGAGGCGGTCCCCCTGCCCAACACCACCCCCATCAGCTACGAGGTACAAAAGCACCTGCGCCGCATGGCGGACATGGGCTGCCGGTATGTGGTCATGGAGGTGAGCTCCGTGGGCCTGAAGGACAGCCGGGTGTACGGCCTGCCCTTTGCGGCAGGGGTGTTCACCAACTTTTCCGAGGACCATATCGGCGGGGTAGAGCACAAGGACATGGAGGAGTACCTGGCCTGCAAGGCCATGCTGTTCTCCATGTGTCCTGTGGGCGTGGTCAACGCCGACGACCCCAGCGTAGAAAAGCTTCTGGCCCACAGCACCTGCCGGGTCTACCGCTACGGCATGGGAGCCGCCGGAGACCTGCGGGGAGAGAACTGCCGCCACCTGAACCTGCCCGGCCTGCTGGGGGTAGCGTTCACCGTGGCCGGGGACCTGAGCTTCACCGCCCAGGTGGGCGTTCCGGGCCGGTTCAACGCCTATAACGCCCTGGCCGCCATTGCCTGCTGCCATCAGCTGGGCATTCCGGTGGAGGCCATGAAGCAGGGCCTTTTCTCCGTCCGGGTCAAGGGGCGGGTAGAGCCTGTCCCTGTGCCCGGAAACTACACCCTGCTGCTGGACTACGCCCACAACGCCGTGAGCATGGAGAGCCTGCTCACCACCCTGCGGGAGTATAAGCCCCGGCGGCTCATCTGCCTGTTCGGGGCAGGGGGCAACCGGCCCAAGGTCCGCCGCTACGAGATGGGCGAGGCCAGCGGCCGGCTTGCCGACCTGTCGGTAATCACTGCCGACAACTCCCGGTTTGAGAATGTGCTGGACATTATCGAGGACATCAAGGTGGGCATGAAAAAGACAGAGGGCCAATATATCGAGATCCCCGACCGCCGGGAGGCCATCCGCTGGTGTCTGGAGCACGCCCAGGAGGGAGACGTCATTGTCCTGGCAGGCAAGGGTCATGAGGACTACCAGGAGATTGAGGGGGTCAAATACCCCTTTGATGAGCGGGTGGTCATCCGGGAGCTTTTGGATTCGGCCAACCCATAGACAGCGGTCAGAAAGGAGAGCAAAATGAACGCCCCCCCATCATCACCTACCAGCTCCGTCTGGACGGTTTCTGCTTTCTGGGAAACGCCGCTGTCGTAGACCAGAGCTCTGACTTTGAGGCCATCTGGAAGAATTTCTTCCAGATGGGCGGCTATAAGCCCATTCTGCCCTACGCGGTGGACGAAAAGCCCATCAATGTGTGGTTTCACGACCAGCAGGGCCGAGAGGTATATTTCCAGGGCCTCTTTGTCAAGGACGTGGACCAGCCGCCCAAGGGCTATACCCTGATGCGCTTCCCCAGCGGCGACTACCTGGCCGTTACCACAGAGTGGATGGAGACCAACGAGGAGGCCGTGGGCCCGGCCGACAACGGCCGCTGCAACCAGTATGCCGGCACAGCGGCTCCCCCCGCGGGCTGGGCCAGGGCCGACGGACCGGAGTCCCTGATTTTTCGCATCGAGAAGGAAAACGCCCGCACCCCTCAGGGCAGCCGCTATGAGGTGTGGGTGCCCATTCAAAAGGCTGCCCCACAGGAATAAGGGAATCAAACACAGAAAACGGAGGAACCCAAAATGGAAAAAATCATTGAAACCGCTCAGCTGGAAGCCTTTGAGAAGGACTTTGCCGCCGACCCCGCCAAGCGGGTGGCCCAGCTGGCCGTCACCGCAAACGGGGTCAACAAGTCCGCTGCCGACCCCCATGTCCAGCGGGAGGACCGGCATCTGTTCTCCGTCCAGCTGGAAACCGGCAAGATTACCAACCAAAAGAGCTCAGGCCGGTGCTGGATGTTCGCCGCCCTGAACACCATGCGGGTGGATATTATGCGCAAGCTGAACCTGGACACCTTTGAGCTCAGCCAGAACTACACCCTGTTCTACGACAAGCTGGAAAAGTCCAACTACTTTTTAGAGAGCATTCTGGATACCCTGGACGAGCCCACCAACGGCCGGGTGATCGCCCACCTGCTCAGCGCCCCCCTCAACGACGGCGGTCAGTGGGATATGCTGTGCAATCTGGTGGAGAAATACGGCGTGGCGCCCAAGGAGGCCATGCCCGAGACCGCCTGCTCCTCCGCCACCTGGGAGGTCACCGGCTATATGACCCGCAAGCTCCGGGAGTTCGCCTGCACCCTGCGGGAGGGCCACGCTGCCGGCAAAACCGTAGAGCAGCTCCGCCAGCAGAAGGAGGCCATGCTGGGCAGCGTCTACAACATGCTGTGCATTGCTCTGGGCGCCCCGCCCAAAACCTTCACCTTTGAGGCCCGGGACAAGGACAAGAAATTCATCCGGGAGACCGGCCTCACCGGCAAAAGCTTCTTCGAGAAATATGTGGGCTGGAACATGTCCGACTATGTGAGCCTCATCAACGCCCCCACTGCCGACAAGCCCTATCACAGAACCTTTACCGTGAAGCTGCTGGGCAATATTGTAGAGGGCCGTCCCGTCAAATATCTGAACCTGCCCATTGAGGACCTGAAGGCCGCGGCCATCCGCCAGCTGCAAGACGGCAGCCCTGTGTGGTTTGGCTGCGACGTAGGCAAGTGCTCCGCCCGGGACAGCGGCATTATGGACCTGAACGTGCTGCGGCCCGACCAGCTGTTCGGCACGGAGTTCGGCATGACCAAGGCCCAGCGCCTGGACTACGGTGACAGCCTGATGACCCACGCCATGGTGTTCCAGGGGGTAAACCTGAACGAGGACGGCCAGCCCACCCGCTGGCGGGTAGAGAACAGCTGGGGCAAAGAGGCCGGCAGCGAGGGCTACTATGTGATGAGCGACGACTGGTTCACCGAGTACACCTACCAGGTGGTGGTACATAAAAAGTACCTTACCGAAGCCCAGCGGGCTGAGCTGGACCAGGCCCCCATCGCCCTGGAGCCCTGGGACCCCATGGGGTCTTTGGCGTAAGGAGGGGCTTCCTATGGCTGATCTGTACGACTACCCCGACATCTATGACGAACGCTTTACCGACAGGGCCAATCAGGCATATAAAGAGCATTATCGAAAGCTGTTCGCCGGCAAAGCGGTCCACAGCATTCTGGACTGCAGCTTTGGCACCGGCAATCTGACCTTCCCCCTGGCGGAGCTGGGCTACCAGATCGCCGGGTCAGACCTGAACGAGGGTATGTTGAAAAAGGCCGGGGAGAAGGCAGCGGCAAAGGGCTTCCAGGTTCCGCTTTTGCCCTGCGACTTCCGGGGGCTGTCCGCCCGCTTTGACCGCCGGTTTGACTGCGTGATGAGCACCGGCAGCGCCCTGGCCCATGTGGACAATGAAGACGTGGTGAAAACCCTGCATGAGATGGACCGGTGCCTGAGGCCCGGCGGCTACCTTTATTTCGACAGCCGGAACTGGGAGATGGCCCAAAAGAACGGGCAGCGGTTTATCATCCCTCAGCCCTTCTATCAGCAGGACGGGACCAGAATCGGCAATGTTCAGGTGTGGGACTATCATGAGGACGGAACCATCACCATAAACATTCTCCACAGCTACGAAAAGGATGGCAAAATTTTCAAAACAAATCAGTTCCAGGAGCATCTTCATCCCTTTTCCCTCCGTCTGGTCAAGGATGAGCTGGAAGGGATGGGCTATACACAATTTGAAATCAAGCCCTGCCCCTGGTTTGAAGACAAACCCTTTTCCGAGATTGGCTGGTATTGCCTGATGGCCCAAAAGCCTTACTGAAAAATATAGCGAAGAAGACGGCAGGCCCCCCTGAAAAGCGTTTGAAAAGGATGCGTCAGCATTTTCAAAACACTTGCTATGGCCCGCCGTCTTCCCTTTTGTCCTGATCCTTTATACAGAGGTGAGCTTATGAAAATGACCGTTTCTGAAATCGCAGAGCTCTCCGGCGGCAGGCTGCTCTCCGGCGACGGCTCTGCCCTGGTAACCGGCTTTGTCACCGACAGCCGCAAGGCCTGCCCCGGGGCCATGTTCGTGCCCATCCGGGGCGAGAACGTGGACGGCCACCGGTTCATCCCCAACGCCCTTGCCGCCGGAGCCGCCAGCTTTACCGACCACCCGGCGGAGGCCCGCGGCCCCCTGGTGCTGGTAGAGGACTGCCGCGCCGCCCTGCAAAAGGTAGGCGAAGCCTACCGGGCGCGGTTCACCCTGCCCATTGTGGGCATTACCGGCAGCGTGGGCAAAACCACCGCCAAGGAGATGACCGCTCTGGGGCTGACCGCCAGCCGCCGGGTGTGGCGCACCCCTGGCAACGCCAACAGTCAGGTGGGGGTGCCCATCACCGTGTGCGGCATCGAGCCGGAGCACACAGCCGCAGTCATTGAAATGGGGGTGAGTATGCCCGGCGAAATGGCCCGCATTGCCCGGGTGGTAAAGCCCACCTGCGGGGTGGTCACCACCATCGGCACGTCCCATCTGGAATTCATGGGAACCCGTGAGAACATCCTGGCGGAGAAGGCCCGCATGGCCGATTACCTCCCAGAGGGAGCCCCCCTGTTTGTCAACGGCGACAACGACCTGCTGTCCGGCTTCACCTCCGGCTCCTACCGGGTGGTGACCTTCGGCCTCTCCCCGCACTGCCAGTGGCGGGCCAAAGAGGTGGCTGAGGGCAAAGACTCCCTGACCTTCACCTGCTGCTCCCCAGAGGGCCAGGAGCAGACCGTCTCCCTTCCTGTGCTGGGAGAGCACAATGTGCGCAACGCCCTGGCCGCCATGGCAGTGGGCAGCTGGCTGGGCCAGCCCCTGGCGGATACCGCCCGGGTCCTTGCCAGCTACGAGCCGCCTGCCATGCGCCAGCAAATCAAAGAGGCAGGGGGCGTCGCCATCATCGACGACACCTACAACGCCAGCCCCGACTCCATGGAGTCCGCCCTCAATGTGCTGGCGGACCGGCCCGAGACCGGGAGAAAAATCGCCGTGCTGGCCGGTATGCGGGAGCTGGGCAGCTACGAGCAGGCCGGCCACCAAAGCACCGGGGCCTATGCCCGAAAAAAAGCAGTGGAGCTGCTGGCCATAGGAGAATTAGGCCGGCTGATCGCCCAGGGCTACGGGGACAAGGCAGTGTGCGTAAAAGACAACGCCGAGGCCGCGGCCTGGCTGCTCCACAGGCTCCGCCCCGGCGACGCCGTGCTGGTGAAGGGATCCCGGGGCATGAAGACCGAGGAGGTTGTCAACGCTCTGCTGTCTGGCCTGGGGGAGTAAGATTCCCGCTCTCCCGTGGTGAGAGATGATTCCAAGGAAAACAGAAAGAGGGGAAACGACTATGCTGAGAGAACTCAACCAAAGCAACTACAAAAATTACCTGGACTGGGCCTACAGCCTGGCCCTGGACATGACCCGTTCCGGCTACCCCACTTACGCCGACGGCCTGAAGAGCCGGGCTGAGTTCGACGAGACCGCCGCCCTGGCCCATGAGCGGGAGCACGAAGGGGCCCTGCTCTTTGAGGATAACGGCAAAGCCCTGGGTTATATCCACTACTTTGCCCTGCCCGAGGACAAATATCTGGACGCCCGGGCCTTCTGCACCGAGGACAAAACCGAGCAGGCCATGGACGAGCTGATTGACTACCTGGGGCAGAGGTACCCAGGCTTTACCATGCACTTCGGCTTTTCCGACCAGAATACTCGGGCGGTCAACCACCTGGCCGAGCTGGGCTGGCCCCTGAGTGAGGAGAGCCTGGTGGGCGTGATGAGGTTCGAGGAATACGAGCCAAAGCCCGAGAGCGCGAAGCCCGTCCCCATCACAGAAGAAAATTTTGACCGCTTCGCCGCCATCCACGCCCAATGGGACGGGAAAATGTACTGGGACAACGCCCATCTCCGGGAAGCTCTGGACCGCTGGCACTTATACCTGCTGGAACGGGACGGCCGGGATGTGGCGGTCATCTACTTCGTCTATGTAGACGGGATGCTGGAAATCTTCGGCCTGGACTATGCAGACGGCAGGTTTGACCCCCAGGCGGTCCGGGCGCTGCTGCTCCGTGCGCTGAACCAGGGCAAGGCAGACGGGATGGAGAGCTTCTACTACTTCCACGACAGAGACGAGGAGCCCATTGTGAAGGAGCTGGGCGTCCGCTCCCTGGGCCGTTATGTAATGTACAGCCGCGCCATCTAAGCCCCCCAACGCGGGCAAAAAGCCCAAAGCGAAGCAGAGCAAACAAGCGCGAACCAAAAGTTTCGTCAACCTTTTCAAAGGTTGCAGAGCGCGAGACAGCGTCTCGCGACCTTGACCTTGAACTTAGGCGGCGCAGTAAACAAAGCCGCGAGGTACGAGTTTGCTCCCTCGACCAAGTTCGGGCCGGGGTAAGACTGCGCCGCCATCGACTTGCCGAAGGCAAGTCGGAGCGCGGTCGACCGCAGGAAGGCCAGCGGCCCCCTCGCTGCCGTCTCAAACAGAACGAAACCCCCAACAACCGCAGAGAAACCCGCGCCCCCCAAAAAATTTTAAAAACCCACACTCCCCAAAACTACCCCACCCCAAAGCAACACCCCATCACCCCAAAGGAGGATTCCCCCATGAACCAAGCAACCATCACCCAGGCCATCCGCACCGGCGGCACAGCCCTGGGCATCGAGCTGGGCTCCACCCGCATCAAGGCCACCCTGGCCGGCCCCGGCTGCCAGCCCATTGCCAGCGGCGCCTTTGACTGGGAAAACCACCAGGAAAACGGCCTGTGGAGCTACCGCCTGGAAGACGTCTGGACCGGCATTCAGACCGCCTGCCAGAGGCTGGCCAAGGAGGTAAAGGAAACATACGGCGAGGAGCTTGCCACCCTGGGGGCAGTGGGCGTCTCCGCCATGATGCACGGCTACCTGCCCTTTGACAAGGAGGGCCGGCAGCTGTGCCCCTTCCGCACCTGGCGCAATACTGTCACCGAGGCCGAGGCCGCTGAGCTGACCGCACGGTTCGGCTTCAACATCCCCCAGCGATGGAGCATCGCCCATCTCTACCGGGCCGTCCGCCTGAAGGAGGACCATGTACAGCAGCTGGACTACCTGACCACCCTGGCCGGGTACGTCCATTGGCAGCTCACCGGCGAAAAGGTCCTGGGCGTTGGCGACGCGGCAGGCATGTTCCCCATTGACAGCCAGACCCTGGACTTTGACAAAAATATGCTGGCCCAATTCGACAGGCTGGTCCAGGACCAGGCCCTGCCCTGGAAGCTCCGGGAGGTCCTGCCCCAGGTGCTCCCCGCCGGAGCCCCTGCCGGCGCCCTCACCCCGGCAGGGGCCAAGCTGCTGGACCCCACCGGCGTTCTGCAGCCCGGGGCCCTGCTCTGCCCCCCTGAGGGCGACGCGGGCACCGGCATGACCGCCACCAACAGCGTGGCCCCCCGCACCGGGAACGTGTCCGCAGGCACCAGCATTTTCGCCATGGTGGTGCTGGAGCGCCCCCTTTCCAAGGTCTACCCTGAGCTGGACCTGGTAGCCACCCCCACCGGCCGCCCTGTGGCCATGGTCCACTGCAATACCTGCACCTCTGACCTGGACGCCTGGGTGGAGGTCTTCGCCCAGCTGCTGGGCCGGGCCGGGGCCTCTCTGAGCAAGGGGCAGCTGTACGACCTGCTGTATCAGGCAGCGTTGGAGGGCCCCCCGGACTGCGGCGGCGTGGTAAGCTACAACTGCTATGCCGGCGAGCCGGTCATCGGCCTGAGCCAGGGCCGGCCCCTGCTCACCCGGGTCCCCGGCCAGGCGCTGGGACTGGGCGGCTTTATGCGGGCCCAGCTCTACGCGGCCATGGCCCCCCTGAAAATCGGCATGGACCTGCTGCTGAAGGAGGAGAACGCTGCCCTTGACCAGCTTCTGGGCCATGGGGGACTGTTCAAGACCCCTGTGGTGGGGCAGCGGCTGATGGCCGGGGCCCTGGGCGTGCCGGTGTCCGTGATGGAGACCGCCGGCGAGGGCGGGCCCTGGGGTATGGCCGTGCTGGCCATGTTCGCCAAGGCCTGCCAGAAGACCCCCGGGCTGGACCTGGAGAGCTATCTGGCAGAGCAGGTGTTTGCCGGGGCAAAGGGCAGTTGCGCCCAGCCCCAGCCCCAGGACACCGAGGGCTTTGCGGCCTTCCTCCGCCGCTACCGGGCCGCGCTGCCGGTGGAGCGTCTGGCCGGAGACACAGAGCTGTAAACCCAATATCACCAATCATGTACAGCATCCCGCCCTCGTGTCAAGCAAGGGCGGGCCGGCGAGTGTCCGTTCCGAGGCGTTTTTCGTGTTCCCCCGCCCTACGGGCGGGGGAACACAGAGATAATCATCTATGGTTTAGACACTCCCGGCGGGCCGGGCGGGCTTGACAAGCTCCGCCTGTTTGTGGTATAGTCTTTCCGTTCCCCAAATCGAAAGGAGTGATGTGTTATGAAAAACATCCTGGTACGCAAGAGGCTGACGATTCGATGGGAGGAATGGCATGACAAATCTGACCGATTGGGGCTTTCCCCAAGCGCTTTTAGACCGAGTAAACCAACCTGAAAACGCCCTGCCCGCCCGGGTCACCGCGGTGTGGAAGGAGCGGTTTCAGCTGATAACCCAGCAGGGCGAGCAGTATGCCCGGCTGAAGACCAAGGAATTCTTTTTTGAGGCCGGCAGGTCCTTTCCCACCACAGGGGACTATGTGCTGGCCCTGCCCGCCCCGGGAGACTGGCAGCTGGTGGAGACCCTGCCCCGCAAAAGCTTTTTCTCCCGGCTGGACGGCTGGCGCGGCGTTGAGCAGGCTGTGGCGGCAAACATGGACCTGGCCGTGGCAGTGCAGTCCTTAAACGAGGACTTCAGCCCCAAGCGGCTGGAACGCTACCTCACCCTGGCCTGGAACTCTGGAGCCAGACCCCTGGTGGTGCTCACCAAGGCCGACCTGCCCGGCGACCACGGCGAAAAGCTGGCCGCAGCCCAAGAGACTGCCGGAGCAGACGTGCCGGTTCTGGCCGTAAGCGCGAAAACCGGCGCCGGCATGGACCAGCTGCAGGCCTGCCTGACCCCTGGGCGGACAGCGGCGTTTCTGGGCTCCTCCGGGGTGGGCAAGTCCAGCCTGGTCAACTGCCTGGCCGGGGAGGAGGTCATGTCCACCAGCGGCGTCCGGGAGCGGGACGGCAAGGGGCGGCACACCACCACCCACCGGCAGCTGCTGCGGCTGGCCTCCGGGCTGCTGGTCATCGACACCCCCGGTATGCGGGAGCTGGGCATGTGGGACGCGGCCGAGGGCCTGTCGGCGGCCTTCCCGGATGTGGAGCGGTATTTCGGCCAGTGCCGCTTTCGGGACTGCAAGCACGAAAACGAGCCCGGCTGCGCCATACAGGCGGCGATTGAAAGGGGCGAGCTCTCCCAAGACCGCTGGAAAAGCTACTGCCAGCTGGCGGGGGAGTCCCGGGCCAGCCAGCGGATGAAATGGGGCCAGCAGAGCCGTTCTGTGTCCAAAAACCGGCGGCAGGGGGAGAAATACCGGAAAAATTTCTCCGGCAAGGCTTGACATCCGGCTGCGGCAGGCGTATAATAGGTATAATATACCAAACCGAATAAAACAGAATTGCTGTGACGAAGACAGCGGGGCGCAATCCTCTTTCAGAGAGCCGGCGGCAGGTGCAAGCCGGCAGGGAGAGCGCCGGAGGCGCGGGAGGCAGGCTCCCGCCGCTGCTTCCGCTTATCTCTTCCGAGCTGAGGGTCCGAAGCCGCGCCGCGGTGGTAGACGCCCTCCGTGTACGCCGCGTTAGGGCGCAGGGCTTGTTAGAGCCTGGAAGTGGGCGCTGGGCAGGAAATGGCACAGCGCAAAATGAGTGGTACCGCGGAGCCAATCCGTCTCATGGGAGTATTTCCCGTGAGACGGATTTTTATTTTTTAAGAGAGAGGAGCTGAGCCTATGACCGCCTACGAGCTGACTGTAAAGGCCAACCGCTTCCTGATTCAGGACGGCCAGCTGACCTTGTCCCAGAAGCTCTATATTGTCCGCCGCCTGCTGGAAGCCCGTACCCCGCCGGAGGAGGCGGAGCGCTTCTACCGGGGCGTCCGCTGCCCGGGCAATGTAGACCGGGAGGGGCGGCGGATGTACCCGGCCTACTTCATTCCCCCGTACCATGGGGGCAAAAAATACAAAAGCCTCCTGAACCAGACCCCGAAGACCCAGATATTCTCCGCCAATCTCTACGAGCTGGAAATCCTCCGCCTGCTGTGCCTGCTGGCTCCCGACCGGCCCCAGGTGGAGGAGCTGCGGGAGGGCAGCCTTGCCCGGCTGAAGACCACCTGCTTTGGCTGCGAGGACGACGGGGTAGGGGAGTGCTTTGACGCCTCCCTGGCGGTCCTGCGGTTTCTGGCCGTGGCCGCGCCGGAGGAGGAGGCGTGGATCAAGGGCCGGCTGGACAATTTTGTCCGGCATTATGGGGAGAAAAAGCGCCCCTGGTTCTGCCTGTGGTACTTCTGGCTGTGCCTCTCCGAGCTGCCCTTTGACCTGGCAAAGCCCTACACCGACCCATACCTGCCCGAAATGCTGAAATGGCTGAAGCACAAGGGCATGGTCATGCACAGCGAGCACGACGTCACCGTGCACCCCATGCTCATGTACATGCTGCGCAACAATGTGTGCCGCTACCCGGCGTACGCCCACATCCAGGGCCGCAAGCCCTATATCCGGGAGAAGGATGGTAGGATCTGCTTTGATATGGCTGTGGGGGATTGAGGGGAGGCTTGTGGTGGGATTTTCATTTTCTTTGAAAATGAAAATGAAGGGCGTTTGTATGTTTTGGCCTCCGGCGGCTTAGGGCTTCGCCCTAAGGACCCACCAGGGGCGCTGCCCCTGGACCCTGCCAGAGGGGCAAGCCCCTCTGGACTCCATATTCGCGCTTCTGAGTGTTGCTGTCAGGAATGCTTTCGGCCCGCGTTTCGGCCTTCTGCTATATTTTTCGTGTTGCTGTCCATACTACATTTTAGTGACTATACATACCAAAAGGGGGACGACCCAATGGAAAAAACCGATTTGAAAACCCAGCTGGCCGAGGTGGCCCAGCGCATCCGCACCATGCGGGAGATTACCGGCCTCTCAGAGGAGGAAATGGCCAGGTGCACCGGCGTCAGCCGGGAGGAGTACCGCCGCTGCGAGGAGGGGGGCCAGGACTTCAGCTTTACCTTTATCTACAAATGCGCCAAACGCTTTGGCGTGGACCCCACGGACCTGATCCGGGGGGTCAGCCCCACCCTGTCCACCTACACCATTGTCCGCCATGGGGACGGCCTGCCCATTACCCGGCGGCATGGGTTCAAATACCTCAATCTGGCCCCCCTGTTCAAGGACAAAACCGCCGAGCCCTTTTTTGTCACCATGCCCTACAGCGAGGCCGAGCAGCACACGGCCATCAAGCTGGCCAGCCACGCCGGGCAGGAGTTCGACATTGTGATAAAGGGCGCCATGAAGGCCCAAATCGGCTCCCATATCGAGGTGCTCTACGAGGGGGACTCCATCTACTACAACTCCGGCGCCCCCCACGGCATGATCGCCACCGGCGGCCAGGACTGCCAGCTGTACGCCATGGTCATGAAGGGCTCAGAGGACCTGCCTCCCCAGCAGGACAAATTCCAGACCCTCATTGACCGCAAGCTGGCCCGCAAGCCCCGAGAGAGCGTCTCCGACCCCTTTATCGACACCTTTCTGGATGAGAACGGCATCCTCAAGGAGATCCAGTTCAAAAACCAGGAGAATTTCAACTTTGCCTTTGACGTGGTGGACGAAATCGCCCGCCGCACCCCGGAGAAGCTGGCCATGCTCCATGTGGACCGTGAGAAGCGCGAGCGCCGGTTTACCTTCTCCGATATCAGCCGCCTCTCAAGCCAAACCGCCAACTACCTGGAGTCCCTGGGCATCCGCCGGGGAGACAAGGTGCTGGTGGTGCTCAAGCGCCACTACCAGTTCTGGTATGTGATCACCGCCCTGCACAAAATGGGCGCGGTGGTCATCCCCGCCACCAACCAGCTCATGGAGCACGACTTCGACTACCGCTTCAAAGCCGCAGGGGTCAAGGCCATTGTCTGCACTGCCGACGGCGAAACCGCCCAAGAGGCGGACCGGGCCGCTCAAACCTGCCCCGGCGTGCAGGTCAAAATTCTGGTGGGCAGCAGCTCCAAGGCCCAAAGCATGGGCTGGCACGACTTTGACCAGGAGCTGCCCGCCCACTCCGCTGTGTACGAGCGCAGGCCCGACTCCCCCTGCGGCAGCGAGCCCATGCTGATGTATTTTACCTCCGGCACCACCGGCTACCCGAAAATCGCCATGCACAGCTACCAGTACGCCCTGGGCCACTATATCACTGCCCGCTACTGGCACAATGTCAACCCCGACGGCCTGCACTTCACCATTTCAGACACCGGCTGGGGCAAGGCCATGTGGGGCAAATACTATGGCCAGTGGATGTGCGAGGCCGCCATCTTCACCTATGACTTCGACCGGTTCGACGCCCACGACATTCTGCCCATGTTCGCCCAATACCACATCACCACCTTCTGCGCCCCGCCCACTATGTACCGGTTCTTCATCAAGGAGGACCTGTCAAAATACGACCTCTCCGGCATCGAATACTCCACCACCGCCGGCGAGGCCCTGAACCCGGAGGTCTACGAGCAGTGGAAGCGGGCCACCGGCCTGATGCTCATGGAGGGCTTCGGTCAAACCGAGACCACCTGCGTCATCTACAACCCAGTGGGCGCCATCCCCAAGGTGGGGTCCATGGGCGTGCCCAGCCCTCTGTATGATGTGGACGTGGTGCTCCCCAACGGCAAGTCCGCCCCAGTGGGCGAAACCGGAGAAATCGTCATCCGCACCGATAAAAAGGTCCCCTGCGGGCTGTTCACCGGCTACTACCAGGACCCGCGCCAGACCCAGGAGGCCTGGCACGACGGCCTCTACCACACCGGCGACACGGCCTGGCGGGATGAGGACGGCTACTTCTGGTATGTGGGCCGCACCGACGACGTGATCAAGTCCTCCGGCTACCGCATCGGCCCCTTTGAGATCGAGAGCGTGATCATGGAACTGCCCTATGTGCTGGAGTGCGCTGTCACCGCCGCCCCAGACCCGGTGCGGGGCCAGGTGGTCAAGGCCGACATTGTGCTGACCCGGGGCACAACGCCCAGCGACGAGCTGAAAAAAGAGATTCAGAACTATGTAAAAAAGCACACCGCGCCCTATAAGTACCCCCGCATTGTAGAGTTCCGGGAGGACCTGCCCAAAACCATCAGCGGCAAAATCCGGCGGGTGGAGCTGCGGGGGGAGAACAAGTAACCCCCGCCGCAAACCTTGACAAAGGACCCGGACGGGAGTATAATAAGCATAAAAGGGATACCGGCTGTGTGACGGTTAGCGTCCCTCGATAGTAACCAGAAAAGTCAGGTTAACCGCTCGGGTCGCGTCCGGGCGGTTAACGCGCTTTTAGGGACAAAACGAACACACAAAATAGCGCTGCAAGTATGTAAATCAGAATACGCGCTATTACTTTCCCCATTCGCCTCACCTCCTTTCGGAGGGAGTTGCTAACCGCCGCAGCCGGTATCCAGCTTTATTGTACTCCTTTTGGCATGTTGTGTCAACCACACATGGAACATAGGGAGTGTCCCAACCGCAGAGATAATCATCTGTGTTCCCCCCGCCCTACGGGCGGGGGGAACACGAAAAGCTCTCCGAAACGGACACTCCCTGGAACATATACCAACGCGAAAGGAATGCCGTTATGATAACCAACGCCTTTGACCCCAACTCCCCCGCCATCATACAGCTCCGCCCTGCGGAGGACCGTTTGAAATGCGACGCCTGCATCGTCACCTTTTCTGACGTAATCGAACAGTATGTGCTCAACCGCTACCCCTGCCGGGAGTTTGCCCAGGAGCGAAACGCCTGCGGGCCCACGCCCGTCTATTCCCTGGAATACAAGGGGCGCACACTTGCCTTTTATAAAACGCTGATCGGAGCCCCGGCGGCGGTGGGCCTGCTGGAAGGCGTGGCCATGCTGGTGGATACGAAAAAGTTTGTGGTGTTCGGCGGGGCGGGCTGTCTCGACAGGGAGATCGCCCACGGCAAGGTAATGGTCCCCGACCGGGCCTACCGGGACGAGGGCGCCTCCTACCATTACGCGGCCCCGGCGGATTACATCGGCCTTCCCCATGCCGGCGTTGTGGCGAAGTTTCTGGCGGACCGGGGAATCCCGCATGTGACCGGCGGCACCTGGACCACCGACGCTTTCTACCGGGAAACAGAAACGAACTTTCAGAGGCGCAAGGCCGAGGGGTGCGTCTCCGTGGAAATGGAGTGCGCCGCCTTGCAGGCCATGTGCGATTTCCGGGGCTATGAGCTGTATTACTTCCTCACCAGCGGCGACCTGCTGGACGCCCCCCAGTGGGACCCCCGTTCGGAGGGGGACGGCCTCACCGGCACGCAGCACGATATGACCCATTTTGACCTGGCAGCGGAGCTGGCCAGCTTCATCTCTGCACAACCGGCCCATCATACATAAATAACATAGGGAGGCGATACCCATGGACTACCCGCTAAAAAACGGCAAAACAGTTACTATCCGGGTTCCCGCGCCAGAGGACGCGGCGGAGCTGCTCCAAATCATCGCCGCGGCGGATACCCAAACCCGGTTTCTGGCCCGGAACCCCGGCGAGCTGAGCTTCACAGTGGAGCAGGAGGCGGAGATGATCCGCGCCATGCAGAGCAACCCGAACCACCAGTGGTTTGTGGCAGAGTACCAGGGCAAACTGGTGGGGAACTGCTCGGCAGGGCTGGTCAGCGCCGGCCAGCGGTTCCGGCACAGGGCAGGGGTGGCCTTTGCCCTGCTGCAAGAGTATTGGGGCCTGGGCATTGGGGGCAAAATGATGGAGCACTGCCTTGCCTGGTGCCGGGCGCACAACTGCCGGCAGGTGGAGCTGGACGTGGTGGCCGGAAACAACCGGGCCCTGAGCATGTACAAAAGCTTCGGCTTTCAGTCCTGGGGCGCCAAGCCCCAGGCTCTCCGGTATCCCGATGGCAGCTGCGCCGATGAATACTATATGGTAAAATTTCTTTGAAGGAGTGACAGCTATGTTAAAAGGTATCCGCAACAGTCTGGTGCTCACCTCTGTTCTCTACGCGGCCTTGGGCGTGGTGCTGATGATCTTCCCCGGCACAGCCCTGCGGCTGGCCTGCACGCTCATCGGCCTGGTCACCTTGGGCTATGGGCTCACCCGGGTGCTGAGCTGGCGGCGGCTCTCTCAAGAGGCCGGCGGCTACAGCCAGCGTTTCGACCTGTTCCTGGGCGTGGTGCTGGGCCTGCTGGGCCTCTTCCTGCTGGTGACGCCCCAGGTGCTGGTGTCCATCATCCCCGTGGCGCTGGGGCTGTATGTGCTGGTAGACAGCGTGTCGGCAGGAAAGCGGGCATTGGATATGAAAGCCCTGGGCTACCAAAGGTGGTGGGCCGCCCTGGCGGCAGCATTGGTGCTGGCGGCGTTCGGGGCGGTCATGGTGCTGCGGCCCTTCCAGACAGTGGAGAGCCTGGTGGTGTTTATTGGGGTGGGCTTTGTGTTCGACGGGGTCTCCACCCTGGCCGGCACCCTGGCCGCAGACCGTGCCTACCGGGACAAATAAACAGAGCGGCCCCCAGAGTCTGTTTTAAAACTCCGAAACGCCGTCTATTTTGCCCCAAAACGGTGCTTTCAGCGTCAAACATCCTCGAAAGGCGGCAAGCCTTTCTTGCGGTTTTTTCCTTGAAAGCCCTCGTTTTGGGACAAAAATCCGACATTTCTCCGGTTTTATAACAGACTCTAGGGCGCAAGCCCCCCGCAGCCCAAAGTCACAAAAAGGCGGTCCGCCGGCCTTGCGCAATCCGCAGGTCAGCGGCCCGCCTTTTCCTTGTCCTGTTCCGGCTCCTCCTCCTTTTTACAAAACAGCTCCCTGACCCCAATCACCAGAATAAACGCCCCAAACAGCCGCCGCAGCAGCGAGGCGTCCAGCCCGCCCGCCAGCAGCGAGGCCGCAACGCAGGCCGGCACGCCTCCCACCCCGCACCAGAATACCGCCCGCCCCTCCACCAGCCCGTTTTTGATATGCCCCCAAAGGGCCGGCCCGGCACAGCAAATAAAGTAGACCAGGTTCAGGCCTCCGGCCCGCAGCTGGTCCATGTGCTGGGCCATGGTCAGCCACAGCAGCAAAAGGGTGCCGCCCCCCACTCCAAACCCAGAGAGCACCCCAGTCAAAAAGCCCACCGCCAACCCTGAAATTGCCTCCATACAAGCCTCCTCACCCCAGCAGCAGGGCCCGCAGCCCGCCGTAGATAATCAACAGTCCAAAGCCCCTGCGCAGCCACACCAAGGGCACCCGCTTGAAGATCCTCCCCGACACCAGCCCCCCAACAAAGCCTCCCGCCAGATAGGGCCAGGCCCCCTCAAGAGCCAGGCCTCCCCTGAACCAGTAAATGGCCGCCGACACAGCCGACAGCGGCAGAATCACCCCCACAGACGCCGCAAAGGCCTTGCGCCGGGGGAGCCCCGCCCACCCGGCCAGCAGGGGCACCAAAAACAGCCCGCCCCCCGAGCCAAACAGCCCGTTGGCCAAGCCGGCCAACGCTCCGGTCACTCCAAACTTTGTCCGGCTGAACTCCATACAGCGTCCCCTCCTGTAAAAACTTATGACCCTAGCATGTGTATTTCTCTTGGGAAAAATCACAGAATAATCATAAATTTTTCAGGAGGTGGCCGGAATGAGGGAAAACAAGAAAAAAAGGAGCAGGCCTAAAAGCCGGGCCGTCCAATACAAGGCCTATGGGCTTTTCTTCCTGCTGACTCTGCTGCTGGCCCTGGCCGGGCACTCCATTGCCCATGTCTCCGGCGACGTGGAGTATGTGGCTGCGGCAGGCCAGCAGAGCGTCTACCGGCTGGACGTGGCCAAGGCCCGGGGCACGATTTTCGACTGTATGCTCCGCCCCCTCACCGGCAGCAAAAAGCAGTGGGTGGCCGCGGTGGCCCCCACCATCGAGGCCATCGGCGCCCTGGAGACCGCCACAGGGGGCCGCTACCGGGACCGCCTTGCCCTGGCCCTGGAGGACGGCAAGCCCTTTGCCCTTACCCTGGACAAGCCGGTGGAGCACCCCTGCGTGGACATGTTCTCTGTGGCGGAGCGGTATGAGGAGGACATGCCCGCCCCCCATGTGGTGGGTTATCTGGACAGCCAGGGAGAGGGCGCGGCAGGGGTGGAGCTGGCCATGAACGACGTCCTGGCCCTGTACCAGGGGGAGCTCTCTGTCTACTACCATGTAGACGCCATGGGCCGGGTGATTGCCGGCGACCAGCGGGTGACCGCCGACACCTTAGAGGAGGCCCAGGGCGGGGTGGCCGTCACCCTGAACAGGGAGCTGCAGCAGATGGCCGAGCAGGCCTCCGCCCGGCTGGGCCGGGGGGCTGTGGTCATCACCGAGGCGCCCGACTGCAAAATCCGGGCCCTGGTCAGCCTGCCGGACTTTGACCCCGGCCAGCTGGGCCAGGCCACCCAGAGCCAGGACTCCCCCCTGGTGAACCGCGCCTTTTGCGCCTATGCCCCCGGCTCGGTGTTCAAGCTGGTCACAGCGGCGGCGGAGCTGGAAAGCGGCTCTCTGCTGAAGGATTTTGAGTGCACCGGCGCGCTGAACGCAGGGGGCCTGCTGTTCCACTGCTACAACGGCCAGGCCCACGGCAGGGTAGACCTGGCCGCTGCCATCGAGCAGTCCTGCAACTGCTACTTCATCAGCGCGGCCCGGGCCATGGGGGGCCAGCCGGTGCTGGGGCTGGCCTACAATCTGGGCCTGGGCACCGGGCAGGAGTTCGGCCGGGGCCTGTTCACAGCCTCAGGCAGCCTGCCCCAGGGCAGCGCCCTCGAGAACGCCCGGGCGTTGGCAAACTTCTCCTTTGGCCAGGGAGACCTGACCGTTACCCCTGTGCAGCTGTGCGGCCTGATGAACGCCATTGCCTCCGGCGGGGTATACCGCTCCCCCAAGCTCATCGAGGGCCTGGTCAGCAGCGGCCAGCTCATCCCCCAAACCCCGGTGACAGACGTGACCCGCCAGGCCATGAGCCAAAGCACAGCCCGCCGGCTGCAAGACTACCTCCGGGGCGCGGCCAAACAGGGCACTGGCAAAAACGGCGCGCCAGAAGGGGTGCGCTGCGGCATCAAAACCGGCACCGCCCAAACCGGGGCCTACGAGGGGGGCGAGGAGCTGTCCCACTTCTGGTACTGCGGGTTTGTAGAGGACGAGAGCGGCCCCAGATACTGCATCACCGTGCTCAAGGAGTCGGCGGCAAACGGAGACGAGGTGTCTCAAATCTTCCGGGAGCTGGCGGAGCGCTTGGCCGGCGGAGACTGGTGAGGGAGAAGCTCCCCCTGACAGCCCCTCCCGAAAAACCGTTGACAAACCCGCCCGAACGCGCTATACTATGGGTAAAACATGTGCGCGGAGAAGACGCTTTCTCCCCCGGATGCAGAGAGGCGGCGGCAGGTGCAAGCCGTTGAAGGGGCAAAGCGGGCCGCTCCCCAGTGGGTCCCCCGGCGGGCGGCCCTGCGCATCCGCTGCGAGGAGCGGCGGCGTACCAGGCGTTAACGGAGAAAAGCAGGCGTCCGGCAGTGGGGCGCAATTTGGGTGGTACCGCGGGCTTGCCCGTCCCAATGGGGACTGGCAGGCCTGTTTTGCGTAATGGGGAAGGAGGAAGGCCATGAAGCAATGGGAAAAGCGTCCGGACACAGGACTTCCGCACAGCCGGCGGGCGGTCTGCGCCGCCGGGGCCGTTGGGATGGAAGGGGGAATTAAGCCATGGTGCTGCTGATCGCCGGAGCCAGCCACACAGGCAAAACCGCCCTGGCCCAGCGGCTGCTGGAAAAGTATGGTTGGCCCTACCTCTCCATCGACCACCTGAAAATGGGCCTCATCCGCAGCGGGCGGACCTCTCTCACCCCCCAGGACGACCCGCAGCTGACAGAATACCTCTGGCCCATTGTGCGCGAGATGGCCAAAACCGCCATCGAGAACCGCCAGAACCTGATCATAGAGGGCTGCTACATCCCCTTTGACTGGCAGGCGGGGCTGGGCCAGGGCTACCTCCGTCAAACGCGCTATGTGTGCCTGGTCATGTCCCGCCGGTATATAGAGTCCCACTGGGAGGCAGTCTGCGGCCACGCCAATGTGGTGGAACAGAGAGGGGAGGAAGAGCCGGACAAAGAGGCGTTGATACAGGACAACCAGGAGAACCTGCGCCAGTGCCAGGCCCACGGGCTGGAATACATCCTCATCGACAAAGCGTATACCGTGGACCTGACAGCTTTGGAAGAACAGCTTCAAACAGAGAGCACATAGTTGGGCTAAAAGAAATCTACACCAGCGCCGTCCCAGGCAATCATAAGACCGCAAAGCCTCTGTGCCTTTTACAGAGACCGGGCCGGGGGAGGACGGAGGAGCCGCGGCTGCTCTGTGAAGAAAACGACAAATAAGGAAAATAAGGAGACGATACCAATGCAATGGACCGGACTGAACGAACTGAGAGAAAAATATCTGAGCTTTTTTGAGAGCAAGGGCCACCTGCGGCTGCCCAGCTTCTCCCTGGTTCCCCAGGGAGACAACAGCCTGCTGCTGATTAACTCCGGCATGGCCCCCATGAAGAAATTCTTCACCGGCGAGTCCACCCCGCCCCGGCTTCGGGTGACCACCTGCCAGAAGTGCATCCGCACCCCGGACATAGAAAGCGTGGGCATCGACGACCGGCACGGCACCTTCTTCGAGATGCTGGGCAACTTCAGCTTTAACGACTACTTCAAGCGGGAGGCCATTCCCTGGGCTTGGGAGTTCTTTACAGAGGTGCTGGAGATTCCCCAGGAGAAGCTCTACGTCACCGTATACCAGGAGGACGACGACGCCTGGGACATCTGGACAAAAGAGGTGGGCGTGCCGGAAAGCCATATGCGCCGCATGGGCAAGGAGGACAACTTCTGGGAGCACGGCAGCGGCCCCTGCGGCCCCAGCTCAGAGATCTACTTCGACCGGGGCCCGGAGCACAGCTGCGGCAGGCCCGACTGTGACGTAGGCTGTGAGTGCGACCGCTATGTGGAGGTATGGAACCTGGTGTTCACCCAGTTCAATAACGACGGCAAAGGCAACTACACCCCCCTGGGGCGGGAGAATATCGACACGGGCCTGGGCATGGAGCGCCTGGCCTGCGTGATGCAGGACGTGGACAACCTGTTCCTGGTGGACACTATCCAGAATATCATGAAGAAAATCAGCGAGATTACCGGCGTCCAGTACGGCCAGAGCCCCAAAACCGACGTCTCCCTGCGCATCATCACAGACCATATCCGCTCTACAGTGTTTATGATTGGAGACGGCGTCCTCCCCTCCAACGAGGGCCGGGGCTATGTGCTCCGCCGCCTGCTGCGCCGGGCCGCCCGCCACGGCCGGCTGCTGGGGGTGCGCGGGCCCTTCCTCAAGGATGTGGTGGACACGGTGATTGAGGAGAACGGCGGGGCCTATCCCGAGCTCAAAGAGAAGCGGGAGACCATCCGCAAGGTGATGGCCTATGAAGAGGAGAGCTTCGAGCGCACCATCGACCAGGGCATGGCCATGCTCACCGAGTTCATTGACAAGGCGGAGAGCAAAATGTTCTCCGGCGAAAGCGCCTTTACCCTTAACGACACCTTTGGCTTCCCCCTGGACCTGACCAAGGAGATCCTGGCCGAGCGGGGCATGCTGGTGGACGAGGAACGCTTCCAGGAGCTGATGCGCCAGCAGAAGGAGCGGGCCCGCTCCGCCCGGAAAAACGCCGGAGCCGACGCCTGGAAGGGGGAGGGCGGGGCAGTCAACGGCCTGCCCGCCACCGAGTTCATTGGCTATACCGAGCTTGCCGGCGAGGCCAAGGTGCTGGCCATCATCCAGAACGGCCAGCGGGTCGAAACCGCCGGAGAGGGGGCCGAGGTGTCCGTGGTCCTGGACCGCACCCCCTTCTACGGCGAGAGCGGCGGCCAGACCGGAGACAGCGGCCAGCTGAAAGCCGAGGGCCTCACCGTAGACGTGATTGACGTCACCCGGCATGAGGGGGTGTTCCTCCACCGGGCCCAGGTCAGCGAGGGGTCGCTGAATGTGGGGGATGTGCTCAGCGCCCAGGTGGAGGAGGCCCAGCGGTTCAACACCATGCGCAACCACACTGCCGCCCACCTGCTGCAGGCCGCTCTGCGCCAGGTGCTGGGCAGCCATGTGGAGCAGGCCGGCCAGCTGGTAAACGAGGAGCATGTGCGCTTCGACTTCACCCACTTCACCGCCCTCACCCCCGAGGAGCTGGCCCGGGTAGAGGGCCTGGTCAACCTGGAAATACTGAAGGCCGTGCCGGTTGAGGTCCGCGAAATGCCCATCGATGAGGCCAGAAGGCTGGGGGCCATGGCCCTGTTCGGCGAAAAATACGGGGACATGGTGCGGGTGGTCTCCCTGGCGGACGGCTTCTCTATGGAGCTCTGCGGCGGCACCCACATGGACAACACCGCCCGGCTGGGCCTTTTCAAAATCATCTCCGAGTCCTCCGTGGCAGCGGGGGTGCGGCGCATTGAGGGCGTCACCGGCAGCAGCGTGCTGCTGGAGCTGGGCCGGCAGATTGCCGCCCTGCAGGAGGCCGCCCAGGCATTGAAGGTGATGAACCCCCTGGAGCTCCCCGCCCGGGCCAGGCAGCTGACAGCGGAGCTGAAGGAGAAGGACCGGCGGATCGAGAGCCTGAACGCCAGACTGGCCTCCATGAACCTGGAAGGGGTCTTCCGGGACGCCACAGACGTGGACGGGGTAAAGGTAGTGTACGCCCTGCTCTCCGGCACAGGCAGCGACGCTCTGCGGGCCCTGTGCGACAAGGCCAAGGAGCGGGAGGAGCCCATTGCGGCAGTGTTTGCAGGGGTCAGCGGCGGCAAGGCCTCGCTGGCAGCGGCCTGCAATAAAGCCGCCCAGGCAAAGGGCTTAAAGGCCGGGGCTCTGGTCAAGGTCGTGGCCCAGCTCACCGGAGGCAACGGCGGCGGCAAGCCCGACTTTGCCATGGCCGGAGCCAAGGACCAGACCAAGCTGGACGAGGCCCTGGCAGCAGTGCCGGGGCTGGTAAAGGAGCAGCTGGGGTAATCCAGCTGGGCTGAAAATAAAGAGAAAGCCAGGGACATGAAAGGTCCCTGGCTTTCTTGATTATGGGATTCTGAAAGACTATGAAAAGTAGAACAGCTCCTCAAATTTTTTGTCCAAGGCAATGCAGAGCACCAGCGCCAGCTTGGCGGTAGGGTTGAACTGCCCGGTCTCAATGGAGCTGATCGTGTTCCTGGACACGCCCACCAGCTTAGCCAGCTGGGCCTGGGAGAGCCCGGCCCCGGCCCGGGCCTCTTTCAGGCGGTTGCGCAGAATGAGATTGCCGTCCATGCTCCGCCCCCGCTCAGAACAGCCCCAGCGCGAACCGCAGGAACCCGGCCAGATACAGCAGTGTGCCGGTAAGATACAGCGCCAAAAACAGAATATTGGTTTTGGTGCGGTTCATGGCCAGCTGATAGGCATAGTTGGCAAAGCAGGTGGCCATTACCAGCAGGCCGGTGGTATACCTGGCCGCCTCATCCAGAGGGGTAAGGCGGGTGAGAAGCACCCATAAAAGTATCATAATCGCGCTGGAATAGACAGCGCCCCTCCCCTCAATATACTTTGCACGCTCATCGCCAGACTGGTTCTCCTTCCGGCTTTTTGCCAGAATTTCATCTTTGTTCATGCTCACAGCAGAGACCTCCCGTCCAAGTCTTCTTGTCAAGTTAATCATACCACTGACAAGAAAACTTGTCAAGAGTAAAATGGTTTTTGCCGGCAAGGGGGAAGATATGTAGTGGCCCCATGATTCCCCGGTGAAATTTTACAAAGGGTGACAGGAGTCTCTTGCAAAATCATAGGACTTATGCTATACTTCAAATATGTAATTAGGAAAGGAAGAACACCATGACAGACTGTGTTTTCTGCAAAATAGCGGCAGGGGAGATCCCCTCCGCCAAGGTTTATGAGGACAGCGCTGTCCTTGCCTTCCGGGACCTGGACCCCCAGGCCCCCACCCATGTGCTCATCATCCCCAAGGAGCACATTGCCTCCGCGGCGGAGCTCACCCCAGAGAACAGCGGGGTGGTGGCCCACATCTTTGAGGTGGCGGCCAGGCTGGCTAAGGAGCTGGGCCTGGAAAAGGGCTTCCGGGTGGTAAACAACTGCGGCCCGGACGGTATGCAGAGCGTCCAACACCTGCACTTCCACCTGCTGGGCGGGAAGCAAATGGGCTGGCCCCCCTTCCCGCCCCAGCCATGACCGGCAAAGGCCCTGGGCCCGGCCAACGGCTGCTCTGGGTCCTGGCTGTGCTGGCCCTGGTGGCCCTCCCCGCCTGCGGTGGGAAAGAGCCGGAGGCCTCTGTGGAAGGGGTCTTGGTATCTCAGCACGGCTCCACGTTCTATTTTTACAGTAAGTCCGACTATGAGCCCATCCTCACCCTGGCCGGGGACGTGACCACGTCCGGCGGTGAGCTGGCGGTGGGGCAGAAGGTTCGGGTGAATTTTAACGGCTCCGTGCTGGAAATCGCCCCGCCCCAATTTGATAAGGTGTATTCTGTGGAGATTCTGGGCGCGGCGGGGGAGGAATTACAAGAGGGCCTGACCTACTTTAACACCCAGGTAAAGCCCTGGCATATCGATGGTCTGGGCGCACATTCCCCCGAGGACCCGGAGGTCACAGAGGGCATTCTGGTATACGAAAGTGTGCATGAGGAGCATTCCGCCTTCTACCTGTATACAGGGGATGAATACAATCAAGTCATCATGCTGTCTGGCGACGGGCCCGCGTCCGGCGGCGAGCTGGCGGTGGGGCAGAAAATCCGGGTGAATCACGATGGCATGTTGGAGAGAATGGCCCCGCCCTCCTTTTCCGCCGTATATTCCATTGACATTCTCAGCGAAGCGTCAGAGGAGGAATTCCAAGCCGCGCTGGACTATTTCAACACAGAAGTAAAGCCCTGGCATATCGACGGCATAACAGAATAAGCCGTCAACCAAACGACAACCACGAAGGGAGAATCGTCATGAGCACATACAAAATCAACATTGCGGGCTGTGAGCGGGAGCTGCCCATCTGTCCCATCAACGAGCATCTGGACATCGCAGGCTTTGTCATGTTCAGCGATGTGGAGGTGACAGAGGCAGTGGCCAAGGCCCTGCTGGCCAAATGCCCAGAGCACGACGTCATCGTCACGGCCGAGAGCAAGGGCATCCCCCTGGCCTACGAGCTGGCCCGCATCGGCTGCCGCAATTATGTGGTGGCCCGCAAGGGCGTCAAGGCCTATATGGAGGACCCCATCCATGTAGAGGTAAAGTCCATCACCACCGACCATGTGCAGAAGCTCTATCTCTCCAAGGCGGACTGTGAAAACCTGAAAGCCAAGCGCATCCTGATTGTGGACGATGTGATCTCCACCGGCGAGTCCCTGGCCGCCATGGAGGAGCTGCTGCACACCATCGGCGGGCAGGTGGTGGGCAAGGCCTGCGTCCTGGCCGAGGGCGACGCCCAGGACCGGGAGGACATTATCTTCCTGGAGCCCCTGCCCCTGTTCTTCAAGTAAATGCCCCGGCGGCCTCTTGCCGTGGCAGGCTTTGCGGCCTTTGCCGGAGCCGCCGCCGCCGCGTGGCTGGGCCCCGCTGTCTCCCAGACCCTGGCGCTGGCCGCCGGGGTCCTGGCATTTCCGGCCCTTTTGCTCCTGCTCCGGGGAAAGGGCCGGGCCAGAGCCCGAGCCGGAGCCTGCCTGTTCTGCTGCCTGGTCTGGGCCCTGGTGTGCGGCCGGTACTGCTATGCCTGGCAGACTCAGGTGGAGCCGGTCCAGAGCCTGGCGGGAACCGAGTCAGAGGTCAGTGTGCAGATTCTGGACTACCCCGAGTACCGCTACCGGCGGTACTACTATGAGGCCCTGGTGCGGACGGTGGACGGCAAAAAGGTGGAGGCCTTCCCCATCCGCCTCTCCTGCGGCGAGCCTCTGTACTGCCAGCCCTACGAGCTGGTAAAGGCCCAGGCGGTTTTCTACATCTTTCAGGAGGGCGGGCTCTACTCCACCCGGAACACACAGCTGGCCCGGGGGCATGTGCTGGGAGCCTGGCTCTCCGGGTACGACACAGAGACCAGCAGCTGGTGGGTCTACTCTCCGGGGCGGCTCATGGCCTGGCTCCGGGAGGCAGTGGGCCGGTCCGTCTCCCGGCTTCTGCCGGCGGAGGAGGCGGGGCTGGTCCGGGCCATTCTGCTGGGCCAGCGTTCCGGCCTCTCCAACAGCGTCCGCGATGACTTCGCCCAAATCGGCTCCTCCCATGTCATGGCAGTGTCGGGGCTGCATGTGTCCATTCTGGCGGCGTTCACGGCCCTGCTGGTCCGGCGTTTCCCCATTGGCCCCTGGGGCAGAAGCCTGTTCGGCATGGCCTTTCTCCTTCTCTACCTGTGCCTGATCGGCTTCCCCGTGTCAGCCCTGCGCAGCGGCCTCATGTACTTCCTCTACCTGCTGGCCCAGCCCCTGGGCCGGCGCAGCGACGGGCTGACGTCCCTGGGCTTTGCCCTGCTGGTCATCTGCCTGCTTCAGCCCTTTTCCGGGGGCGACCCGGGGTTTGCCCTGTCCGCTTCCTCCACAGCGGGCATTCTTGTGCTATACCGGCCTGTGCAGAGGCTCTTTGGCCGCGTCCTGGCCCCACATCCCCGGCTGCGGCGGGCGTTAAAGCCGGCGCGGGCCTCAGTGGCTGTAACAGTCAGCGCCCTGCTCTTCTCCCTGCCCATCCAGCTGGAGCTGTTCGGCGGCGTCTCCCTCCTGGTCCTTCTGTCCAACCTGCTGCTGGTGCCCCTGGTCACCTTGCTGCTCTACCTCTCCATCCCCCTGGCAGCGCTGGCTCCCTTTGCCCTCACCCAGTCCCTGGCCCGGCCCTTTGCCTTTTTCGCCGGGTGGCTGGCCCGGCTCATTCTCCGGTTGGCAGAGGGCCTCGCCTCCGTCCCGGGGGGCTTTGTCAGCTTCGACAGCGGCATATGGCTGGCAGGCCTGGCCGGGGCCGCGTTGATCGGCTGCTGGGCTGCGCTCACTACCTGCCGCCGCCGGGGACGGGCCGTCTGTCTGGCGCTTCTCCTTATTGCCGGCATGGTGTTCTGGCAGGACCGCGTCCTCCATTCAGGTACCGTCACTCTGGCCATGGGCGGCGACAGCGTCTCTGCCTGTGTGCTGGTCATCAAGGACGGCCACGCCGGGGCCCTGTCCCTGGGGGGCTTTCCCAGCGGCAGGGCAAAGCGGCTGCTGGCCCGGGCCCACATTTCCCGGCTGGACAGCCTGTACCTCCCTGTCCGGGACTCCGCCGCCCGGGAGATGGCGGGAGACCTGCTGGCCTCCCGCCCGGTACAGCGGCTTCTGCTGCCCCAGGGCGCATACGCGGGCAAAGACCTGGAGAGCGCCAACATACCCATACACCGGGCGCCAACCGGAACCGGCTGGGAGGTCGTGCCCGGGGTAGCGGCCTGGCGCCCTTCCGAGGAGTGGCTGATGCTGCAAGCAAATGGCCGGCAGATCGCCCTTCATGTAGCAGAGGACTGCGCCCTGTCCATCTCAAAGGCCGGGCTCCCCCTCTCCGCCGGGCAGCAGACCGTGCTGTTCTCAACAGAGGACGCCCCTGCGGCAGAAACCTTTGGCGAGCTGCCGGAGGGAGAATACATCCCCCTGTACGGCAAAAGCCTGCTGGTACACATAGCCCCCAACGGCGCGATCCGCTGGGAACTGTGTACCTAGCCCGCCAGCCTTCAGGCGGGGGAAAGCCCACTCCAAAATCACTGACTCGCCAAAGCAAAAGGCGGCAGACAAAAGGTCTGCCGCCTTTTTTGTTTTGGCCCCTGACGCCACAGGCTTCTGGCCAAAAATTCAGCATTTCTCCGGCTTTCAAACAGACGCCAGCCAGGGCAAGCCTCCTCAGGGCAGCTTGCCCAGCACCCTGCCCTGGCAGCGAAAGTCGTCAAACTCCGCCAGAGGAATGGGGCCGTACTCCGGGTTCAGAGAGAGAAGCTCCCCATGCCCCAAACGCTTGATATAGCCGTCCCCATTCAAAAAGAAGATACCGGTCTCCCCCTCGTGCACAGCCTCGGTGCGCTCCACAAACACAATGTCCCCGTCCCGATAGGCGGGCTCCATGCTGCGGCCATTGACCCGCACACAAAAGTGGGCCCGTTCCGGCACCAGCTCCCCGGGGATTTCCAGCCGGGTCTTATAGGCAGCGTCCACCCAGGGCTCGCCGGTGCCCGCGCTGACAGCCAGATCATAGCAGTTGATATAGCTGATGTGCCCCGAGCGGTTCCTCTCCAAGGTCAGCTCCTGGCGGGTCATGCGCTCATACTCCTTGTTCAGAATCAGCTCCGCCAGCTCCCGGCCATGCAGGTCCAGCAGCCGGTATTTGCGCAGCAAGGCCAGCTCCTGGGGAGAAACCGCCCCCGGCGCGCCGGTTTCCAGCAGCTGGTCGGCGGAGACCTGCAGCAGCTGAACCATGCGGCGGAGCTTTTGCAGGTCAGGCTGGCGGCGGCCAGACTCATACCCGTTATAGGTGGTTTTGTCCAGGCCCAGCTGCTGGGCCATCTGATACTGGGTGAGGCCGGCAGCAGTGCGGGCGGCCTTAAGGGCGTCGTGGAAGCTCATAGGGGTCACTCCTTGGGTTTGCTTTCATCCGGCTCTGAACAGAATGGGCCAAAGGCCCCTTACCTGCTCTTAGTATACCCCATTGGTTGACGAAATGTCAACAAATCTTTAGAAACTGCTTGACAAATTGTCGTTACGCCTCTATAATAAACATTAAGGTGTCATATTGACAACTAAATGATAAAAAAGGGGCGAATCACCTATGAAAATGCAATGGAACATGACCGGCTGGGGCCAGGGGGGCGCGGCCGACTATCAGGCCATGGCCCAGGAGGCCGCCCGGGAGCGGGACACCCTGCAAGCGCTGCTTCAATCCCGGCAGCAGCGGGGGCCTGCCCGGCCGGAGGAGGAACAGGTGTGGCAGCGGGACAACCGGCTTCTGTACATCATGTATCTGGAACAGCGGAGCAACTGCCGGGAATTCACCCGCCGGGCCCAACGCCGCGAAAGGGGGTAGGGAATGGGAAAGCGGAAGCGACCCAGCGCAAAACAAATGGAGCAGCTGGCCGCCGGCTATTTCAGCCGGTGCCGGCAGGAGCACAGCCACCCCTCTCTGCCGGGCCTGGCCCTGGCCCTGGGCTTTGCCAGCCGCCGTGAGCTGGAACAGGCCCAAAGCGCCAGCGGCCCGGCAGGCGAAGTCCTGCGCCGGGCAGTCACCCGGGTAGAGGAGGCCACCCTGCAATCCGCCTTTACCAAGGACCTGGCGGCCAGCGCCAAGTTTATTCTGCAAAACGGCTTTGGCTACGCCGAAAAAGCCGCCCAGCCCCCGCCGGAGGAGATCCGGGTGCTGGTGGAGGAGCCGGGAGAGGAGGGAACGCCTTGAGGGTCTATATTCCCCCCAGGGCCTTTAACCCGGTGTACCTGCCCCTTCTGCGAGAGGACAGCCACCGGTATGTGGTGCTGTATGGGGGAGCGGGCAGCGGGAAGTCGGTGTTTGCGGCCCAGCGGCTGGTGGTGCGGCTGCTGGAACGCCCCCTGTGCAATGTGCTGGCGGCCCGGGCTGTGGCGGCAACCCACCGGGACTCCACCTTTGCCCTGTTCCGGCAGGTGATCAACCGGTGGGGGCTGGGCAGTCTGTTCCGCTTTGCCCAGGGCGAGCTGCGCATCACCTGCCTGAATGGCAACAGCGTCATCTTCAAGGGCCTGGATGACCCGGAAAAGCTGAAATCCGTCACCTTCCCCAAGGGCGAGCTCACAGACGTGTGGGTAGAGGAGGCCTCAGAGCTCACCGAGGCCCAGTTCAACCAGCTGGACCTGCGGCTGAGAGGCCGGGGCTCCCACAAGCAGCTGACCGTCACCTTCAACCCGGTGTCTACGGTACATTGGCTGAAGGCCCGGTTTTTCGACAGGCGGGAGGAGCAGGCCGCAGTGATAAAAACCACCTACCGGGACAACCGTTTTCTGGACCCGGACTATGGCCGGACCCTGGAGAGCTACCGGGAGAGCGACCCCTATTACTACCAGGTCTACTGTCTGGGGGAGTGGGGCGTGCTGGGGCAAAGCGTTTTCCACGCCCAAAAGGTGTCGGCCCGGCTGGGCGGGCTTACCGGCCCTCTGTACCGGGGGGACTTCCTGCCCGGGGAGGAGCCCGGCGGGCCGGGCAAAAGAGAGGACGGATTTGTCAGCGTGTACCGGGAGCCGGAGCCGGGAGAGAGCTATGTGGTGGGCGGCGACACCGCAGGGGAGGGCTCCGACTACTTTGTAGGCCAGGTTGTCAACCGCCGCACAGGAGAGCAGGTCTGCACCCTGCGGGGCCGCATGGACGAGGACCAGTACGCCCGGCAAATGTACTGCCTGGGCCGGTGGTACAACTGGGCGCTGCTGGCGGTAGAGGCCAACTTCTCCGGCTACCCCCTGCGGGAGCTGGAACGGCTGGGCTACCCCAACCAGTATGTGCGGGGCAGGGGGGAAGCCGGCCGGCTGGGGCTGGGCTTTTTAACCACAGCCTCCACCCGGCCGGTGATTCTGGCCGGACTGGTAGAGGTGGTGCGGGAGCACACAGAGTGGCTCCATGACCGGGAGACTCTGCGGGAGATGCTGAGCTTTGTCCGCAGCAGCCGGGGCCGGGCGGAGGCCCAGGCAGGCGCCCATGACGACTGCGTGATGGCCCTGGCCATTGCCTACTATGTCCGGGGCGCAGGGGAGGCCCCGGGAGAGAGCCAGTGGGCCGTAAGCATTACGCGCTGAAACAACATCGCGGCCTGTTCCCAGCCAATCCGCCCAGCTCAAGCAAAGCCAAACAACAACCCAAACCATCTTTCATCATCCAAGGAGGAACCCCCATGAACCAAAGCTTTTTCACCAAAACCACCATTCTCGCGGCCCTGTCCACAGCGGGCGCGGCCCTCACCCAGGCCCTGGGCGGCTGGGACATGACCCTGCAGGTCCTGCTGGGCTTTATGGCCGCCGACTACGCCACCGGCACACTGGTGGCCGCCCTGTTCAAAAACTCCCCCAAAACCAAGGGCGGGGCCCTGTCCAGCCAGGCGGGTTTTCTGGGGATTGCCCGCAAATGCGCCATTCTCCTGCTGGTGCTGCTGGCCGCTCTGCTGGACCAGGCCACAGGCAGCGGCTTCATCCGCACCACCCTCTGCTTTTTCTTTATTGCCAACGAGGGCCTCTCGGTGCTGGAAAACCTGGGCCGCATGGGCGTGCCCTATCCCCGGTTTTTGCGGAGCATGCTGGAGGCCATGCGGGAGGACTCGGACAGCGGCGAAAAACCCTGAGACCCTGTACCGCTATCACTTGTGCCAGGCGCGCAACTCTGACAAGGCGCAATATCCTTTAGGGCTTGTTTGAAAATAGAGGGAATGACGAATTTTTACCCAGAAGGGGTTCATTTCAAGGAAAAAACCGCAAGGCAATCTTCCGATTGGCGAGGATTTTTGACGCAGAAAGGGACCCTTCTGGGTAAAAAGACGGCGTT